>NZ_JBSZCV010000001.1:0-91865 GCF_054166705.1 Nitritalea sp.
CGAACTTAACGACTAGAAAAAACCCTGAAAAATCCTTCGGGAAGCGCTAGAGAGCAGCCCTGCTGTCGGGCCTCTGCCTCCGGCAAAATGTCACAGTTGTCCCAAATCCCCGTACTCAAGGTCAGCGCATAGGCTTCCGGCAAACAGGCCGCACGCATAGCTGCCTGCGCCTCCAAATAAGGGTAAGCAAGGCGCTCGAAAGCCACATAAACACCCCCCTTTTGCGCACGAAGGCGCGCAAACCAGGTATGAGTACCACCGTCATTCGCAGGCATGCCGATAACGCCCGGGTTTAACCAAAGACCATTCTCCAGCTCCTCGTAAAAGGGCAGCCCACAGTGCCCGGCAATAACAATATCTGCCTTTAGCAGGTCAAGCAAGGCTGCCTTTTCTGCAGCAGGACTGGAACGAAACAGGAAGGCACTCTGATCGGGGTAGCCCCCATGCAGCAAAACTACCCGCAGCCCCTGCCAGTCCCACCGTAACAGCTGCGGCATGCCTTCCATAAACGCCAGCTGACGTGCCCCAATGCGGCGCTGCACGAAAGGAAACCAATGCTTGCTCAACATATCGCAGGTACTCCCTTCCTCAAAATTGCATCCACAATCTTTCTCCCCAGAAAGCAACTGATCCTCGACATTGCCCCGTATGGCATGCACGCCCCAATCTTCCAATAGCGCATAGCATTCCGCCGGAAAAGCCCCATAGGCCGCCACATCGCCCGTACAAAAACACGCTGAAGGAGCTATCCCAAGCACCTCCGCACGCTCACGAAGCGCACGTAAGGCGGATAAATTACTGTAAACACCGCCAAAAAGCAGTAACTCATCGGGTGCCGCTTGTCGCCAACTTAGTGTTTTTTCGAGGGTCATACGTCAAATAAGATAATGGAACAAAGAGAAGAAAGCCGCCTATAAAGGCAAGGACATTAAAGAAAAGCAATCCCGCATAGGGACCAGTAGTAAAGTACCAACTACTCTCCTCAGGAGCGAAAATAACAGCCAGACCCGCCAAAAAGCCCAAAACCACTGGCAGGTGAAATGCAAGAGGATGCATGGCCCGCTTTCGCGGCAACAAAAACACCGGACCCAGACCTAATACCATCGTGCCACTAATCGTGCTGGCTGAAAGCAAGGAGGGCGAGAAAAGTAGCGGCAAGCTACCCAGCACAGCCGTTACAGCCATCAACTGCCGCCCTTTCGAAATCTGCACCCCTGCCCTTGGAAATAGCCGTAAATCTCGACTCAGCAGCTTGGTGAAAGAAGTAAAGGTCGAATCCAAGGTGGAGGCCGCAGAAGTCAGCATAATCGCATTCACCACCAGCAGCATCCCTATTCCGAAATAACGGGTCACAGCCACCGTAGGACTCACCCCCACCATAGGTAGCCCCCGCGCGAAAACCCCCGTAAAGGAAAAGCAGATAATACAAAGCGCTCCCAAGATGCCGGCCAGCCCAAAAGCCAGCAAAGCCTTCTTCGGACGCACCAAAAAGCCTCTATCCGTCATCACCGGGTCATGAAAACCGTAACTCAGCGCCTGTAAAAGCGCTACCAGCAGCAAGTTTAATCCCGTCGCCCAAGACCATACGCTACCTTCCAGGAAAGAGCGCTCCTGCCGGGCCATCTCTGGAAATAAAAGCCCTAAAATAAAAGCCAAAAGGCCGATGAAGAGAATCATCTGGATGACATCGGTAAAAATACTGCTTTTCATCCCGCCCTTCAGCGTATACCCAAGCGTTAAGGCGGTAAAAACGACTATACTAAGCACATAGGGAGCACTGCCCTGCGGGCCAAAGTGCAAGCCGATTACCATGGCATTGGACCAAATTTCATTCAAAAGGCGCACCGCCAGGAGCAAACTGAACACCACTAAGGCACTACGCCCATAGTGACTGCCTAAAAACTGATGCAAACTCGTAGCACCAAAGCGGGTGCGGAGCCTGTAAAGGATCCCCCCCGTCAATAAAAAACTCAAATAATAGGTCGCATAGGCCAAGCCACCCACCAACCCAAAAGCATATCCCAAGTCGGCAGCATTCATAATGGACTTAGCAAAAAGCCAAGAGATGACCAAGCTGGCCGTCAACGCCCAAAAACCGGTCTCCTGATGCTTTTTAGCGCCTCGAAAGAACTCATAGGCACTCGTGGCCAAAGGGGCATAGTACAGGAGCGCCCCAAAGCCCACCAGCACCATGCCCCACTGTAACCCAAGCACATAAAGGGAACTCTCTACTGCTATCTCTTCGCCCACCAAACGTCTACGTTAAAACTATTGCCCTCCGTGGCCGCTGCAGCCTTCTGGAAATTAGCATTGTTCAGCGCATCCTCGGTAGCCGGATAGGGCATACGACGCGGCATCACCCCATTATTTAAAGAGGCCGCCACCGGAAGTAAAGCCGGAAAGCCTGTGCGACGATGCTCCGTCCAGCCTTCATAGAAATTTACCGGCATAGCCAACCATTTTTGCACCATAATTAATTCGATTTTATCTGCTGCTGTCGCAAAGGACGCAGGACCCTGACTCAAGTAGGTAGCCGGTAAAGGTACCTGCCAGAAGGCAAAAGCTTCCTGCACCGCCGCCTCATACCAGGGCTGCGGATCGCCTGAAAGCAGACCCCGCTGCATGGCCTCAGCCACGAAAAACTTCTGCTCGAAACTCGTCAGAAACTGCCCGCGCATCGCCCCACCTTCCTCACGGAAAATTCGACCGGAAAGACTGAAATCGGCTATCGAGATCGAGAGCTGCGAGGCATCCTGCCCGTTTCGCAATCCACGAAATGCCTGAGGATCGTTAGCCGTAGGCCGGAAATAACGCCCCGCACGTGGATCTTCGAAGCGATTTAAGATGCCTTCCATCGTTTCTGACATCAAAAATAAATTAAAATCCCCTACACGAGCCGTCACCAATCGAAAATTATTCGGCTGCCCAGCGGTGAAGTTGAAAAAAGCATCGTCCTCTGGAGCTAAAATCAATTCACCAGCAGCCCACATCGCCTGCAGCTCAGCACGAACATCGACGGCCCCTGAAATACGCATCAAGAGCTTGAAGCGTAAACTATTTGCGAAGCGCTCCCACTTTTTTAAATCTCCACGAAATAAAATATCGCCAGCCAATCCCTGTGGTGCCCCCGCAGCGGCTTGCAACTTTTCCACCGCTTCCCGCAGCGTAGCGATAAGCCCATTCTCACCCAAGTAAATATCCTCCTGTGCATCGTAACGCGGCTGGGTAATCCCTCCCGTACGCCCTTGAAGCGCCTCACTATAAGGAATATCGCCGTATAAGTCGGTGAGCTGGGCGAACATTAACGCACGAAGCACCAGCGCCGGACCCTCATAGACTTGAAAAACAGGGTTTTCACGTGATAAAGCCAATAAGTTTTCATTATCCCGAAGATTTTCAAAGAGAAAAGGCCAAGGATTCCCCCCGTTTTGCGGCTGCGTCAAACTATGCCGATCGAAGAGGTTAAAGTCCACAGCCATAAAGTACTGACCAAGGAGATTCCCCGCCACAAACCCCTCATGAGATGCATTTTCGATGTAATCAAATAACACCTGACGCAGTAAAAACTCCGGCTGCACACTCACCGGTACCGTAGGATTTGTGTTGATCTCCGTAAAATTTTGATCACAGCCCCCTAAGCTTAACACGATTAAAAGGCAGGCTGTCTGAATACGTATATAAATGGCTTTCATGTCTTTTCGGAATTAAAAGTTAACCTGTAAACGAACTCCCATACTTCGCGGCGTCGGATAGGCCATGTCTTCCACACCCCCTTGGACGCTCTGACGCTGAAAGGATACCTGCTCCGGATCAAAATGAGGAATACGACTCCACATCCACAAATTCCGACCGATCAGTGCGACCTGCGCCGACTTAGCCCGCTTCTTTAAAAAGTCAGCAGGTATGTCATAGCCGATCGACAGCTCGCGCAGGCGAAGAAAGTCTGCGCTGAAGGTATTGTTTTCCTCATTATTTCGGTCATAGAACTGACGGAAAAAGGTCTCCGCAGGAATTGGAGTGGTGTTCGGCACAAAGTTCGGACTCTCCGCAGTCCCAATATTCACCACACCCGGCACGATAATCCCTTCTTCCGGCCGGTTCACCGTTTCGATCAACTGCCCCCCAGCACCCGCGAAAGCTGTTGTTCTGGAAACCACCTGCCCCCCGATGCGCCAGTCCAGTAATGCCGACAAGCTAAAATTCTTATACGTAACGGAGTTCGCGATACCGATCATAAAGTCTGGATTATAATTACCCAGCAGCCGCAGGTTGTTGTCATTAATAAACTCACCCCGCTCATTGACGATAAACTGCCCCTGCTCATCACGTAAGTATCCAGTTCCCCACATATCTCCCAGACGACCACCCTCGGACACAATGTACCAAACCGTCTGATTCACATTATCATACACGCGATTAAAATCCAGCACAAAAGAACCCCCAGGCAATGATTCCACACGATTCGTAAACTGAGTGAAATTTAAATTAATGTTCCAAAATAGATTTTTACTGCGAATAGGCTTGTAATCTAACATGACCTCATACCCGAAAGTCCGTACTGCACCCCCGTTGATGTTCCGGAAATCAAAGCCTGAACTATTGGCGATCGGCTGAGAGATGATTTGATCCCGTGTCAGCATATTGAAATAAGTGAAGTCAATCCCAATTTTATTCCGTAACAAGCGCAAATCCGTCCCAAACTCCCAGCTGGATATCCGCTCAGGGCGCAAGTTGGCATTAGGGATTACCTGCTGCTCGCTGAAGGTAGGATTACCCGCCACAGGAACGCGCGGCTGAAAAGTACCTATCGTCTGGAAAGGACCCGTATCATTCCCCACTTCTGCATAGCTAGCACGCACCTTCATGAAGTTAATCGCCTCCGGAAGCTGGAAAAAATTACTCGGAATAAAAGCCGTAGACACCGACGGATAGAAAAAGCCCGTGGGGTTCGTGCCATCAGCATTCGCCAAGGCCGAAGACCAGTCATTTCTTCCCGTAATGTCCACGAAAAGATAATCCTTGAAGCCTATTTTAGCGAAGCCATAAAGGGAATTTATCCGCTTTCTACCGAAGTCTTGAAAATACTGTATCGGGCTGGCGGCGTTCGCCAAAGTAAAAATCCCTGGCTGTGCCAGCTGTAACGTCTGGGCTTGCGTCATCTCTGCAAGCTGATCCATCCGGTTTGCACCCCCTGAGATCGCGATGTCCCAGTTGCCAAACGTGTTTTTATAATTCACTAAAAGATCACTATTGGTCTCCTGATAAAAGAAGGTTTGCTCCGCAAAAGCCCCCAACGGAAAACGATTCGAACTAAAAGCACGACGGAAGGCACGCTCCTCATTTTGACGCTCGCCACCCGAACGCGCCAAGAAAGACCAGTTGTCATTTAACTCATAGCTCACCGCCACATTTCCGATCACACGAAAACGGTCGAAGCTATTTCTATTCTCCAAAAGCGTGAAGAAAGGATTGTCGAAGAACGTATAGTTATACGAAAACTGCTGAATGCCTTCTAAACCGGGCTGCCAAAAATCCCTTAAGGAGTTGATGTTCGTCTGCCGGCCCATCCAGCCGACCATAGCATAGTTAATATTCTCCGACCCGTACTTGGTAGCAGGGCGATTATCACTCCCCGTCGTCAATGCATTAAAGTTCCCCACTACTTTCAGCTTTTCGATGGGCTGAAAAGTGAAATTTCCATTCACCGAGCGGCGGCGCAAGTTTACCCCTGGAATAAACGAGTCACTGTTTAGATCCGTAAAGGACAGCCGCGAGCTAAAGTTGTCCGTTCCAGCTGTCAGCGCTACATTATGTATGGTCGTGGTACCCAGCTCGAAAAAATCACGCACATTATTCGGCTGCGAAACGAAAGGTGTCGGTGTGATCGGAAGACCACCATGCACGCGGGTATCACCCCCGCGAACCACAGTACCATCCGGTAACGTCACCGGACTATCAAACTGCGGGATGAGCAAGCCTGCATCCAGTCGCGGCCCCCAGCTGAAGGTGATGTTATCGTTTACACCGCCACCGAGCCCATCGCGAAATGCGAACTGCCCGGAATTGCCTTGGCCAAATTCATTTTGGAACTGCGGCAGCCGAAAGGGGCGGTCGAAAAATAAGCTCGTATTCATACTCACACCTATGCCTTTTTGGCCCTCCCCTTTTTTCGACGTCAGCAGAATCACCCCATTAGCCGCTCGAGCCCCGTAAAGCGCCGCCGCAGAAGGCCCCTTTAAGATGGTCACACTTTCGATATCGTCAGGATTGATATCCATCGCGCCATTTCCGAAATCCACCTCCATAAACCCATTCGCCGTATCATCGGTAATATTAACTAGGGTAGCATTATTAATCGGCATCCCATCCAGCACGAAGAGCGGATTGTTATTCGTAAAAGACGATTCCCCACGAATGCTGATACGCGAAGTAGAGCCCACTCCTGTGGAGCCCTGCGTCACCGTAACACCCGCCACACGACCAGCCAAATTATCCACTACATTCACCGACTTTACCTCACTCAGCTCACTGCCACGCACCTGCTGCAAGGAATAGCCGAGGTTCTGGTACTGCCGCTCGATCCCTAAGGCAGTCACCACCACCTCAGATAAGCTTTCACCCGGACTGAGGAGAACCTCATAGTTGAACTGCTGCGGAAACAGGGTCACCTGCTTATTTTCATAGCCCACATAAGAAAAATTTAACTGGCCCAGACTTTCAGGCACCTGCAAAATAAAAAAGCCTTCCAGGTCCGTGGTACCACCCACCGCCTGGCCCTCGACGAGATAAAACACATTTACCCCGATAAGAGGAATCCGCTCTTCCGCATCAAGCACTTGCCCTTGGATCTCACGTAGCTGCTGCGCAAAAGATGGGACTAGGATTCCACCGAAAAACACCAGTAGAAAACCGAAAAAAAACAGCGTAGAAGTTTTTTTCATATAGAAGATTTCGAAGAAATTTTGGGGAAAGATACGGAGAAAATACACGCATGGATCCTATGAGAGAAAACATATCTACTGATGTACCTATTTTTCTTCGCCCTATTTGGCGCTCCGCGCAAAGAAAAAAGAGCGAAAAGCCCGCACACTTCCCGCTCATTTGATTCCCTTTAGCCGTAACAACATCCTAATAAGGGGATAATTTCAGCTCAACCCCGATTTTTCTTCCGTACGACCAGGCACAAGCTCTGCCCGATGCGGCGGCTTTCGATAAGGCTGGAAAGGCAGCTTTAAAATCGTCCAAATGTCATCACTTTCCCTTGGATCTGGGTGTGTGTCGAGCCCATACCGCAGGGTTCGGTTATCCACCGCCCTGTAAGTCCCAAAAAGCCGGTCCCAAAAAGAAAAAATATTACCGTAGTTGCAGTCTGTCAGCGGCTGCTGCTCGTGATGGTGCACACGGTGAATGCCTGGAGTGCAAAATACCCAGCCCAGGGCGCGGTCCACCGCCAGCGGTAACGCTACATTCGAATGATTAAACTGCGTCAGCACCACGCTGAGCGACTGATACATCATCACCATCCAAATAGGTGCCCCTACTATCAAAACAGCAAACAGGGTGAACACAAAGCGCAGCACCGACTCCCCGGGATGATGGCGATTAGCAGAGGTGGTATCCACATGCCGATCTGTGTGATGCACCAGATGAAACTGCCACATCCACTTGACCTGATGCTCCAGCCAATGAATAAAATAAGCACCGATTAAATCCATCAACAGAATCCCCAGTAACACAAAGGCCCACAGCGGTAGCTCCACCAGGTAGAGCAAACCAAACTCCTCAGCCACCACCCAGTCCGCCGCCTTTACCAAAAGAAAGGCCAGGGGTAAATTGACCAGCACCGTCGTCAGCGTCAAAAAAAGATTCGTACGCGCATGCTTCCACTTGGTATACGAAAAAGTAAACAGTGGAATCAGGTACTCCAGTACCCAAAATAAGGTCAAGCCACCGACTAATAAAAGCGTCCGGTGGCTTGAAGGAATCGTTTCGAAATAACTAATGATATTTTCCATGGATTTCCTCGTCAATCGTCCTTTAAGTTAAAGCATTTTACGAAAAACCCCAAATGTCACACTTAGTCACCCCCCAGCCTCAGCACTTTACGCGTAATGCGGCCGACCTCATCCATGCCTTCCACCACCACGAAATGCTTGGGTGCTTCATCGCTGTTAAAGTAATCCAAGTAAGCGGTTTCGCCAGGGACTAGCTCCACCTCGGGCGCCCAGAAAAGTGTCACCCGCTTATCGTTTAAGAAGTTTTTTTTCTCCTCCTCATCGTATGCCGGTACATAAAATTCGCGCGGAATGGCGAAGCCCCCTTGTCGGGTGAGCAGCGTCCCGGGGGAATTGGCCTGCGCTCGCTCAGCACCTGTCTTCATGTAAATCGCGATCGCTCCATTTGCTCCCTGAGAGCCGAAAATCGCCGCCCTCGCAGGATCCTTAAACACATCGATAAACGAAACATCGCGCGGATTAATCGTCAGTACCGTCTCGATGTCCACGGGCTGATTATCGATAAGAAACAGCGGATCCGTACCGCCCTGCACAGAGCCCACACCTCTGATCTGCACCGAAGCCCCTAACGTAGTGGCCACGATGCGCACCCCGGCCACACGCCCCTGCAGCATCTGCAACACGTTCACAAAGCCCTCCGCACCAGGGATATCGTCTGTCCGTACGGTCACATCACCATCTCCATAAATCTTCCGCTGCCGTTCGTCCTCGGCCTGAATCGTCTCCGCCTGAATGGTCACCGCCTCCAAGTCGATGAGCCGCTCCTCGTCCAGCATGGTATTCATGAGGCGACGCGCATTAAAAGTGGCCAGCAGCGCTGCTGGAATTTGGCCCGGGGCCAAAACCTCCGGATCTAGCGCAGTGAAGTAGCTCTCCGGAACCTCTAAAACGATTTTCACAAACTCCCCCTTACGCTCGTCCTTCGCCGACAGCACCACCGTCGTCGTATCGAAATAGTCCATCTCTACGAAAATAAAGCGCCCATCCTCTCCGAAGCTCGTCTGGATGATGCCCTCCCCATCGTCGTAAATCGCGCTTATGGAACCCCCGCGCAAGCCCCGCCGAGAACTTTCCAACTCCTCCACGCGTCCTTCGATGTTAATGCCGCGCTCGATCAGGCGCTTTACCTCCGGAAACTCCATTTCCTGCACCTGCTGCCAGTTGATCTTCCGCCAGCCCTGTGTACGCATCAGCAAGTCGCGTGCACGCAAGGTCTCTTCAGACTTATCCTTAAAATAGTAGGCCGCATGATGGATTTTTCCCTTCAGATCTCCCGCTAAAAAGAGGGACGTGTATATGTTTTCAGGCATAGAGGTGGGGTCCTCCGACTGCGCCGCATCCAAGACCGCTACGGAAACTTTGGCCGGCAGGCCTTCCTCCTCTTCTGCGAACTGAAGCGCTAAGCGCTGCGCTGCACGGGGTCCCTTCCCAGAAGATTCATCTCGAACAGTCACCTCGAAAACGGCTTCCTCCTCCTCATGGAAATATTGGCGCTCTAAAAGAGGTTTGCCAGCACGTGTCACCACTGTGAGCGTGTTCACCCCAGGAAAAAGCGTATTTTTCGGGATGCGTGAGCCCCAGATGCCATTCGTCAGCACCCCCGGCACCATAAAAGAAATTAGATTTTCACTTTGGTTAATCAGTACCAGGTCCTCCTCCACATTGCCCTGAATAAAAACCGTCACATAGTTCAGGTCTGGCCTGTCCACCAGCTGAAGTACAAGCCCTTTTTCCTGAATTTCAGGCAGTGTTAGCGGAAAGCGGGCCTCAGAACTGGGGTCCTTAGCCTCTATCGTGAGCGCAGCATCACGGGCCACCTGCAGACTAAACTCACCCATACCCGAGAAAACGGTAGGCACCTCTGTGAGTTCCTCCCCCTGCTGCACCCGCAGGAGCACCTCGGCAGGACTGCCATCCGGATATTGCGCGCGAAATGCCACTGTCTGCTTAAAGCCGTCCACCAGATGGCCCCCTTCAGGTAAAAGCTGCACATCCACCTGGTGAAACGAGTAGGGAATAGCGAAGCGCTTGCTCACCTCATAGGACTCGTTTTCGACAAAATAAAATTCGATATACTGCTTCTTGAATGGCTGCTTTTCCCAGCTAAACTGAAACTGCGCCTCCCCCTGGCTATTTAGCTGCAGCTCACTTTCCCGGACCTGCTCGCCTTCGGCAAAAAGCGCGTAGCGCAAAGCGGCATTCGCCAGTGGCTGCCCGCCTTTATTCCCGGCCTGAAGGAGAATTTCATAGGTCAACTTGTCCTCTCCTTCCACCACATCGAGCACCTCGAAAAGAGGGTAAAAACTGTCGTTCTCCGCATCTACTACCTGGATGCCGGCAGAAAAAAAATGATCATCACCGAAATTTTCCATCCAAGCGGTGTAGGCCTTGACGCGGTACAGGCCTTCAGCTGCGAAATTAGGCAGGGTAAGCGCACCATGTCCATGACCACCTTGGAGTTGAATCTTCTGTTCCTCCACCTTTTGTCCATCACCATCGAAGAGCACCACATACAGCACTTGGCTAAGTGGGGATGGAAGACGTCGGCTGCCGGCCGTCAGATAGGCCTTAAACCAGACCGTTTCCCCGGGTGTCACGGTGCGCTTATCCAGATGCAGATGCACTCGCTCGCGCGGATTATTGGCTTCCAGCTCCTGAAAATAACTTAAAATAGCCTGCAAATAGGGATCCTCACTAGCCTTTTGGGCGAATAGAGGCGCTTGGGTAACGAAAAACACCAGCAGCATGAAAAGTAAGGAAAAACGCAAGGTACGCATACGAAATCAGCTAAAACATTAATTATTTAAAATATTTTCTACACATAAGTCAAAACCAAAATAAACACTTCTCCTGTTAGAAAACAAATGCCAACGCCTAAAAACTAGGGGAAGCAACGAAATTTTAATAGATTTTAAGAAATTTGAGCGCACCGAAAACTGACCTTAGCTTCTTCTTTATTTTTACGCATCCGCAAAAAGCTAGGCATACCTCCCTCAGGCAGCAGCTACCGCCCCACCCGCGAGGAATGTGAGGCCTTCCGTTGGGCATTTATAAAAAACGCAAAGACTCATCAGGAGCCTTTGCGCGAAAAAATATAGATCGAAGACCTTGTTTTTTTATCTTAGTAACCAGGGTTTTGAGGAAAATGATTACTTGTTCGGTCTATTTGAGACTGAGGGATAGGTCTTAGTACATGATGTTCTCGTATGAGGCTCGCGGCATTTGGATTATACTTTCGCACTCGTTCTAAAAGCTTACCCGTTCGTTTTAAGTCTGGCCATCTGTGCAATTCCCCTGCGAGCTCCCTACCTCTTTCGTCTAATATGGCATCGATATCTAACTCTTCCTCTTTTAGTAATGGAATGCTCGTTCCGGGTATTTCTGCTCGTTTTCTTACTACGTTGAAATAATTAAGCGCCTCAGCTCGCTTACCTTGGAACATTAAGGCTTCAGCTGCGATTAGGTAAGTTTCTGCTAGTCGCATATACATATAATCTCTTCCATTGTTTCGAAGTCTCGGATAGCGATGCTTCTGAATAGTAGGTGAGAAAACATCATTTCTATCTTGGATTCGAATCAAACGGTATGGAAGAGCAGCTACTTGGTCATCAGATAACTCCTGCATAAACGGATCATTAGTAAACCAAGCTGCAGTATCTCCTAAGGCTCTTCCTGCTGGGATATTTGGGGCGTCATTGTAAGGCCAAACCTCTTTAAATGTTTCCTTGTAACGTGCGTCATTTCGAATATGGAGTCCTTCCTTTCGGTAATCATTTCCAAATAGAGTTGTTAGGGCATAGTCTGTAGGCCAAAAGCGGGCGATACCCACATGATAAGTATCATCTCCAATCAAACCCGGCAGCAACCACTGACGTGGACTAAAGAAACGCTGAAGCTCATTACCTGGATTGTTTACTTCTGGGTTATCTCCCCATTGTACAGACCATATCACCTCTTCATGTCGCTGGTTAAAGGGGTCAAAAACATCTGCATAATTATCTAACAAGCGATAGGGGCCATTTTCGATCACATCGATCGCATGTGTAGCTGCCTGATCGAAATCTCCTTTTGTGAGGTAAACTTTAGCCAAATGATTAATTGCAGCATAGCGTGTAGGCCTACCAAACTGAGTCTGTTGCACGGGAAGGTGTTCACTTGCGTCTATCAAATCTGCAAGAATAGCAGCATATATTTCTTCTTCCGGCATTCTATAGGCCTCTAATTCTACTTCTTTCGTTTCTTCCAAAGTGAGGTGAATAGCACCAAAATGTTGCACCAATACGAAGTAATAGTGTGCACGAAGAAACTTCGCTTCAGCTATGTAACGTTCCCTTATAGATTGTTCGAGACCTGAAACGTTCGGAGCACGACTTATGACCGTATTTGCGTAATTAATTCCTTGATAAAAATGCTCCCAGACTAATATCCCTCCTGAGGGCTCCAAGCGAGTAGAAGCGTTTAAACCTGGCCCGTAGGAATCCCACCAAGAATTGTAGCTCTGGCCTTCTTGAAAAAGATCGGTACCATAGAGGTTCATGAGCATACCCGGTTCCCTTCCATAAAACCAACGCAAAGGCTGGTAAGCACCTATAAGTGCTTCATTTATGCCTTCTGGGGTAGAAAATTGTACGTCTGCGACGGTATCTGTAATCATATTTTCACTTAGATCGGCACAACTTTGTGCCAGCAGTGCCATAAAGGCTCCCATATAAATTAGATAGAAATGCTTTTTCATTTTTAATGCGGTCAAAAGGTAATGTCTAAACCAAGTAAAAAGGTGCGATAATTCGGCATATCGTGATTTCGGGCACCCTCAGGATCTAAGCCCGGGAATTCCGTGAATGTAAACGGATTCTGTACGCCACCATAAATGCGCGCACGTGTGATTCCGAGCCGGTTAGTAAAAGTATCCGCTAGAGAATATCCAAATGTTATGTTACGTACGCGGATAAAACTAGCATCGAAATAACCCATCGGGGTGGAGTAATCATGTCCACGTACACGAGGTCGTGGGAAGTCATTACTCGGGTTTTCGGGTGTCCAGTACTGAATATTTCTAGAGTTTAAGTTATAGCCCCGTCTAAGATTAATCATACCTCCTAATGAGGTTCCGCCTGCCTCAGAAAAAATTGTTATGCCTTGGGTAGTAAATACAAAGAACGATAAATCAAAATTGCGATAGCTAAAGCGATTATTAATACTTCCAGTCCAGGAAGGAACATCAGAGCCTAAAATTCTTCGATCATTGGCATCAATACGGCCATCGCCATTTATATCTCTTAGACGTATATCACCTGGGACGTGGCCGTAGGTTGCGGCAATATCACGCTCGCTTTCCTGCCAGATTCCTTCAAATTCCCAGTCGAAATAAACATTAATTGGATACCCAATAAACCACCTATTACCCGGATCATCTTCTTTACCACCGTACAAGGAAACTATTTTATTACGATTGGCATGAAATACTACATCTGTCGTCCAACGGAAAGCTCCTGGACGATTAGCCTCAATAGCAACAAACGATACATTAAACTCGAATCCTCTATTTTGTGTGGCTCCAACATTTTCTAATACACGCGCAAAACCAGAGGTGGGAGGAAGCTGCCTGTTCATGAGAAGATCTAAGGTATTTTGTTGATATATCCCTACTGTGCCAGCTAACCGACCACGTAAAAGTGAAAAATCTACTCCTACGTCCACTTGTCGTGTTCGTTCCCATCGCAAAGCACTGTTCGCTAACTCCAAACTTTGAAACCCAAATACTGCATCGTCACCGAAAGCATAGCCCACACGCTGAACACGGCCTTGTGTTTGGTAAGGATTGATTCCTGTATTGCCCACCTCGCCGTAGCTGACGCGAAACTTTAGCTCATCAAAAGTCGATTGTCGTTGCATAAATCCTTCTTGATCCAAGAGCCAAGCAAAAGCTGCTGATGGGAATAAGCCATATTTATTTCCTTCGGCCAATCTACTGGATCCATCCACCCGACCCGTGAGGGTGAATAAGTACTTATCTGAAAGGCTATAGTTTAAGCGCAACATGTAGGACTCCAAGGCCCATTCTGTTAAAAAGGAACTCCTGCCTGTCGTTTCTTCTGCCGTGCCTAAATTGTGATAGCGCTGCTGTTCGAATGGTAATCCGCGGACCGAAAGCCCCATCCCTTCTCCTGTAAAAGTCTGTACACTATACAGTGCTGTCGCACGCAGCTTGTGTATGTTTTTCCACTCCACTTGATAGTTAATCAAGTTTTCATAGAGTAAGTTTTGGGCTCTTGAGCTATTGACTGCCGCTGTAGACGTTTGCCAAGTATGTGTTCCTCTCTCACTAAAAGTTAAATCAGGCGCAAAATTAAATCGGTATGTTAAGCCTTTTGCTACATTCACTTCCGTGTATAAATTTGCAATAATTCGCGTTCTGTCACGCTTATCAATAAACAAATCTCGGTCTAGCGCTAGCGTAGGAAAACTTTCACCTACGGCAAACTCACTCCTGAGGGCCTCTTGAGCACGTCCCGGGTAGTCTAACGGACTTCTTAGAATCAAGTCCCTAAAATTGCCGCCACGATATTCGGTACTCGTCGTCACTTGAGCAGAAATGCCCGCTTGCAAAAATGAAGATACCTTTTGATCTAAATTGACTCTCCCCACAAATCTCGAAAAATCATTATTTGCTACGATTGCCTTATGGTTCAAATACGTTCCAGAAATTGCATAGCGTGTGTCTTCCGTCCCACCCCGAACGCTTAATTGATGATTTTGCTGAAATCCTGTTTGAAATGCCTCCTGCTGCCAGTCCGTATCTACTCCGCTGCGAATCGCATCCATTTCCCAGTCTAAAAAAAGGGCTTCATCCGTTGTATAAGTCCCTTGATGCCGTGCTGCTTCTCGATTCATTTCGATGTACTGTGCTGCATCCATAAGGTCGACACGATTCGCCATTTTTTGAATACCTGCAAAAGTGCTATATTCAATCTGAGTTCCTCCTGCGTACCCTCTACGTGTAGTGATTAAAATAACTCCATTGGAACCTCGAGACCCATAAATTGCAGTAGCCGAGGCATCCTTTAAAATTTCAATGGACGCAATATCAGAAGGATTGATATCCATTAAATTACCTTCAATGGGGATACCATCCATGACAATTAATGGATCATTTCCAGCCACTAAAGATCGTGCACCGCGGATTCGAACCGTAGAACCTGCTCCAGGTCGATAACTGTCCGCTACCACATCTACACCTGCCGCGCGACCTTGTAAAACTTGTTCAAAAGAATAAATAGGTTCAGCCACGATATCTTTCCTTCCAATAGAAGAAATAGAGCCCGTTAACTCTCTTTTTTCTACCTCTCCATAACCTACTACTACAAACTCTTCCAGAGAATTCTCATCTAAATGCATCGTAATGGCAAGCTCCGTCCTATTCCCAACTTCGATACGTTCCGTCCTAAAGCCGATAAAAGAAATCTGTAAAATATCCCCGGGAACTGCTTCTATAGAGAAATATCCATCCACGTCGGTGACCGTACCTCGGGTAGACCCTTGTATTAAAATGGAAGCACCAGGAACAGGCTCACCCTCAACATCAAGTATTCGACCTACTATGGTTGGAAAATCGACTACCGCTGGGACCTTAAGGCTGTACTTTCGTTTACTAATGGCAATTACTTCACCAACCTGTAAAAAATGAAGCCCGACATTTTCGCTTAGCTCACTTAAGAGTTGCTCCATATTTTTGCTCCCCTCGGAGATCATGATCGGCTGTTGAGCGATCACTGGATCTGCATAGGTAAAGCGAAATACGGTCTGGGAAGAAACTTCATCCATAAGAGCAGATAAATTTTGTGCCCGCTCACTGATGTAGACTTGTACAGATTTTAATTCTTGTGCATCTGCACGGGAAGCCATTACTAAGCCTACCCCAAAATAAAAGAGTAAAGCTTGAAGGCATAAGAGACTCGTAATCCTCATAAGTAACGGGATTAGTACATTTTTTTTCATAGTTTTGCTGAGTTAGCTTGTTGATAAGTTAATTTTCCGGCTGTGGCACTATGGCAGTAGTGCCGCAGCTTATTTTTTCTGCATGTATTTCTAATATTTGTTTAGTTAAAGTAAATTCTAATCCGGTAGTATGTGCTAGTAGAGTGAGAATTTGCTGCAGGACGAGCTGATCAAATTCTCCCGTTACCAGACAAGACTCCCCACCACCATTCCAAATGATGGCCTCTAGCTCAAAAAAATCACCCAGTGAGCGAATCACTTCATGTAGCGCTGTCTCTCGAAAGACTAAGCGCTCCTGTGTCCAAGGAAGCACCAGTGCAGCATCAACCTCCTGAACCTCGCCTAAGCCAGCCAAACGATTTAAGGATAGCCGTTGATTTGATGCCAAACGCTCAGAGTAACCAGATTCACCTTGAACCTCCACACTTCCACTTAGTACAGTGACATGTCCTTTGGATACATTCTCTTTAAGTGAAATAGCAAAGGAAGTTCCTAAAACACGAACTATTGCCCCATCCACAATCACTTGAAAAGGAGGGTATTCGTCATTTCTTTTGACTTGAAAAAAAGCTTCCCCATCCAAATAAACAGTTCTATCTGCTGCAAGTACCTGAGGAAACCGAAGGGTAGCGCCACCCCTAAGAAGCACCTCCGTACCGTCTGAGAGCATAACTTTCCTCCTTTCCCCTTTAGCTGCTTTAACCTCATGGTAGGTGCTGGGTAACGTTGCTACATTTTCCGAATCACTCATCATAGGAAGAAGCCATATCGTTAATCCAAGCAGAATCAGACAGCAGGCTACCAGTAAGGCAGACCTATACTGGCCCCAGAGAGGTTCAGGCCGTATCGCTAACCGTCGCTGTACCGCTTGAAGTGCACGGTCACTGTCGATTTTAACTACGTCTGCTCCCTCGCTGGACCGAACATCTAAAGAAGTGTACCACTTAAAAAGTGTATCTGTATCCTGTTCACTAGCTTGTCCACATAAAAATCGCCAGAGGACCTGGCTTATATTCTTAGGCATATATATCTGGTCTATACCCTTGAAGTGCCAAAATTTGGATTTGCTTACCGCAAAAAGTGATTACCAAATCATGAACATAATGAAATATAGATCATAAAAACTTCATATGCAGTGTGCTAAAAAAACAAGTGATGCTGCCGCTCCAACTCTTCTCTCAGTTTCTTTACCACCTTATTCATACGATTATGAACCGTCTGGGAAGAAAGCCCTAACTCAAAAGCTATTTCGGAAATCTGAACACCTAGTAACTTATTTGCCTCAAAAATATAGCGATCCCTGTCAGAAAACTTGGCTAAGGCTAAAAGCAACTGTTCATAGAGCTCTTCAAAACTCAGAAACTCCTCTGTATTTCTACTCACGGGCTCTTCAAGGGTAGAAAAAACGCCTTCTGACTTATTTTTGGCATAATAACGAAATACTTTATAGGTTACCGAAGCATATAGGTAGGGCTTGATCTCTTTTGGCTGGCTTAAAGTTTGACGATTTTTCCACATCTGACAAAAAACATCTTGAACCACATCTTCAGCAAGTTCAAGCTGGCCTGTTTTTCTTTGCGCATAATGCACAAGTTCAGCATAGTGAGTTAAAAAAAGATGATTAAAGGTTTTAGAGGTTAAGAAACTAGGCATAGTGCTGGGGGTAATTCATAAAAACTTTTCTTCGGCTTACTAAAGCTAAGAAGCACTATCCCGATCACCATAAAAATTAGATTATCAAACTATGAAGTAAAAAATGGCAATTCTTTTTTAAACATCGGTCTGAGCAATTTCCATCATTAAAAGATCCTTTGCCTCCCTCAGGCAGCAGCTACCGCCCCAACCGCGAGGAATGTGAGGCCTTCCGTTGGGCACATCAGCACTCCATACCCTTGTCTTCTAAAAAATAGCATGTAATTTCGCCTCATAAAGGGCCTGCCGGCCAAAAAAATAACTTCTTATGCTCTTCCAAAGCCCCGACTACCCCGCTCCCCTCTCCGAAACACGCTTCCACCGCTGGCTAGAAGCCGGACGCGCTTCGAAAATGCCCTACGCCTATATGGCCATCCTCTGGGATGAGCTGGAAGGAGCCTACCAAGTGCTTTACCTAGAAGAAAGGCAACAAGTGCTGGCACTCCCGCGCTTTAAACAAAGCCCCGAGCGCCAGACACTTATAGCTGCCTACGACCTCTACACAGAAGGCAAAATCGCCTGATAGGAGCCGCGCTTAGACAGCTTCTTAATCCTCCGCAGTATAGACAATCTTGCCGCCGACCACAGTCATCTTTACCTTCGTTTTTAACAGGTCCTGATCCGCCACCGTCAGCAAATCTTGATCGAAAATCGTGAAATCAGCAGCCTTGCCCACAGCCAAACTACCCTTAAAGTTTTCCTCAAATTCCGCATAGGCGCCATCCAGCGTGTATGACTTCAAAGCCTCCGCACGGCTCATCTTCTGATCCGGCTCGAAACCCTCCTCCGGCTCGCGCGCTAAGGTCTGGCGCGTCACAGACGCAAAATAAGAGGGAATCGGATCCAATGGCTCCACCGGCGCATCCGTGCCATTCGATATCACCGCACCCGACTGTAATAACTTCTGCCAAACATAGGCCCCATCCTTGATGCGCTTGGGGCCGAGCCGCCAAATAGCCCATGGACGATCCGAGCTCAAATGAATCGCCTGAATCGCCGCGATCACGCCCATAGCACCGAACCGGTCGATGTCGTCTACATGCAAATGCTGCGCATGCTCGATACGGAAACGGTGATCCTGCACCTCTGGGAACTTCGCGAAAGCCGCCTCATAGCGGTCCAGCACCTCGCGATTCGTGCGGTCGCCGATCGCATGCGAGCAAACCTGAAAGCCTAGCGCCAAGCCTTTCTCCGCCACTTCTGTCACCAGATTAATCGGCATCGTCTCATGCCCTCTATGCCCCGGCTTATCCGTATAATCTTCCAGCAGCCACGCCCCCCAAGGGCCTAGCGCTCCGTCCATGTTCAACTTGATCGAGCGCACCGTCAGCAGGTGGTCCTCATCGATAAGCGGCCCTTTCGCATACCACTCTTGGAGCAGCTCCGGCTGCCGGCTCGTCAGCATCACGTACATCCGCGCCGTCAGACGCCCCTCCTCCTTAAATCGGGCCAGCAGATCGATGACATCCTGCCCGCTGCCCGCATCATGGAAAGAAGTAATTCCCTTCTCAGCCAGCTCTTGCAGCGCCAGCTCCAGCGCTCGCTCCATACGCTCCGGCGTATCCTGCGGCACTAACTTGCTCACCAAGTAAGAGGCCCGCTCCACTAAAACCCCCGTGGGATTCCCTTGCGCATCGCGAATGACCTCCCCTCCTTCTACCTCTTGCACACGATTTTCGGAGCCCAGCACCGTGATGCCCGCCAGCTCCATCGCCTTCTGATTCACAAAGGAGGCATGGCCCGAAGCATGGGCCAGATACACCGGATTATCCGGCGTTACCGCACTTAAAGCCTCATGGGTTTGGAAGCCCTTTACCGTCTGCTCCGGCATCTGGATCCACTTGTCCTGGTGCCAGCCACGCCCCGTAATCCACTCCCCAGGAGCCATCTCCTTAGCCGCCTCAGCGACCTTTTCGACCAGCTCCTCGTAGGTTTTAACGTACATCAAGTCGACGTCCAACTTATTATACCCGATGCCCAACAGGTGCGCATGCGATTCGATAAAGCCTGGCGTCATCGTGCGCCCTTTTAGATCGATCAGCTGGGTGCCATTGCCGCGGTAAACGTCCAGCTCCTCCAGCGTCCCCAGCGCCAAAATCAAGCCATCCTTCACAGCTACGGCCTCCACTTCCGGCTGATCCGGCTCCACAGTGTAAATTTTACCCCCGGTAAAAATCAGGTCTGCCTCCGTGCCAGCTCCCGAACAGGCGGCCAGCAGTAGGGAAACAAGCAATGCTTGCAACAGGTATTTCATGCGTTTCATTTATTTTGATGGTGTGCTCGAAGGTAACCATTTCCCACGAACACAAAAAATCCATCCTTACAAGCGGTCGATGGAAGGAACGAAGGTTGTTTTTGGCCCATGGGCCAAAGCATGCTTCCTCACCTCGCTTCCCTGCAGCGCTGGATAAAGGCAGTCAGGCGAGCTAGGGCCTCCCCTAAATCCTCAGCGCTCATCCCACTGATCACCATGCGAAAATAACCCTTTTGGCGATGCCCAAAACCAGTTGTGGGAGTAAGCAGCACGCCCGTCTCCTCATAAATGCGCAGCCAGAGCGCCTCCTCATCCGGTTCTTGCCCGGAAGGAAAGCAGTCTTGCAAGCTAAACCAGGCAAACAAGCTACCTGCAGCATGAAAATAAGGTACCTGCAGGGGGGCAAAAGCCCTGGCCACCTGCACAAATGCGTCAGTCAGCGCCTTTTTATGACGGGTTAAAAATTCCTGCATAAAGGCTTTGTCTGCCAAAAGGCGGGTCAGTATCCACTGGGTGTAATTTGACATCCCATGGGTGAGCGCCGTATTCCGGAATGCCTGGATCAGCGCCTCGGAGTAACTGTGCAAAACGCCCACACGGAAGCCCGAAAGACCTAAATCCTTAGAAAACGCATACCAAAGGTGCAAGTAGGGACTTTTATGCCGCGCCATGATAGTCCCAAAGCTGCAAAAATGAGGCTTTTCGATACGCTGCGCAGCCAGCTCAGGATGACTCCAGTCCAGCTGCGAGAGCCCATAAATTTCATTCACAATCAGGTGCACCTCTTGCGCCATGCACCACTGCGCCAGCTGCTCCAACTGCGCCTCCCGGTAAATACCTCCCGTCGGATTATCGGGCTGGGTGAGGATAAGCATGCGCATGCGCTTCCCCTTTGCACGGAGTGCTGTGGCCTGCTCCTCCACTGCCGAGAGAGGGAGGTCTAGGTAAGGACCGCGATGCGCTAAGGTGTCCGCCACCGGAATATCCACCCGACGAACGCGGGCGAATGCCTGCAGATCAGCCCTATAAACAGGATAGGCAGGAGCAGGGATGGCCGCTACATCTTCTGGATCAGCGAGCAGGAAAGCACTCATCTCGATGATGGAAGTAGCGCCGACAGCGGTGGCGATGGTCTCCGCAGGGGGCGCTTGCGCAAAGAGATGCTCCCCCAAAAAATCAGCAATAGCGGAACGAAACTCAGGAACACCGGCCGGATCTCCATACGTAGCTGCCCACTCCGGCGGCGCCTCTTCCGCAGCCAAGCCATGCAGGCGCTGCTGTAAAAAGGGCCAGTTCAACAGATTCTCTGCTACATTTAATAGCAGCTTGCCCTGCGGATTTTTCGTGGGGTGGTAGCGGTTTTGCATGCCTTCGAAGTAGAGGTTTAAATCTACACGAGAGGGACTTTGGGCGGCAGCCCTACCGAGGGAAGAAAGTGATGTGGACATGAAAAGATTGCTTTTAAGTACGTATACGACAGTAGCGAACGTACGAAAAATATCCCGAAATCGCATAACACCTCCCAAGTGTTCTATACCTACAAGTCTTTCACCAGCCGAATTCCCAAGGTTCCCGAAGGCCAATCGATCGGCCAATTGAGCTGTGCATTATTCGTAATCTTTCCGATTTCACAGGTCCCTTTATCGTCCACAAAGGAGCCGCCTATCCGCACGAACTGCCCTGGGTTAAGGACAGAATAGACAAGCTCTTGTACATTTCCTGCGAGATCATAAATTCCTAATTCATTCGGTGCTTTGGTCCCCACCGGTTCGGGAAAATAATTATCTGAATTCTTTTCGTACCAGGCCACCTGCCTGATTTTATCCCCTCCAGGATATAGAAAGGGGTAATCTGACTGACCCGCTTTAGCCGCATGCACCCACTCGTCATAAGTAGGTATACGCTTGTCTACCCACTGGGCATAGGCTAAAATGTCCTCCGGCGCCAAGGCCATCACCGGCCTATTTTGAAGCGCTGGCTCCGTGGCCATATCCAGAGGGATGCCTCTCTTGGCATAATAAGGATGTGTACGCCATGTTTCATCCTCAGAAACTTGCCAGCCCTTACGAGGAACGGTTATCTTAACGCCCCCGATGCGCTCCGCCACAGTGACATACCCGGTAGCTTGTACAAAGGCATAAAATTCTGCATTTGTAACCTCATATTGGTCCATATAAAAGGCAGAAATCGTGTCATTACCTGGCACGAGGACCATGCCCTTAGGTGCAGATTTAGGCTGCTGCGCCTGCAGCGCAAAGGAAAACAGCCCTATCAGAAAAAAAGAAACAAGTCGCTTAATTTTCATAGACACATAAAATAAATTTTCGAGATTGATTTTTAAATCCAGGAACTACTGTTTCTAATGTAGCCAGCAGATCCGTATGTTCCTCTTGGTCTAGGTACATGTCAAAAAACTCATCCTCTATCAGTTTCATCAGTTTTTTATCATGGATTTCCAAGTGGGGTAGCAGGGGAAGACCAAGCCTTTCATCCACCAGCGTCTGGGCTAATTGAAACTGGCCGTTTTTCTTATTCAAAACTCCCCAGCGTGTCAGAGCCCCTGATTTCACGAGCAGCATCAGCTCCAGATTTTTTGTTCCCACATAATTATCGGCAAATGCCAACTGATTTCTTTCTGCTAAAAGATCCATAAACTGATTAAAGGACTCCCGCTCGTAGAAATTGTCGGTAGGCGCTACGTCCTGCAGCATGAGCTGCTTCCCCAATGCTCCCTCTTCCTGAAAGAAAAAAATACGGGTCCCGAAGGCAGGCGCTAAAACTGCCTGACCCGACTGAACGGTTAAGGGCTTCTCTCCCGTAATGGAATACCTCAAGCCTGCAGGAGTAGGAACATGCTCAGCCACGCGCTCTAAATTTTCAGCTTTCAGAACGCTGAGCAAGGGGGCACCTTCGGACTGCGCGAATGTGGGACTCGGAAGGGTATGCAGATACACGAGCCCATTTCCCGCATAGGCGATATAATTATAGAAGCCATCGTCTGGGAAGGCCCTATCCCGTAGGTACTTTCCTTCACTGCTAAACTCAAATAGTTTTCTTCCATAAGCACCAAGTACTAAAAGCGTCTGATTATCCCAGTCATAGGCCATATCTTCAGCATCAGGTAGCTCACCGGGACCATTTCCGCCTAGGGGTATTTCAGCCACAAAAGCACCTGACTCCTCAAAAATAAAGATCCCCTCCCCTAACTCGGCATCTAAAATAAAAAACTTGCCATCACCTGCTAGGATTTTATCCGCCTGATAAAGTGCTACTTCCGCCGACACATCCAGAAGCACATAGCTCGATTTTTTAAAGAAAGGAACGATATCAAATTCCTCCACCTCTGCGAATTTACCAAATTCCCTTTGCTCTACGCCCTCCGCCGCTTGCTCTTTCGGAGCACTGCAGGCAAACCAAAACAAGACGCCGGCCATTAAAAGAATAGATTGCCTCATACTAATCAGAAAGCTAAAGTTGCATCCCCAAAAAAGGGGATGCAATTAAATTTATTTACACAATGTTGAATTACATGTTTCCTGAAAAGCAGCTTTGCAGGCTACTTTTGATCCAAAACCTAACTCCACCCCAACGGATGCACCACTTGTTTGGCTATAACTTATTTTAACCTTAGGGGACTTGACACAGAAAACTTCCTTAGGCCCTTTTCCACCATCCGATTCTAATTTCTCCTTTTGGGCTACTCCTAAAAACGGCAATGAAAAAACGCAACAGCATACGATACTTGAAACGGCAATAAACTTTTTCATTTCATAAATTATTTAATTTACCGATGTCTAACGCATCCAAACTTGATTAATAGAACAATTGGTTGACTAAATCCTTTATAGTTTGACCAAAATAAAAAGAAAAAACTTAAAGTCAATGTATGAACAAAAAAAATTTACATTATTTTTTTTCCACCACCTAGTCCCCATACTAGCGTTATTCAAATAAAAAGTAGACACAATCGATTACAAGCCAATTTTCGGGGGAACGCGCCCAGGAAGAGCGTACGCCCTCTTGCTAAAACTGCAGCCGCAGGAAGTAAACCAACACTTACACAGCCGAAAAGTAGCGAAAGGATACTTAAAACGCACTAGGACATAGGAGGAGAAAGCAGATCGCGAATGCTGAATTAAAACCTAAATAGCCGGCAAAAAAAAGACCGCTGAAACAGCGGTCCTTTGAAGTGAGTATGAAGATTGTTTTACATGTTTCTATTAACGACGGATGTCGATGCCGATGCGTCGGTTATTAGCGCTAGCGCGCACTTCCTCGGTAGGCTGCAGTTCAAATACTAGACGCACCGCTTGGGTATTCGTGAGCTCTGGTATCTCTACTGTCACGAATCCAAAGGCCTCACCTGCAGGGATACGCACCATGCGGCCCTGAGGCAGGTTAAAGTGAACGCCTTCTTGCGCCGTGGTAGCTGACGTTACGATGCGCGCCTCGATTTCAATATCTTGGTCATGCAGACCACCGAATAAATTGACCCGATACTGACGTACACCTGCATTATTTCGAAGCGTTCCAATGACAGGAAAATCTAGTCCAGGTGCAGTAGTTCTTCCTACAGAATCATCAAATTCCACGGTTAGCGTAGTAAAGAGAAAACGCTGGTCGATGTCTTCAAAGCAGCCTGTAAGCAAAAAGCTCATCAGGAAAGCGAACAGGAAAGTAGCTTGTTTTTGTATTGTTTTCATAGCGTTTAGTACCCTCTGTTTTGTTCTAAATTAGGATTAATCTCGATTTCTCGGTTTGGAATGTTATTCAGAATACGGAAATCATTAAACTCAATCACGCCGAATTCTTTCACGATATCTCGACCCAGACGCTTCAGATCGAAGAAACGGTGCCCTTCGAAGCAGAATTCACGTCTTTTCTCGATAAGGATCTCTTCCAGAACCTCAGGGCCTGATAAGCCACTTAGCGCCTCTAGGCCCGCACGCGTACGTACACGATTTAACTCTTGCAGCGCTAGGTCGAACTGTCCCAAGTGATAATGCGCTTCTGCCTTATTGGTGATTACCTCTGCAAAGCGAATAACAGGAACATTATCCAGGTTAGGAACACCATTTTTGCTGGCAAACTTGTTCGTTTCTCTGAAGTTTGTATTCACCCCAAGGCCTCTTTGGATCAAACCCTGACGCAAGTCATCTGCTGCAAACTGCGCAAATAAATCATCCGTAAACACCACGTTTCCATGAGAAGCCGGGTTCGGGTCATTCAAGAAAGTACGCGTCATGTAGGTAGCGCGAAGCGATTCATTTGCTCCGATGTTATCAGGAGCCGCAAAAACAATCTCGAAGAAAGACTCCGGATGCACAGGCGATCTCCACACTTCTACTGGATCAGAAGGGAAAGTAGCCGCTCCACTTGAGAAAGCCAGTTCCGCCTGCTGAATTACACGCTGATAATCACCATTGTAAAGGGCTACACGGGAAAATAAGGCAGCCGCAGCTCCTGCCGTCGCAAAATGAGGACGACGTGCATTGCCGACAGGCAGTAAAAACCCGTAAGCCTGCTCTAGGTCATTATAAATAAAGTTGTAAACCTCCTCGATGCTGGCACGAGCGGGAAGAGTAATCTGATTCACCGCAAGCACACCCGTAGTCAAAAGAGGAACCCCGCCCTTATTCACTTCTTCGATAATCGCAGTAGGATCGTAGGCATACACCCGCATCAAATCATGATAAATTAAGGCACGTAAGAAGTGTAACTGACCGCGGATATTGTTCTCAAAATCCGTTACAAAGGCCTGCTCATCTAAGGCTTCGAAAATCAGATTGATCTGATTCAAACTGAAGTAAGCAGCCTGCCAGTTGTTCATATGAGCGCCTGGGTTGTTATTAAACTGTCCCACCAGACGATTTCCAGCCCCTGTGTTAAAGGCATTGTCCGCTAATAATTCTGGGATCGCCAGAAAATCTCTGCCGTACATTGTCACCTGACGAAGACGTGCGTAGACGGCATTCGTCGCTGCCGTAATGGCCTCTGGGCTCGTCAAGGCAGTAGCTGAATCTACCGACTGCCGAGGCTCCACGTTTAACCATTCTGCACAAGAGCTCAGTGTAAACACCAGGCCCAGTATAAAGTAGTTGAATCTATTTTTTTTCATGTCCAAAAATTAAAAACCGATTTGAATACCTGCCGTGTACGCACGCGTCTGCGGGATAGCCCCCTGTGTAGAAGTAAAGTTACCTTCACCGATGACCAGCTCAGGATCGTATCCTCTCCACTTCGTAAAGGTCAGTAGGTTGACCCCTTGTGCGTAGACACGTGCAGAGCGTAATTTCATTCTGCTAACTAATGGACGTGGCAGGTCGTACGAGGCCGACAGCTGACGTAAACGGATGAAAGAAGCATCTTCTAAGAAACGAGAGCTTGCACTCACGTGCGAACGCCCCCCTGGCTCTGTACCGCCATCAAATGGACGGGGAACAGTTGTGATTTGACCCGGCTCTGTCCAGCGATTCAAGTAAATGCTTTCCAGTGCATTTCGGTTATCCTGACCATTTCTGAACCAGAAGCCCATCTGTCCTGAGTTCGAAAGCTCACGTCCATAATCATACTGGAAGAAAACACTAAGGCTGAATCCTTTGTAAGTAAAGGTATTCGTGAATCCACCGAAGTGCGAGCTCAAGCCATTCCCGAAGGTGGCAAAATCGTCTGGCGCGATTGGGTTATAAATGATGTCGCCATTTCTATCGAAGAACATCGGACGTCCAGTAGCTGAATTCACCCCTGCATACTGCGCTAAGAAGTTTGTTCGTAGCGGGAAGCCCACACGTACCGACTGATTGCCCGGTAATACATCATCCCCACCTAGGTCAAGTACTTCATTGTTAATGAAGGTAATGTTAAAATTAGTAGACCACTCGAAGCTGCCTTTTCGAAGATTCACCGTACGAATTTCTAATTCCAAACCTTCATTCTTCAGCTGGCCCACATTCGAGGTAACATTACTAAAGCCGGAAGTCCAAGGAAGCGGTCGATCCAAAAGTAAGTCATTACTTAAGCGTCTAAATACTTCCACAGCACCACTTACACGTCCATTAAAGAAGGCATAGTCAATACCGATATTGGTGGTAATATTACGCTCCCAAGCCAGTAAGGAGTTCTCGATTCCTGAAGGTCGGAAGCCAGGCTCTTGGTTATAGTTAGTCGCCGTAGAGCTGCCGAATAAACCTAAAGCTTCGAAGTTGCCGATATCATCATTACCCGTTTCCCCATATCCAGCACGAAGTTTTAACTGATCGATCCAGCTTTTATCGGTTAACCAAGACTCTTCTGTCAAGTTCCAGCCTGCTGAAACAGCAGGGAACCAACCGAAACGATTGTCACGACCGAAGCGAGAAGAACCATCGTAACGCAGAACCCCAGATAAGAGGAATCTTTTGTTATAATCGTAGTTCACTTGAGAGAAAACCCCCATACGTCTAAAACCAGTCCAGTTTCCTGAGGCACCCGAGATAACTGCTGCAGCTTGCATGGTTCTAAACTGATGCGTAGTAAACCCTTGTCCACTGATGGAAGAAAACTCACGGATATCACTTCTAAATTCACCCCCTAAGAGCGCGTTAAGGTTATGACCTCCCTCAAACTTGGTATTATAGGTTAATACTTGGTTGGTGATGAAGTTCACATTACGGAAACTCTGTGTGGTGAGTGAACCCTGATTCGCAAACCCAGAGCGTGTTCTTGGGTCCGTGTAGGTTTCGCTGTCGATCACACGGAAATCCACCCCATAGAAACTTTTAAAGCTCAGGTTATTGTAAATTTTATAGACCGCGTCCACGTTCGCCACGATAGACTGCGTACGGCTTTGCAAGGTATTTAAAAGCGTTTCCGAAATAGCATTTCGGTCCATAGCGCCCGGAAAACCTTGAACAGGTGCGTTCAAGCTTCCATCATCCAGGAAAATAGGGAGCCAAGGCAGCATCATAGGAGAAGAATACTGAGGAGCAGCAAAAGCTCCCGTAGAACCGGAACTACCTGTAGTACCATTCTGAACGATGCTGGCCAGGTTAATATCAAAACCAAAATCCAAGCGCTCGTTTTCTTTATGACGCACACGGAACTTACCCGTACTACGCTGGAAATCGATACCTACCACGTTCCCATCTGCCTGATTATGAGAACCAGAAATAAAGAAGGTCGTCTTATCGTTCCCCCCTCTGGCGCTGAATTCTACATTTTGTGTCCTACCCATCTGAAAAGCCTCACGCTGCCAGTTGAATGTAGGCAAAGCCGCGATATCCGCATCTGAAAAGTTGTCCGGAAAGCCCAGCTGCCGCAGCGTATTTACACGGTTTACCTCAGGGGTACGGTTCGGAAAGCGGTTTTGAACAGCCGTCAAACGGGCGTCCATAAACTGCTGGCTGTTCATCATACGCACTTCCGGCATAGGCTCAGTAATCCCAGTAAAGAAGTTTAGGGTAAATTCTGTTTTACCAGACTTACCAGACTTAGTCGTCACTAAAAGTACCCCATTGGCTGCCTGCGCACCATAAATAGAAGCCGCAGCACCATCTTTTAACACCTCGATAGACTCGATGTCATTTGGATTTAGAAAGGCCAGTGGGTTACTCGCCGTATTTCCCGCCGTCGTGTTCGTATTTAGCTGCACACCATCCACGATGATAAGCGGCTGTGAACCGGCTGTAATAGAGCCCACGCCACGGATCTGAATCGAAACAGGCCCGCCTGGCACCCCATTATTCGCCATAATGTTTACCCCTGCGACTTGACCTTGTAAAGCTCGGTCAAAAGAAGCTACTGGGAAGTTTTGAATCACATCGCCTTTTACAGAAGATAAAGCCCCTGTAATCGAACGCTTCTCCTGCACGCCATAGCCGGTCTTCACAAACTCCGCCATCTCAGAAATCTCTTCCCGTAGGGAGATTGCAAAAACACTCTGATTACCTACCGGCTGCTCTAAAGTCCTAAAACCAATAAAGCTGACGAGAAGCACATCACCCTGATTCACCCGAAGACTGAATTTACCATCTAAGTCTGTAGTTGTCCCACGAGTGGTTCCTTTCACCAAAACACTGGCGCCCGGAATCGCTTCCCCTCTATCATCCACCACGGTTCCAGAAATGGTTCGCTCCTGAACAGCACGCGTAAGCTTAGCCGCGTCAGCATTCGTCGCCGAACTTTCGCCTGCCTTGATAATGATCTGACGCCCATCTACCTCATAACTAAAGTTGTACGCCTTGGCCGCTTTTCCTAAAACTTCTAAAGCATCTTGATTATCTAAAGAAAAATCAATAGCTTGACCCGCTAACTTTTCCACTACCTTATCGTTATAAACGATGAGATAGTTACTGTTACGCTGTATCTCTTCGAATAAAGAGATCAGGTCTCTGTCTTTACGCTGAACGCGCATTTCGGCCTTGTTTTCAGCGGCCTGAGCTCCTGTCGGAGCAAAGTGGAAACCTTGTGCCATAAATACGGCTGCGAGCACCCACGATTTCGTGGAGCTACGCCGTACCTGCACCATTTCCTTCAAGTAATGGTTTAACATGTGACGCTTACATTATAGTTGAACTTGCTTAAGGGCGGGAGGGGTTGTTGCAGCAGCCTCTCCCTTTATTATTTTTACTACTTAAATTCTATAAATCAACACTTTCCGCGCATCGATACGTTTGTAATTTAAATCCGATGCCGTCGTCACGAAGTGTAACACCTCCTCGATATCCTGGCGTAAATCCAGCCGACCACTGATGGTCTCCATCGCTAGCTGAGGATCACTAAATTGAATATCGACATTATAATAACGTTTAATATCCTTACTCAGCCGCGTGAAATTCGTCTTGCGATACATCATATAGCCCTCTTTCCACGATAAATGAGGTGCCGTATCCACTAGCTTGACTCGTAACTCAGTTTCGCCTTTCTGATGCACCCCCAGCTGCGAAGGGCTAAGGAGTAAACTTTCTACCTCCCCACGCCGAGCCTTTGCCGCTAGGCGTACACTCCCATGCACTAACACCGTGGTATTACGCTGCTCGTCCGGATAAGCACGCACATTAAAAGCCGTACCTAAAACATCCACCGTGGAGTCTTCCATCTCCACCCGAAATGGCCGAGTCGCATCCGCCACCACCTCGAAAAAGGCCTCACCACTTAAATATACCTTGCGCTGACTGTCTTCGAAACGATTCGGATACACCAATCGAGAGCCTGCATTCAGCCACACCTTAGAACCATCCGCCAACTTAACCGTGGCCCGACGTCCGTACGGAACTGTCAGCGTGTGGTTTTTAGGCTTACGTACAGCCTTTTCCTGAGAGGCCTCAGCATCCTCCGAGAAGTCGAAAAACTTCTCCCGCTCCTCGAAAGTCAGCTGCTCTTCCTCCCCAAGGTCTAAAGCGATGTATTCCTGATCACCTACCTCCTCCTGAAGGTTAGCCCAGAACCGCTCCTCCTCTAAATCTTGTACCAAGTGCACATAAAGAACAGCCACAGCTGCTAACAAGCCGACGAAAACAGCCGCCCATTTTAAAAGCATCCGACGGTTTTCTCGCTGCCGCTCCCGCTTGATACTTCGTGCTATCTCTTCCCATAAGAGCTCACGACGCCCTTCAGCGATCCGCGGCTCCGAGGAAAAAAAGCCCCTCCATATTTCCTTCCAATGCTGTCCCAAAAGAACACAGGTTATTGTTAATTGATAAACAAAGAGAATTTCGCCCCCTTCATCTAATAGAGAAGCTTACAGAGAAAATATAGACGCGAAAAATAAATTATTTTTCAAAATAAAAATCAAAGCCCTTTGCCACCACCACATCCTGCAGGTTATCACGCAGTTGCTTTACCGCGCGGTACAGCAGCGTTCGACAGGTCGCCACATTTAATCCCATCAGCGCTGCAATCTGATCATAGGTAAAATCATTTTTGAAGCGCAAGTACAGCACCTCCATCTGACGATCCGGAAGCTTGGAAATCTCTTGAAAAATCTTTTTGCGGACACGTTCATTTTCCTCTACCTCCTCGAAAAGCGAAAAAAATTCCTCCTTAGAAGGAAAGGCCGGTGGAAAGGAGTCTACCTGAAAACGCAGCTGCCGAGCATTCTTTTCAGCCGCAGCGATTAATTTGCGCTTCAGCGCAAACATCAAATAATAAGCAGGAGCCTCTACGTCGGAAAGATTATGACGATACTTATAAAGATCTAAAAAAAGATCATGAATGGCATCTTCCACGTCCACTGCCGCCATCCCCAGGCGTAAACCATAGTCGTGCAGCCCCACCACATGGGCATCATAGAAATAACGGATAGCCGCGCTATTCCCTTCTTTTAACTTTCTCCAGTATCGTCGCTCCTCTATGCTCACAATAGAAACGGTAAGTAATGCTAATCCTTGCTTGGTTAGGTGAAAACAGGAACGCTCACCTATTATGCACGAAATATGAAGTAGAAAAAATCAAAAAGCAAACACTTTTCGATAAAAAGACAAGGTTTGTTTTTAATGTACAAAATCGAACAATTCATTTTTTAAGAAAAAATAGTATATTCTTTGAATTATCTCATTTCAACAGAAAAAATAAAGTACAGCAGGGGGGATAAGCCTATGGATACCAAATAATAGTTTGAAAAAATAAGCCCGCCCCTTCTTTAGGGGTGGGCTCATACTTTATCTAAATGGTTTTCAGAAGAAAATCCGTTTAGCCTATACAGTTTATTCCTCTTCTGTGGAACTCATGTAGATCTGAGGGGCCTGATGCGTGATGTCAAATCGGTCTAACATCATCACTTTCGTCCAAGCACGTACGAAATCATTTACAAATTTCTTATGGTTTTTCTCCGTACCGTAAACCTCCGCCAAAGCGCGTAATTCAGAATTAGAACCGAAGATCAGGTCAGCACGTGTGGCTGTCCACTTCACCTCTCCTGTCTTGCGGTCACGCCCCTCGAAAATCTCTTGATCCTCATCGATAGCTTTCCACTCATAACGCATGTCGAGTAAGTTAACGAAGAAATCATTCGTCAACTGCCCCTCACGCTCCGTGAAAACACCATGCTTGGAGCCATCATAATTCGCTCCCAAAGCACGCATACCTCCCACAAGAACTGTCATCTCAGGAGCTGTAAGCGTTAATAGCTGCGCCTTGTCCACCAACAATTCCTCCGTAGAAAGTGTGTACTTCGTCTTTAGATAGTTGCGGAAACCATCTGCCATCGGCTCGAGTAAGTGATAAGAATCTACATCTGTCTGCGCTAAAGAAGCATCACCACGACCCGGCACGAAAGGCACATTCACCTCTACGCCAGCTTTTTTGGCTGCATCTTCTACCGCCACATTACCCGCAAGGACGATAAGATCTGCCATAGACACCTTACGTGTACTTGACTTAGCATTAAATTCCTGCTGTACCTTTTCTAAACCTGCTAGGATACGCTTCATCTCTTTCGGATTATTCGCCTCCCAGTTCATAAAAGGCTCCAGACGAATGCGAGCGCCGTTTGCACCCCCTCTTCTGTCCGAACCGCGGTAAGTGGAAGCCGAAGCCCAAGCCACATGAACCATATCACTGTTCGATAATCCTGAACCGCGAAGCGCAGCCTTAAGGTTATCGATATCCTGCGCGTTTACCATGCCGTAGTCCGGTAGAGGAATAGGATCCTGCCAGATCAACTCCTCTTCAGGAACTTCAGGACCTAAGTAAGCCGTTCTAGGACCCATATCACGGTGTGTCAACTTAAACCAAGCGCGGGCAAAGGCATCATTGAAGGCGTCTGGATCTTCTAAAAAGCGTAAGGCGATTTCTCTATAAATAGGATCCTTAATCAAGGCAATATCCGTCGTAAACATGTATGGAGGGTGCTTTTTCTCCGCATCGAAAGCATCCGGAATGATCATCTCAGGATTTTTTGGAATCCAGCGGTGACCGCCAGCAGGATTATCCGTCTTCTCCCACTCGTAGGCGAATAAAAACGTCAAATAATCATGATTCCATTTCGTAGGAGTAGAAGTCCATGTCACCTCTAGACCGGAAGTAAAGGTATCCGCACCCTTGCCTGTACCATTAGAATTTTTCCAACCGAAACCCTGCTCTTCGATACTAGCAGCTTCGGGCTCCTTGCCGATTTTATCCACATCGCCCATTCCATGCGACTTGCCTAAGGTATGCCCTCCAGCGATAAGTGCTAAGGTCTCCTCATCATTCATTCCCATACGACCGAAAGTCTCCCGAATATCACGGGCCGAAGCGATCGGATCACCGTTTCCTCCTGGACCCTCTGGATTCACATAAATTAAACCCATCTGCACTGCCGCTAGCGGATTTTCTAACTCACGATCCCCAGTGTAGCGCACATCATCCGCTAAAAATTCCTTTTCTGAGCCCCAATACACATCGGTTTCCGGCTCATACACATCCTCACGACCTCCAGCGAACCCGAACGTCTTAAAGCCAGATGACTCTAAAGCCACATTTCCCGCCAAAATCATTAAATCCGCCCAAGAAATGTTATCCCCATACTTCTGCTTGATCGGCCAAAGTAACCTTCTCGCCTTGTCCAAATTCGCATTATCCGGCCAGCTATTTAGCGGTGCGAAACGTAGCTGCCCTGAACGGGAACCTCCTCGACCATCACCCGTACGATAAGTGCCCGCACTGTGCCACGCCATGCGTATCATAAGCCCTGCATAACTGCCGAAATCCGCCGGCCACCAGTCCTGCGAATCGGTCATCAGCACCAAAAGGTCCTGCTTTACCGCATCGTAATCCAACTTGTTAAACGCCTCGATATAATTGTAATTCGGATCCATCGGCGTAGACATCACCGAATTCTGACGTAAAATCTGTAAGTTCAACTGGTTCGGCCACCAGTCATCCTTACCCGCCTTTCGTGTAGCAGCCCGCATGGTGGCACCTGACCAGCCATCGACCTCTTCGCCTTTGTACTCCTTTTTCCCCTCCTGAGCCTCAACTAGGAGCGGACTAGCAGCTAACAAGGCAGCCATCATTAAGATTCTCTTCATATTTATCTGATTATTGGTGAATTTCTTACTAACCGAACGCTAATTTACAGCCATAGTTCGCATAGATGAAATCGATAATATCTATATTCGATAGGTTTTATCTATCAATCACCTTTAATAACTCTACTTCCTCATCTCCCTATCGAATAACTGCACTGAAAAGCAAAAGTTTACCTAAGCCAAAAATGAAAAAAGCACATGCCCTAAAAAAGAACATGCGCTTTTACTTTGCCCTTCGGGCTACAACTTCTCCTCTAACGCTGCATCGCCTCAGGAGCAGCGACTACGCGGAAGGTACGCGTCGCACGATGCTTCTGCCCATAGCTGTCCGTGGCTTCTACCTCGAACGTGTGCGTGCCAGCAGGCAGATCTGTCGGCACGTTCGCCGTCCACAGGTGATCGGTCAGCACCGGATTAGAGGGGCGCCGGCCGGATAAAACCTCATCGGCTACATCCCAAGCAAAGGTCTTTAAAAAATACGTCGGATCCACCGACTCCACCTGACGCATGGCCTGCCACTTGCCGCCATTTATACGGTAACGCAAGCTATTATCTGCTGCTCCCACGAAGAAATTCGCGATCAACTGAGCGCTGCTGCGCTTGCCTGCTTCGATCACCTTCGGTGCAAAAAGCTCCATCTGGTACTCCGCAGGCTTACCGGCAGCCTTGTAGCGCGTCTTGTACTCGGTGCCTGAAACCTGTAAAAACAGATATCCATTCGGGCTGCCATCCCGCATCGTCGCATCTGGCAAGCCCGCTTCTGTCATCGTTCCCTTATACCAGTCGCCGGAAGGCGTGCCTACATTAAAATGGTGATGGGCCTTGTCCTGTGCAAAACCATCGCCACGGCCCCAGTAGGTCTGCTTCATGTAATGCGTGTGGGCAGAGAAAGAGACCGAATTCTCAAAGGGTGACAGCAAACGCAGCAAGGTCTCCCGATCAGCATCCCGAAAGCTATCCCCATTTTCTTCAAAAATCGGGATGTGCATGAACACGACTACGAGGCGATCCTTTGGCACGAGTGCCAAATTATTTTCTAGCCAAGTCAGCTGGTCCTCACGCATACCGCCCCAGTAACCCTTTCCATCCCGCGGATCCGGGTACAGAATGTTTTCTAAAACGATAAAATGAGCATCGCCTTCATTAAAGGCATACGTCGCCGGTCCGAAGGTAGCCGTAAAGGTCTCATCACTAAACGCATCTTTCTCCACATCGAAGTTCATGTCGTGATTGCCCATCACACTAAACCAAGGAAGGCCCACCTGCCCAATGGTCTTCGCGTAGTACGGAAAAAGGTCCAGCTTGTCTCCCACGATATCACCGAGAGAAACCCCGAAAGGCATCTCCTTCAAATTGGGAATTTGCATCACCTCTTGCACCACGCCGCGGTTAAAATACTCCAGCTCTTCTAGGCTGTAGGGCTGAGGATCTCCGAATACCAGGGCGGTAAAATCGGTCTTCTTAGCTCCAGGGAGCAAAGGGAAATCCACACTTTTCGGCAGTGCTCCCGTAGGTGCGGATCCTGGATAGGTAAGCCCCTTAGGAGAGCCCTCCGGCTTATGGATGTAATAAAACTGCGGCAGGTTGTTTTCATTTACCGGTAGCGAAAAATCCGCAGGCTTGACCACGAAAACGGTTTGGCCCGCCTGAATAGGTAAAGAATAGCGGCCCTCAGCATCGGTCAGCACCACCTCCACACCATTCGAGACGGCCACTTCGGCAATACCCCTTTCGCGGCGCTCTTTTTTACCATTGCCATTCAGGTCCTCGAAAACCTGGCCTGTAACGCGCTCCTGAGCAGAGAGGCTGAAGCTCATGCCTACCCCGAGGAGCAGGAAACAAAATTTTTTCATCATAATAGGGTTTTTCTTACGGCCTACGGCCAAAAATTAAGTTGTGATCGACCAAAGACTCCCCACAAAATAACCGGAAAGGAGCGAAAAGTAGATCAACTTAACATTAAGCTTTTAAGAAGGAATTGTAACATTCCCATCATCTAGCCCCCTCCCCCAGCCCTAAACTCTCTGTCCTCTAAGCTACTACCTAGAAAATTCACTCGCCCTCAGCATGCGTTTATTTACAAAACACCTACAGTTCTTCTTCCTGCGGCGCACTTGCAAAGTCAATCACATTCTCCACTTGAGGCTGCTTAACTTTAAGTGAATAATCGATAGGGAACATGGCTCGACCAAGCTCCTAGCATGAAGCCCTTCGAATTCTATACATGCTGATCGAAATTTTCTGTTCTATGAACACTTCCTCTCACCGGATAGCCCCAGGGCTGCTTTTCTTCTTTTCGTGTTTTTTCTTCTTTTCAGCCACCCTTTGCGCCTACTCGGCGCAAAAAAAAGAGAAAAGAATTTATATCCTCGATGGTACCGCCTCCATGGTGGGCTTTGGTGGGGCCGAGAAGGTCTGGCATAAGGTACAGCCGCTGCTCATCGAGAACATTACGGAGATAAATGAACAACATGCAGATCTGGTGCTGGTTGTTTTCGCGGATAAACTCTACCAAAAAATCGAAGGGAAGGATAACATCCTGGCATTTATCAGGCAGTACACACCCGACTTAATAAAATATACCAATATTCAAATCGGCTGGGAGGCAATCTCCGACCTACTGGACCCTACGCTTTTTAACTTTGTCACGTTTATCACGGATGGCATCCATAATCAGCCGGGAATTAGCGTGGCCGATCTGGTGCGCACCATCCAACAGGTGGACCAGCAGCTGGCAAAGGTCCAAGCTTTCACTTGTTTCGTACGGTTAACGGAGGCATCTATCCAGCCTGAAATCACGCAGACCCTCAAGCAAACCAACTATATCACCTTCTTAGATGGCATTCGCTTTCCTGTGGTGCTGCGCCCTAAAACCAGCACCTTAACACTCAACTTACGCGATGAAAATGCCCTGGTGGAAACCATCTATTTCGACATCTTTAATGAACAAGATTTTCCTGAGCAGCTAACCCTGAAAGGGCTCTTAAAGGACGAAAAACAAGCACTTAGCCTGACAGGAAGTAACTTTACCCTCGCCAAAACCAATCCCACGCTGAAGCTTAGCCTACAGCCTACCGGCGCTGCAGAAGCGGTAGCCGAAACGGCAATTCGCGAAGTCGTCCTGGCGCTACAGTCAGAAGACCCCAATGTGCTGCTGAGCCAGCCTGCCATTCGCTTAAAACTCGTCAACAAACCTGAAAGATACCTCTCCCTAACGACCAGCACCCAACTGGGAAAAGCACGGAATTACCCTGCTTACCTGTGGGGGAAGGCCCATACAGATACGCTCCGACAGCAGATCGCATTGGCTTGGAGTGCGGATGCCAAAATCGCTAACGCTACCGCAGAACTCATCTGGGAGTTTGCCGATACTGAAACCCCTGCAGTGTTACTTATAGATGGACAGACCTCGCCTAACACTCGACTGGAAGTAACTAGCAATCAAGACACTGTAGAGGTGGTTTGGGTGCCTGGATTAGCGGGATCCCAAGGACGGCAATTTGGCGCTCTCTCCGTAGAAAGCCGCCATTTAGACCGCACGAACGTAACGGAGCCGCTCACCTTCAGCTACCAAAATGCGGTGGGTTGGCATCCCCTAAAAACAAGCCTTTTCTGGATAGGAATCTGCCTGATAATAGGGCTCGTCCTGTGGTTTTTAGTGCTGCGCAACCTCATCTACAAAAAATTCCCCCGTGTGACCATACAGTTCTTAGAGCCCCAGTTTCGGATGGTAAAATTAAAAGGTGCCAAAGCGTTCTCCTTAACGAACAAAAGGCCCAAGCAGTCAGCTCTTTCGACTCTTTTTACAGGTGAAAATCGCTATCTAATCGACCTGAATCTGGGAGATGAGCTCCTCTTCCTCCCGGGGAAAAACAAGAAAAATCCGATTCGGCTAAAACCCAATCCCCGCTACACCATCCATCCGGTAACTGTCTTTTTAACACCATTTTCAGAATACACACTCTTAGAAAACAATAAAATAATCGCTAAAATAAAAATCGCATAACCATGGCAAAGCAACTACGACGCACCCTTTATATCGGACTGGGAGGCACAGGCCTTCAGGCTATCCTGGAAACTAAAAGAAGACTTTTAGAAACCTATCTCGAAATCCCTCCCATGATCGGCTTTTTGGCCGTGGACACAGATGCCAATGCCGCCAATAAAACACTACCTACTAAATTCGAAAAAGTCCCCGACGCTACACTGGACAAAAGCGAATTTTGTAGCTTGGTGGTAAATAATCCACGTGCTATTTTTGATCAGCAGCAAAATTTATTTTCCTGGATGCCCCCAGAAAACGCCCAGGCCATGGTGGCCATCCAGTTCGGTGCAGGACAGGTGCGGACCACCGGTAGATTTGCAGCCATCTGTAATTATAATGCGCTAGAAACCGTTATCTCGAATAAAATCTCGCAAATCGCCTCAGCAGAGCATATCAATAATAATAATTATCGCCTGGCGAATGACACCCTCGAAATCCACATGGTATTTTCTTTAGGGGGAGGCACCGGAAGCGGTACTTTTATCGATGTAGGATACATCTTAAAACACATCGTCAACACAAAATTTTCCTTAAAAACGAAGACCTTCGGATACGCAGTTTTACCAGATGTCTTCGCCCAAATGGACCCCGGAGGCACATCCATGCAGCGCGTGCGTCCAAATGGCTTCGGCGCATTGATGGACCTAGACTTCCTCATGCACCTAAATCCTACCAGTGAGCCGATCACGATCGACTATGGAAACGGCACCCCACTCCGCTTTAAAGAGTCTCCTTTCGAATCCGTAACATTAATTAACAACAGTAATCAAAGCGGTCACATCTATACACGCGTAAACGATTTAGCTGAACTCATCAGCCTAGGCCTTACCATCGGAGGTAGTGATCTAGGCGCAGGCGTGCAAAGTGTCATGGATAACGTCGTTACCATGGTAGCCTCTGGCTCTCTAGATGTGGAAAATAAGAAGGCTTGGGCCAATGGAATGGGCATCTGCGAAATTAACATCGACGGAAACCGCCTTGCCAACCTCTATGCGGAGAAGGTGATCGAAAAACTAATCTTAAACCTAGAGAACGTCAGTGGTGACAGTAGCTCCACAGTAAACGCCTGGATCGATTCACCTGAAGTGATGATCCGCGAAAACAACGGAAGGGATGATTTAATTAATAAAATCCTTGACGCAAACCCTAGAGTTCCGCTCCTCGATATCGATGATGTTAAAAATCCTGAGCCCTATTTAAATCAGTTCATCGAAAGTGCAAAAGTTTCACCTGAGGAACTCCATAAAACCACAGTTTCACTTTTAAACACCAGCACTACACAGCTCAAAGAATTGTTTAAAAAAGAGCTCAATAAGCCCTGTGGACTGGGAAACAGCCTCCAAATCGCGCAAGAGCTACTGGTTAGCTTTAATACCTTCAAAAAAGACATGCAGGAGGAGCGAGAAGAGTTTAAAACCCGCATCGCAAACCTAGAAGCGCAAATGAAAGTGGCCGCGCAAGAGCTTGTGGAGGTGGCAAGTAAGTTCTCCTTTCGGAAAAAAGCGGCAGTGGACGAATGCAAACAAGCCCTTATCAGTATAACGAATGAGCTGGCTAAAAGCCACAGAGAAGTAAGCCGCCGAGAGTACGCGATTATTTTTTATACCGACTTGAGCCAAAAGGCAAGAGAATTTACAGAAAAACTCGAGCATCTAAGAGAGCAGCTAAGTAGCTTATCGGAACAGTCGAAGGTAAAAAGTAATAGCCTTACAAACTCTATCAATTTAAACAGTAAAACCTTCGTCATCGAGCTTCAAAGCCGCTATGCCGCTACTGTCACACCATCAGATAGCGATGCGTCCGTTGAAAATTTTATCCAAAGCTTAGATGGAAATAAACTGTTCGACTTTATGGGCATGAACGAAGAGCTCATGCGCACACGCCTCTGGGATTATAGCGCTAAACTTACGGGCACACGGAAATGGCGAAATATTTCGATTAACGAAGTCCTCCAGGACCTCCCTAAAGAACAGCTTGATCAAATCATCCAGCAGTCCATCCAAAAATCTATGCCTTTGTTCGCCTATGATTTTAAAGGTATCGTGATCAATAAAAACCTACACCAATCCTTCTTTGTGGGCCTACCAGAAAGTACCGGCGCCAGCCTACTCGAGAAAGACAGTTATTTCAAATCCTTCCTTCCTGCCAATACAAACGTCAATTTCACCAGTACGGGAATACAAGACCGCATCATCATTTACCGTCAACTTGTCGCCGTGCCTGTGTATGCTGTGGTAGGGGTTTCTGGCTATGAGGCGATTTACAAGCAGGAAAAAGGCCGTAAAAACTTCCACATCGATAAAAACTGGGAAAACCGCATGATTCAAGAAAACTTCTCTATTCACCCGGGAACCGATGAAAGCAATGCACTAGAGCTATGGGTAAAAGGGCTGCTTCATGGCTTTATCGAAAATAAAGCAGGCAGCTACCGCCTAAAATCCAGACTCCTCGGGAAAGCACTCGCAGATCACTGGCACACTCTGGACGCAAGTGGTTTTAGAGACGACGCTTTTCATGTTTTTACAAAACAACTCCCTCAATTCGAATCCGAGCTGCAAGAAAACATTCGCGAAAAAGAACAAAAAGAAGGGAATAGGGAGGTAAAGCAGCGGCTCCAAAGTATGACCGCGGAAGCCTACCTAGCCACTTATTCGCAAGTAGGCATTTCCGCGGAAGAACTCACTAGGGAAGAGAAGAAGTTCGGAGGTGTCATGGACTTACTCGAAAAAGAACTCAACTATATTCATACGGAACTTGTAGGATGAACTATCAGCTAATCACCGTCTGCATCGGTAAGCCATTAACTGCCCTCTACCAGCATTTTCAGCATCTGAAATTGCGCCAAACAGCGAATGAGGAAGAAATGCGTGTGATCTATTTTGACCTAGACTTCGAAAGCACCCTTATCGGCTTTGGTAAAGAACCTGTAGCCCCCTCGCTCGATAGAGAGGGGGCTTTACTCCGGCTTCAAAAAGTCTATGAAAGCAGCGTAAACATCGCCAGCGGTCAAAACTTCCTGCACATCAATGTAGTCCTTGCCACAGGCGACCAAGAAGCAGAACCCCTAACAGAAATGTTCCTTTCCCTAGTGGACGAGCTGAGACTAATGAGTAATGCGCAAATAAAAATTCTTACCATCGGTATCGCAGCTAATCTTACCCAAGGGCTTTTAGCCCACAATTATCTCAGCGCTCGCTCACGGGAAATTCAGGCGAAAAATCTAGCCAGCCTACTACGAACGGTAGAAAAAAAAGAACATAGCTTGCTGATTTTAGAGAACAAAAATAGCTCCGGACTTAGCCTCCAGTTTGAAATCAGCCACCTATCAAGAATCCTCTTTGAATGGGCAAATACACTCAGAACGAATTACCGGCAGTTCAAACTTGTCTATGAAAAAATAGGGGTATATAGCCTGGGAATGGCTTCCGTCTATTTCGACCCCGTAGAACTACGACTCCAATTGACCTGCATGGCACTCCGGCAGCTGTATGCCTCCGCAGGAGTTGAAAAGCAACAAGAGAACAGCCCAAAACTATCCCCTACCCCGGTACTTTTACCCCTCCATGCCGAGGCATTTAAAAAAGACTACCACGACTCGCTAACTAATATCAACCGTAAAGAAGTTGAGAGCGCGTCCGAAGAAGAGCAACATGCCCTAGCTTTTTGCAAATCAAAAATGCAGCGCATCATGAGCTCCATACAAGATGCCCCGCTTTCTATTCCCGAAAAACGGCAGCTGCTCCTTGCCTACAAGGCAAAGGTCCAAGAGCTACTTCTACCCATTCCCCCGAAAGCATCTCTCCCATTTTCTCTTACCTCCTTAGTACAGGTCCCCAAACTCTCCGTACCTTATGCAGCTGATGTGTCGCATGCGCTGGGAATTCACCTAAATGGGATACGCTCCTCCCAAGCAATGCCACCACCCCAAACGAGTGCGTCACCGGTTTCTGAGAGCCAAAAAGTAAAAGCGCAGCTAGAGGCCGTGAAAGTGGAGCTTGAAAATACGGAAAAGCGCTACACACGAGCCGCATCCCTGCACCGCCTATACATCACCAGCGCGGCGCTGATCGCCTTAACGGGCGTAGCGCTCCTACTGCTCCTTGTAAGCATCCTCCCCGGAAGCATCACGCTACTCAGCAGCCTAATTCCTCTTCTCTTTCTAGCACAAAAAGGAAAGCTACACTCCGAAATCACTGAACAAAAAGTCAGCATGAAAACGCTAGAAGAGCAGCTGAAAACAACTACAGAAAAGCAGGAGCAAAAGGATTTCATCAGACGTATGACCAGTAAATTAAACAAGACGTGGACAGCCTCTTTAGCCCAATTACAGGACCTGTTCGAAAGGCAGCTTACCTTCTTTAAGCAGATGGAACAGGCCTACATCCACTTCCAACCTCTGGCACCCTCTTGTGCAGAAGAAGTCGTAGGCCCCTTTCTTTCTGTCATCTCCTGCGCAAACAGAGAAGCCCTCTATCAGGAGCTCGTGGCACCTCACATGGATGGAAAAAGACCAGAAGACTTCTTTCAAAAAGAAGCGCTAGAAGACGGGAGTATCGCAAAACCCTTTGAGCAGCTGCGCGAACAGGTAGAAAGGCAAGTGGCCGCATTAATCGCAGAACCCTGTGAGGACTTCCACCTTGGCCTGTTTTTAAATGCCAAAACGGCCAGCCCTCATTTTGGAAACCCATTTTCCATCGCCCATTACATGCACCATCTGGAACGGTACAGTGCCCCCTTCATCTTCTTGAAAGATCTCCACCTCGGCGCTCATGAAAGTCCTGAACATTTTATCTTTTATCCCCAGCAGGACTTGGAATGTGCCTCGCTCATCAGTGAATTTCAAAAACACTTCCGCCTGAAACCCCTCTTTCAAGAGTGCAGTGGCGCAAAGCAGCAGCTCCTAAGCTTTCAAATCAAAGAAATTACCGATTCAGCTTCGATCATAGCCTTGCATCCAAGCGTACTCACGAAAGTAAGGGATTAGCACGCCCTACATCACCAGAATAAAAAACAATAAAGAAACCCCCAGCACTAAAATCATCTGCTTGGCCTTCTCCTGCGTCTCCGCACTCACTTTGCGCTTGCGCATCGTCATCACCGCGATGCTCAGGCCGAAAAGCTGTAAAAAGGTCCCTACACCGAAAAACACACCCATCGGCAGGGCGACCAGCCCGAGGGTGACATTCACCAAAGCCAATAAACTCACGCTGATACCACTCAGCCCAAAAAGAAAGGAGCGCCGTAACAGCTCCTTCTCATCCTTTGCATTCCACTTCATATCTTCTTCTAACACGAAAGCTAAGCCTTCCGTTTCTTCTTTTTTCGTTCTTCAAAATACCGCGCCAGCTCCTCCTGAGACCAGGCATTTAAGGTCATTTCCGGACTAAGCCCTCCCTTTTGGCCCACCAGCACCCCGAAACGCATGTCTGCATATCCCTCCTTTGTATGAGCATCAGGATTGATAGCCAGGCGCACCCCCTTCGACAGCGCATAATGCACCCAGCGCCAGTCTAAATCCAGCCGCCAGGGATTGGCATTAATCTCGATCGCTACCTCCTGTGCAGCACAGGCGTCGATGACCGCCCGATGATCGATCGGATAGGCGGCACGCCGCAAGAGTAGACGCCCCGTAGGATGCCCCAGTATCGTAGTATACGGATTTTCGATCGCCCGAATGAGGCGCTGCGTCGCCTTCTGACGATCCATGGAAAGGCCCGAATGAATCGAGCTGACCACGAAATCAAAACCCGCCAGCACCTCCTCCGGATAATCCAAACTCCCATCCGGCAAGATATCACTCTCTATCCCCTTAAAAATCCGGAAGGGCGCCATCTCCTCATTCAGCGCCTCGATTTCACGCCACTGCCGCTCCACCTCCTCGATCGAAAGCCCGCCCGCATAACTGGCCGCACGGCTGTGATCGGAAATCCCCAAGTAAGTCAGCCCCAGCTCCCGCGCTGCCTCTGCCATCTCACGAAGCGTATGCTGCCCGTCACTGTAGGTACTGTGATTATGAAGCGTCCCCACCAGATCCTGCTCCTCCAGCAGCGCCTTCGGATCCTCCGCCCAGGTAAACTCCATCAGCCCCTCTCGCAGCGGCGCCGGAATAAAAGGGAGCCCCACATGCGCATAAAAAGCCTCCTCACTCTCCCAAGTCCCCTCCTGGAACCACTGAGCCAGTGGCTTCTCCTTTATCGGATGCAGTAAATGGCCCTTTGCGCTGCCGCGCAAAAACCACTGCCGCTCCCAGTCCGACTCCGAACAGGCATGCACCACCACCTGCAAGCCTTCCCGCTCCCAAGTCCCCCGAAAGGTAAAAGGACTACTGCGCTGCGCATCCACCTGCAAGCCTAAAGCAGACAGCTGATCGGCAAACTGCGCCATAAAACGCAGCGGATGCTCCACCGCCACTAACAGCTCCAACTCCTCGATGATCTCCAGCGCCCGACGAAAGGCTCCCGTCGGCGCCACACGCAGCACCCCCTCAAGCGCCTCTATATCTGTCACCAATTGGCCCACCGCCTGCTCGATATCCGCATAAAGTCGCTTTCCAGCCTGCTCCTCTCGGAAGGCCAAAGCCTCCAAAATGCTCTCTTGCGTCTTCTTGCCAAAGCCCTTTAGCGCCGCCACCTGACCCGAGCGACAGGCCTCCATCAACTCATGGGTGGAGCTGATGCCTAGCTCCTTCCAGAGTGCCTGCACCTTTTTGGGGCCTAGCCCCTTCAGCTCCAGCACTTCCAGTAGCCCATCAGGCGTCTTCTCTAAAAACTCGTCCAAAACCGCATGGCGGCCCGTCTGCGCTAAGGTGGCGATCACCTCAGCGAGGCTCTTGCCGATACCCGGAATCTCGCGAAGCTCCGCCTCCGAAAGCCGTGAAGCATCCTGCTCCATCCCCCGCTCCAGCGTATTCACCGCCTTCTGGTAGCTGCCAATTTTAAAACTGTTTTCCCCATGCAGCTCCATTAATTTGATGAGCAACTTCAGGGTTTTGGTAATTTCTTTATGTCCTAACATCATGAAAATCGAAGGATCTATACATCATTCCGAACCCCCAAGCGAAGGAAGTCCAATCTTTAGGACAAAAGTGCAGAAATATTGTTTTAAAATAAAATCAAAGGCCTTACCTTTAAACAGAAGAAAGAAACAGAGCGTTTTCCCTTCGTACGGACGCTCCCACAGCAAAAATGGGCCCTGCTATGCAAAAAATTGACTATTTTTTATTGTGCACCCTCCTTTGGCTCGGCCTCAACAGCCCCAGCTTGGCACAGCTGGACATCCTGGCCAGAATCGAACAGGAAGTCAAGCCGAATGAAAACCCCTATCTCTTTCTCCCCATGCCCTCCGGCCTGATCGGCTTCCGCGAATACAACCCGAAACCATTTACTAGTGACACCGCGCTGGAGTATTTTGTCACCGACCGCCTGCTGGAGCGCGATACCCTAGTGCGCATTCCACTCCCAAAAAATCATAACCTGCTCGGCTTTGACAGCGACAATCGTCAGCTGTATCTACTCTTCCAAAAAGGGGATTTCAGCATGGCCCGCTACATGCTGCGTATCGACCTAAACAGCCACACCTGGGAGGAATACCCCTTAGAAAACCTCTACGAGATGGAAATGCGTGAATTTTTTGCCTTTGGCGGCAAAGTCATGTTCATGGGCATGGCCGATCTTCGCCCCGTAATACAGCTCTTCGATCCCGAAGATGCCAGCTTGATCACCGTACAAGGCATCTATGCCAAAGAAACCCAGATCGTGCACCTGCGAAAGGATCCCGAGCTGGATATGGTAGACATTTTACTCAGCAACAGAGACCGGCGGAAAAGAAAAGTATGGAACCTGCTCTCTGTGGATGCCGAAGGAAATCGCCTGCGAGATGTCCGTATTTCGGGACCTGAAAATTCAGACCTGGAGCTCATCGATGGGAACATCGGTACGATACGTAATTATCAGCAGTCCATCATCGGGCCTTACGGCAAAAGGCGCACAGAGGCCTACCGGGGTCTGGCGAAAGTAAACATCAATGAATTCGGAGAATACAGCATCAGCTACTTGAACATCGAGGACATGCCCGAATTTTACAATTACCTCAAGCCGGCTGCCCGAAAAACGCGCCTCCGCAGCCTAGAACGGCAGGTCGCAAAAGAAAAAATGCCCACCATCCGCTCTGTCTATACCACCCGCGAAATTCAGGAATTCGGAGACGTCACACTTATCTACACAGAAAATTTTAATGCCAACTACTCCCGCTTTGTCGCTCGCGACGGCGCTTATGCCAACCACATGTTCATGTCTAGACCCTACTTTGGGGCTATGCCCCTGCCCATGCACTATGGTGGCTACCGGCAGTTCGGCTCTCCAAATGTGTCCCAATTTAAATACAATGCCGCCCACTTTATCCTCATCGACGCAGACGATAATATCCTCTGGAATAACAGCATAGACCTAAAAAATACGCTGAGTCTAAATGCCAATCGTTTCGGAGAGGTAGCCTTCGATGGAGAACGCCTTTTCTTTGTATACGTGCAGGATGATGACCTTATCGCTAGCTACATGGAAAATGGAGAATGGATCGCACAGGATATTAAAATCGAGCTCGAACATCCCGAAGAAGGAGTGAAAATTCAGCGCACACGGGAAGAAACACTGCGGCTCAACTGGTGGTATGAGGATGTATTTTTGCTGAGCGGGGTGCAAAGCGTACGCCGACCGGATGAAAATGGGCGAGAGAAAACGACAGACATGTACTTTATCAGCACGATTCGCCTGCAGGCCGATGCCTTAGAAACAAAAATGATGGCCAATGAACGCTGATTTCAACTCCTCACCATCCGCTCGCCTAAAAAATAGCTGTATATTTGTGTGACCATCTAAAGCATGCAGAAACGACTTATCCTCCACGAAAAGCGCTTGGCGCTCACCCTGAAGCGGTTTTGTTACCAGCTCATCGAAAATCATGACACCTTCGAAAACACGGTACTTTTAGGCTTGCAGCCTAGAGGAGTGGTCGTTTTAGAGCGTCTGGTAAAGGAGTTAGAAGCGATCACCGGAAAAATTATCCCAAACGGCCGGCTAGACGCCACCTTCCACCGTGACGACTTCCGCCGACGGGACCTGCCCCTGCTAGCGAATGAAACGAAAATCGACTTTCTGCTAGAAGGGAAAAACGTGGTGCTCATCGATGATGTGCTCTATAAAGGACGCTCTGTACGTGCAGCCATGGACGCCATGATCGCCTTTGGGCGGCCGCGAAAGGTGGAGTTAATGGTGCTCATCGACCGCATGTATAGCCGTGATTACCCCATTCGCCCCGACTATTACGGCATGCAAGTGAACACCCTCGCCACAGAATATGTCCATGTGCAGTGGAAAGGAAGTAGCCCCGACAGCATAGAAGATGGAATTTGGATCACAGAAAAAGGCAATAACTAACCATGTCCCAGCTCAGCACGCGCCACCTCCTCGGCATAAAAGAAATCACCGAAGCCGACATCCAGCTGATCTTCGAAACAGCAGCTAACTTTAAAGAGGTCATCAACAGACCCATTAAGAAAGTCCCCTCCCTACGCGATATCACTATCGCCAATATCTTTTTCGAAAACTCCACCCGCACCAAGCTTAGTTTCGAGCTGGCAGAAAAACGCCTCTCAGCCGATGTGCTCAACTTCTCCTCCAGCAATAGCTCAGTAAAAAAAGGAGAAACCCTGATCGATACGGTAAATAATATCCTCTCCATGAAAGTGGATATGGTGGTTATGCGCCACAGCAGCCCCGGAGCACCGCACTTCCTGAGCAAACATATCTCAGCGAACATCGTGAACGCCGGCGATGGCACCCACGAACACCCCACCCAAGCCCTTTTAGATGCCTTCTCCATTCGAGAGCAGTTCGGAGATGTAGCCGGAAAAAAAGTCGCCATCATCGGAGACATCCTCCACTCTCGTGTGGCCCTGTCGAACATCTTTTGCTTGCGCAAATTAGGCGCAGAGGTCATGGTCTGTGGTCCCGCCACCCTCCTGCCTACCTACATCCGAAGCCTGGATGTGCAGGTTACCCACGAGGTAGACGAAGCCCTCGCTTGGTGCGATGTGGCCAATGTCCTACGCATTCAGCTCGAACGCCAGCAAATCAAATACTTCCCCTCCCTACGCGAATACGCTCAGTTCTTCGGAGTGGATAAGGCCCGCCTGGCCAAGCTAAACAAAGAAATCGTCATCATGCACCCCGGACCTATTAATAGAGGCGTGGAGCTGCATAGCGATGTAGCCGACAGTGAACAAGCCATTATCCTCAAGCAGGTCGAAAATGGCGTGGCCGTCCGCATGGCCGTACTCTACCTTTTAGCGTCACGGGGCTAAGTGCGCCCACTCGCCTGTTGCCGACGAAAAAATACTGGACACGAGGACCGACTGCTGTCCCACCCCCACCAACTAAAATACAAAAAGCGCGTGAGCGGCCGCCCATTTACAGCTACCGATCACGCGCCTTGGCACCAACTGGTGCTCTGCAGATTTTAAGGAATACGTACCTTATACAACATAAGAATAGGGTCTTCCTCATCCGTAAGCGCCTCCTGAGCGGCCTGGAATGCATCCAAATGCTTCCCCTTCAGCCCCCCTTTGCGCTCTAGAACTTCCACCAAAGCCGGTGAAAGCAGCTCTGCAAAAGCATCTTTGGCCGTACTTTTTCGCTCGATATCCCCCACAAAATCCACCACCGTGTACTTCATGTCCGGGTAGCGAATAAATAAATTGTAAATAGGCGCTGTCGACATATCTTCTAAATCCATATCCGGATTTTTCTTCAAGCCGAAAACCATCAGCTGCATCATGTCACCCGCCGCAGCGATATTGCCGACATTAAAAGAATACTTCTGCTGCATAATCAACTCATCGACACCCTCATAGTCGGATTTCGCCGACTCCGGCATCGGATTATCCCCCAGCTTTAAGTGCACGATCGGACGCACCTGATCCTCCCCATCCAGCACATACAGCGTATCCAGCCCACCGGCATTTAAAACATAAAGATTCTCCCGTAGCTTGGCCGCATAGGACTCCACTAGAGAATAAGCGATAGGGGGTGCCTTGACAGGCAAAGGGATTAACGTATCCTGCTTCATGTCCCGAATCACAAAGGCCGTGAAGTAGCTGCCCGCATCTCCTTGATTTTCTAACTCCATATCTTGTCCCAGCAGGTAACGCTCATTGCCTAAATCCACCATGCTCGGAACATACATAGAACGGTCCATCAGATTCAACTCGTCCACGAAACTACCGTCATCGAGTCGGTAACGTAAACGCTTCACCAAGCTTGGAAACACGTGCACATAGTCCCCCTCAATGGCTAGACTTTCTACACCACTATATTCTCCGGGGCCATCGCCTTTCTTATCGAAGTGCAGCAGCAGCTCTCCCTGCCTATCAAAAATATAGATCCCCGAATTCCCCGCAAAGTTCACCTTCGCCACCGCGATATGGGTATCACTGATGCCGAAAACAGGATTGCCCATCAAAAAACTGAGCGGCTTATCCTCCGGAACACGGAGCGGAATAAACTCTACGCTCTCCAGCGCATCCCCTAAAGAACGGATGTCCGCCGCCTGTACATGCAGGTGCGTGAGTGAAGCACTCTCTTCTGAACTGCCTCCACAGGACCAGAAGCTCGCAGCCAAAAGCATGGCGCCGATAAATACAGAATTTTTTTTCATCATGTTTTGAATTAACAGCAAAAGATACAGCCCTTCGTCCTAAAAAGCAAAAAGTGATTTCTCCCTAAGCAGAAATCACTTTTTGTCTTTAAATAAGGATAGGCAGCAGAAAAGCGCTTTTCACCCTTTAATCTTCGCCTAAAAACGGATAGCGATAATCCACAGGCGGCACAAAAGTCTCCTTAATGGTACGTGGAGACACCCAGCGCAGCAAGTTGATCATAGACCCCGCCTTATCATTCGTCCCACTGGCACGGCTTCCACCAAAAGGCTGCTGCCCCACCACCGCACCGGTAGGCTTATCGTTGATATAGAAATTCCCAGCAGCATTTTTTAGCGCCTTCGTGGCCAGCTCGATGGCATAGCGGTCCTGAGAGAAGACCGCCCCCGTTAACGCATATGGAGACGTCTGATCCACCAGCTCTAGCACCGTCTCAAAGTGCTCTTCATGGTACACATAAATCGTCAGCACGGGGCCGAAAATTTCCTCTTGCATCGTGCGGTACATCGGGTCTGTGGTCACCAGCACCGTAGGTGCAATGAAATAACCCTTCGACTTATCATAGGTGCCTCCGGCGATGACCTCCACCCCTTCAGCACCCTTGGCCTCCTCGATGTAAGCGACGATCTTATCGAAGGCCTTCTCATCGATTACCGCATTGATAAAATTCGTAAAGTCTTCCGTGCCCCCCATCTTCATGCTGGCCAGGTCCGCTAACAGGTGACGCTTCACCTCAGGCCAGATGTTGGACGGGATGTAAGCACGTGAAGCAGCAGAGCACTTTTGACCCTGAAACTCGAAAGCCCCACGAGAAAGACCTACAGCCACAGCTTTCGGGTTGGCAGATTTGTGCGCCAGCACAAAATCCTTACCCCCCGTCTCCCCAACAATACGCGGATACGACTTGTACGTATGGATATTCGCCCCGATCGTTTTCCAAATGTGCTGAAATACACCTGTTGACCCCGTAAAGTGAATGCCCGCGAAGTCAGGATGCTTGAAAATAATGTCTCCGGCCGTAGGGCCATCAACGTAAATCAAGTTAATCACCCCATCAGGAACTCCCGCCTCCTGAAATACCTCCATGAGCACCTGCGCAGAATAAATCTGTGTGTAAGCAGGCTTCCAGACGATGGTATTTCCCATCATAGCAGGCGCAGCAGGAAGGTTTCCAGCGATGGCCGTAAAATTAAAAGGAGTAAGGGCGAAAATAAATCCCTCCAGTGGGCGCTGCTCCAAGCGATTCCACACACCGTTTCCGGAAACAGGGGGCTGCTGCGCGTAGATTTCCGTCATGTACTTGACATTAAAGCGCAAGAAGTCGATAAACTCACAAGCGGAGTCAATTTCCGCCTGATAGGCGTTTTTAGACTGCCCAAGCATGGTCGCTGCATTCATTTTGGCCCGGTAAGGGCCAGCCAGCAGGTCCGCAGCCTTTAAAAAGATGGCCGCACGCTGCTCCCATTCCATGTTTTCCCAAGCATACTTAGCCCCTAAAGCAGCCGCAATGGCCTGCTCTACATGGCTGGCATCGCCCTCATGGAAGTAGCCCAGAATGTGCTGGTGATCATGTGGCGGACTGAGAGGACGCTTCCGCTCGGTGCGCACCTCATCGGAACCGATATACATGGGGATGTCCACCTGCTCCCCGCGGAGCTGCGCGAGCATCGCTTGCAATTCTTTTCGTTCTGCCGAACCAGGAGCATAAGCCTTCACAGGCTCATTTACCGGCTCCGGCACGTTAAAAAAACCTTTTAACATAGCCTATTTGAGTTTAATTTTCTGTAAAACAAAGATACTAATTTCCGCCGCCCAAGCACAAAATCCCCAGATTTATCCCTACTAAAGCAGGGATTTCAGTTGATCCAGCCGCTCTATGCGATGGGTCACAGGATGTGGACAGCTACGCCCGTTCGGCGTATAAAAAACCCGGTCGATGCCCGCATTAAGTGCCCCTAAAATGTCCGAATTTGGATTATCCCCGATCATGAGACAGGCCTCCGGACGCGAATCCAGTTGCCCCACCGCATAATCGAAAATCCTTCTGTCCGGCTTCTTGTGACCCGTAGTCTCTGAAGTGACAACCAGCTGAAAGAAAGGACTGAGCCCACTGCTTTCCATCTTCAGCGCCTGACTTTCATCGAAGCCATTCGTGATAATATGCAGTGGATAGCGTGGCTTTAAGTAATGAAGTAGCTCGAGAGCATAGGGCATCAGGCCCGCCTGGCTGCTGGTCTGCTGCATAAAGGCTTCCTCTAAGCCCGCAGGGACCGCCTGGGGATCCGCCTGCGCCACCTCGAAAATCCAAGGAAAGCGCCTTTGCCGCAGGCTTATCTTATCCACTTCCCCCTTATCATACATCGCCCAAAGCTGAAAATTTACCTCATTAAAGGCTTTCAATAGATTGTCCAGCGAATGAATCCCAAGCGAACGGAGCCCGAACTGCTCGTAAAGCGCATGGAGTGCATGGCGCACATTCGTGTCGTAATCCCAGAGCGTATGGTCCAGGTCAAAGAATATATGTTCGTAACGTTTCACTCGCCTCGGTAGGGATTAGTTTGCATTTTATTTTTGGCCAACTCACGGTTGCTATCCAGAATGCGGTACACCTCCTGGTCGCGGATAAGATGGACATCTTTCTGTATAAACTTAAAGGTCTGCAAAATGATTTCCTGCGCCTCCTCTAAGAGGTAATAAAAAATCCACTGGTCCACCCGGCGACTGCCGACCAAGCCCGCATTCTTTAAATACGCCAGATGCCGGCTCGTTTTCGTCTGGGTAAAATCTAAAATCAACTCAAGGTCAGAGATGGTCAGCTCCTTATTTTGGAGCAGCAGGTGCAAAATCCGCACGCGCGGCTCCTCGGACAGGCACTTGAAAATCCGCATCCCATAGCTGAGACTGATATTTTTTAGGCGCATTTAGATCTTTTAATCATTTTCCTCGCCTCAAAATAAGCAAATCATGCCGAAATTTCTTAATATTAATGATAAATTCGTATAACGAAACCGACCTGACTTAATTACGTTACTAAAAGAAAAAAGTGTTGAAAAAGCGATACCCCCATTTAATGCTTCTCCTCGGATTTTTCCTGACGGTGTCCTTTGCGCAGGCGCAAAGTGGCAGCGGGGAACAGCGGGAGCGGCGTGTCATCCAGTTATCGGGTGTGGTCCTGAATGCCGACAGTACGGATGCCGTGCCCGGGGTGAACATTTTTGTCCCTAAAAAAGGCCGTGGAACCTCCTCCGGTCGCTTTGGCTATTTCTCCATGCCGGTTTTAGAAGGGGATTCGGTCGTTTTTAGTTTTATCGGGCTAAAGCGGCAGACTTTCCGAGTGCCCGAAATGGTGACAGAGGATAAAATCAGCCTCATCGTTACCATGGAGGATGATGAAATGGGCCTTGCAGAGGTAGAAGTAATGCCTTACCCTACCGAAGAAGAATTTAAGCGCGCCGTACTGGCCATGAACTTGGATGACCCGCTGGCAGGAAATCGCGCAGGAAATATGAATCCCGAGACGCTGCTCCTCTACGCAGAAAATATGCCAGCCTCACCTAATGAAAACTTTAGAGGCTTCTATCGCGGACAAGGCATGCAAATCCAGGATCGCTACGGCCCCAGACCCTTTACGCTCCTCGACCCGATCGCCTGGTCTAACTTTATTAAATCCATCAAACGAGGGGACTTGAAGAAGCGCGATTAGCCGATGTGGAGGGAATCCCTGTAGTTTATTCCCCCTTGCCTCCTGCACCCCTCTACGCTCGAACATGAGAGCCCCGCGCTGCTCCATCTATACACATTTGACCTTCACGAAAGCCTGGCCTCTGTCAGGCTTTCGCTGTATAAAGAATACGTTCCCTCATTACCAAAAAAAACGCACACCCCTAAACAGGATGTGCGCCTCTACTAGGTAAAATCGGTTCAACTACTCCTTTCCGCCCCAAGAATCAGCGGAGTTAGCACCCACACTATAATACAACTTCTGCAAAACACCCTCCGAACGCATCAGCTCCTCGATATCTGCCACCGTTTTTGGCACAAACTCCGATAAATTTTCGAAGCCGCTCTCCGTAATCAATAAATTATCCTCTATGCGCACACCGATTCCCCACCACTTCGGGTCGCAGTCGCTGCCCTCAGGGATATAAATACCCGGCTCCACTGTTAACACCATCCCCGGCTTGAGCGGATCATAGCCGCCACGATCGTGCACGTCCAAGCCCAAGTGGTGGCCCAGGCCATGCGGGAAATAGCGGTGACGCTCCCCCTTCTTGATAATACCCAAGTCTGCTAAACCCGTATTGATCACCTCCGAAGCCGCTGCACTAGCCGCACGGAAAGAAACTCCAGGCTTGATCTCCTGAAAAGCAGCCTCCATAGAAGCAAGTACCAGCTCATAAATCAACTTCTCCTCTTCCGTGAAAGTACCCGAAATCGGAACCGTACGCGTGATGTCTCCCGAGTAGCCCCGGTACTCCGCGCCCACGTCCATCAGCATCAGTCCCGCCCGCAGGTCTCGCTCCGAATTGTAGACATAATGCAAAATCGTCGCATTATTTCCCGCGCCGACGATGCTTCCATACCCTACATCTTCAGCACCAAAGGCCTTATGCACAAATTCATGTACACCCTGAATGGCTCGCTCACTGACACCCGGCTTAATCGACTGTATGGCGGCACGGTGTCCTTCGCCACTGATGGCGACGGCTTTGCGCAGCAGCACCAGCTCCTCCGCAGTTTTCACCTCCCGCAGGCCACTCATCACCTGCTGAAAGGTGCGCTGCCCGACAAAAGGATTCTCCTGAACCCCCTCTTTGAGCTTGCTCGTCATGGCGATCAATCCCTTATTATGACCCGCTTCGATAGGCCCTAAATCCTTATACACCACCTGAGAAAAATTCCCCAAGTTGATCGGCCCCGGCTCCTGCAGAAAGGACTCATATAAAAATGCCGCTTCTATGCCCAGCTTTTCTTGCACCCCCTCGACACCCAGGCGCGTACCTTCCCACTGCTCACGGGCAGCATCTCGGCGCTGCACATAGAGCAGTTCCGTGTAGGTTTTGCCTCCGATCTGCTGTGGCTGCTGGAAGAGCACCAGCGCCGCATTCGGCTCTCGGAATCCTGTCAAATAATAAAAATCTGAATCCGGTCGATAGGCGAACTCTGTGTCGTTCGAGCGATTTTTCACCGGATTTGTAAACACGATCATGACCGCATTTTCGGGCAGTGCCGCCCGGGCCGCCTCCCGCCGCTCTTTATGGAAGCTGGCCGGCAGCCCATCATCAAAATACGATTGCGCCCTGGCGCTGATGGCTAGCCCGAAAAACAGGAGCCAAAGTGCTATTTTTTTCATCTTCTTTCCGTATTAGTAAGCATTTGTTTTCTCTACGCGGACTGCGGTACCCGAAGCGGTCACCATCAGCATGCCATCCCGGATGGTCTCATAGTCTAAGTCTATGCCCACGACAGCATTCCCGCCGAAAGCGCGCGCCTGGGCTTCCATTTCGGCCATAGCCGTGGATTTCGCTTCGCGCAAAACCCGCTCGTAGGCCCCTGAACGTCCCCCGACAATATCGGTGATGCTGGCAAAGAAATCTTTGAAAATATTCGCTCCGATGATGGTCTCACCAGAGACGACGCCTAAATAGGCGGTGATGGTATACCCCTCTAAACTGGGGGTGGTGCTTACGATCATATTATTTACATTAAGGTTCTGAAGGTGTCCAGCTCATCGGATAAGCAGCATCCACATACTGCAGCGCCTGTGTAGTCACATAGAGCGGTTTAAAGGTGTCCAGCATCACAGCATATTCTTCCGTCGCTTTCGCCCCGATCGATTTTTCCACCGTCCCGGGATGCGGCCCATGCGGCAAGCCCCCCATGTGCAGCGTGAAAGAGCCCCGGTCGATCCCCTTTCGGCTCATAAATTCCCCCTCCGCATAATAAAGCACCTCGTCAGAATCGATGTTGCTGTGGTTATAGGGGGCCGGAATGGCCAAAGGATGGTAGTCAAACAGCCGCGGCACAAAAGAACAAATCACAAAACCCCAGGCCTGAAACGTCTGATGCACGGGCGGCGGCTGATGAATACGCCCCGTAATCGGCTCGAAATCATATATCGAAAGGGCATAGGGATATAAAAAGCCATCCCAGCCTACCAGATCAAAAGGACTCGTGGCATAGGTATAGGGATACAACATCCCCCCTTTCTTGATGTAAACTGTATAGCTCCCCTTTTCCGGCTCCGTATGCAGGGAACCGGGTGGGCGAATATCCCGCTCGCAGTAAGGGGAATGCTCCAGAAGCTGCCCCAACTCATTGCGGTAGCGCTTTACGGTTTCGATCGGCCCGGCACTTTCGGTAATCAGCAGCCGCAGCGGACCCTCCTCCCACTCAAAACGGTAGATGGTGGTTCGAGGGATGACGATATAATCGCCTTTACGAACTTCCAAACGCCCAAACTGAGAAAAGAGCACCCCCTGCCCATCATGGACGTAAATCAACTCATCCCCATCGGCATTTTTAAAGTAATGCGGCATCACCCGCTCCTCTGGCGCACAAATCCCCATCATCACGTCTCCATTGATGAGCAGCATCTGACGCGCAGAAATATAGTCCTTCCCTGTCGTCTCGATGCCGGCCGTTTTTAAGTGCGTTTGGCGCAGTCCATGCTCCTTCGCCGCCTCCCAATGATACGGGATAGGCTCCCCGATCCCGGTCACCGCATTCGGGTTATGGATGTGGTATAAGTTGGAATAAATGCCCGAAAAGCCCTTAGAGCTCACGAGCTCTTCCTTATAAAGAGAGCCATCTGGCTGGCGAAACTGAGTATGCCGTTTCGGTGGAATCTCCCCGAGTCGATAGTAATAGGCCATAGCTTGTAGATTGGGTTTATAGCTGAACAAGTAAATTTACATCATCAGCCGCAGAATCCAAACGAAGCACTTAAAAAGGGGCGGCGGGGCGCAAAAAAAAAACCCGAACACTAACGGTTCGGGTATCGGGTGACTTCTCTTAGGCTTTGTCGTCTTCACCAAAAAGGAAAGCCTCTAACTTTTCTTTGGCCTCCCCCGTCTTTTGCTGCAACTTACCGAGGAGCTGATCCTCCTGCCCCTCCGCATAAGCCAAATCATCTTCGGTGAGCTCACCATACTTTTCTTTTAGTTTCCCTTTCAATTCGTTCCAGTTGCCTTTCAGTTTTAGTGACATGTGTGTATATGTTTAAAGGTTGTTAATTGATTAAATTCGTTTAAAAGTGTGCAAACTCCCTGCCAGTTTCCTATTTTTACCTGATCTTTAAGGGAAAAATGGAAAAACCCCTCCCGCTTCTGCCCAGAACAGACACACCATGATGATTTCACCTTCTTCTTCAGCATCTAGCACACAAACGAACAGCAGCGATCCGCAGGCCTTACTGGCACATTACTATGGATACACCGCCTTTCGAGGAGAACAAGAACGGGTCATTCGCCATGTCCATAGCGGAAAGGATGCCATCGTGCTCATGCCCACCGGCGGAGGAAAATCCATCTGCTACCAGATCCCTGCTCTGATGAAGCCGGGCCTGGCACTCATCATCTCCCCACTTATTTCCCTGATGAAAGATCAAGTGGATGCCCTAAACGCAAACGGCATCCCCGCCGCCTACCTGAACTCCACCCAAAGCCTGAGTGAGCAGCGCTTTATCAGCTCAGAAGTTGAAAATGGACGCATAAAGCTGCTCTACGTAGCACCAGAACGGCTCCAAAACGGAGATACGGCCTTTATAGATTTTTTAAAACGTGCAGAGCTCCACCTCGTCGCCATCGACGAAGCGCACTGCGTCTCTCAGTGGGGGCATGACTTTCGCCCCGACTACCTGAACATCGGCAAGCTGCGCCAGCACTTTCAGAGCATCCCCTTCATCGCTTTGACGGCCACCGCCGATAAAATGACCCGAAAAGATATCGCCGAAAAACTGGGACTACAAAAAGCCACCTGGTTCACGACCTCCTTTGACCGAAAAAACATCACCTACCACGTCCGCAGCAAAAGCGACTGGGAGGAACAACTCCGCGACTTTCTGCTCGACAAGCAAAAATCCTCAGGCATCATTTACTGCCTCTCTCGAAAAAATGTAGAAGATACCGCAGAGCTCGTCCGCAGCTGGGGCTTCCAGGCGCTCCCCTATCATGCCGGCCTCCCCAAAGAGCAGCGCGAATACCATCAACAGGCCTTCATCAAAGATGAAGTACCCATCATCGTGGCCACCGTAGCCTTCGGAATGGGTATCGACAAGCCGAACGTGCGTTATGTCGTCCATGTTAGCATGCCCCAAAATATCGAAGGCTACTACCAAGAAACTGGCCGCGCAGGCAGAGACGGTCTCCCCAGCGAAGCGCTCCTTTTTTACGGAGTCTCCGACGTCATCATCCTGGAAAAAATCTTAAATAATGGGGAAAATGCCGCTTTTAATGCCACCATGCAGCAGAAGCTGCAAAAAATGAAAGGCTTTTGCCTCTCGAACACCTGCCGAAGACGCTATCTCCTCGGCTACTTCGGCGAGGAGCTACGGGAAGATTGTGGCAACTGTGACCGCTGCTTCGCCAAGAGCCGACTAGAAGATGTCACCGTGCCCGCACAAATGCTTCTCTCCGCCATCGTGCGCACCGGGCAGCAGTACGGCTTGCAGCACCCTATTCTGGTATTAAGAGGCTCGAAAAGCGCGAAGATAACCGAAGCCCAGCGCGGACTGAGCCTGTACGGCATCGGAAAAGATAAACCCGAACAGTTTTGGCGCAGCCTCGGCGAACGCCTGCAGGTAGAAGGCTACCTCGCCGAAGCAGGCCAGGCATTCCCCCTCCTTAAGCTTACCGAAAAGGCCTGGGAAAAACTGAAGCGCAAAGAAAAAATCATGCTCCCCATCAGTGGCGAGGCGCTCCGGGATGCCGTACGCGACAGTCAGAGCAGCACCAAAGCCGAAATCCATGAAGAGCTGCTCGACGAACTTAAAATTCTCCGCGTGCGCCTTGCAGACGACTACCAAGTACCACCTTACGTCATTTTCGGAGACAATACCCTGCAGGAAATGGCCACCCTGCTGCCCCAGTCTACCCCTAGTCTCCTGCGTATCACCGGTGTAGGTGAGGTGAAAGCAGAAAAATACGGCGCCCGCTTCTTAGCACTCATCTGTCGCTATGCCGAAAAACATCAGCTCCCCGAAAAACGGCAGCACTTAAAAGCGAAAAACACCGGAGCCAGCTCTGGGAAGGGAGCTAGCGCCAAAGGTGCCTCCTCTGGAACCGTCCTGGCGACACTTCAGCAGTATAAAAAGACGCGCAACCTATACAAAACAGCCTCTGAGCGCAATCTAAGCCTAAAAACCGTGGAGGGCCACCTGGTCACCGCCGTACAAGAAGGCCTGCTGGAAGAGTCCGAGTTTGTGTCGAAGGACGATGTGCTCAGCATTCGCCTCCAAGCAAGACGTGAAAATTCGCGCCGACTCACCCCGCTAAAAGAGCATTTTCAGGAAAGATTTTCGTACTTTCAGCTAAAGATAGCCTTGGCGAATGAAGGATAAGCGTGTGAAAAAGTGTACCTTTACCCCTCGAGCCAGCGACCACATGGGAAAGACACTCACCCTATCCGGCCTATTTCGGATCAGTAGACCCTACAATCTTGTCATCGTGGGGTTTGCGCAGTTTATGACAGCCCTATGCCTGGTAGAATCCAGCCGCCAAGGACTTCCCGTCGTGCAGGATCCCAACCTCTACTTGCTGATTTTTTCTACCCTACTGCTCATGGCGGCAGGCTATGTGATTAACGATTACTACGACGTTAAAATCGACTACATCAATAAACCACGCGAGGTCATCATCGGAAAAGGTATGAAAAGACGCGTGGCACTCTTGCTGCATACCACGCTTAATTTGGCCGGAATCGGCATAGCCGCCATGATCAGCCCGCGCATTGCTGTTATGCACTTTATCGCTTCTTTTTTACTTTGGCTCTACAGTAATAGCCTGAAAAGACTTCCCCTCTGGGGCAATTTGGTGGTGGCCCTGCTCACCGGCGGAAGCATCTGGATAGTCGGCTACTACTACCAAAAAGCTGAGCTGATCGTCCTGACCTACGCCCTTTTTGCCTTTTTCCTCAACCTCATCCATGCCATCATAAAAGACATCGAAGACCGGCAGGGAGACCGTAAACATGGGGTGCGCAGCATCCCGATCGTGTTTGGTTTCCGAAACACCAAACGCGCCTTGTTTCTAATCGCCTTTATTTTTATCGCCGTCATCATCATCGTGACCATCAAAATAAATAACCCCCTGCTCTTTTATTATTTTGGAGGCCTCGGCATCTTTTTTCTGTACTACCTCTATAAAATCTACCGCGCCGACCGCAAAGCGCATTTCAGCCAGCTTAGCCTCTGGTCGAAGATCCTGATGCTCGTTGGAATTCTTAGCATGCTCTTCCTTTAAAACACAAAAAAAACAATCCACCTAACAAAGCCACAACGAAGGCAGAAAGGCCCCTCCACCTTTCGTACAGCTAAAAAACACGCTTTTCCCTACCTACTTCTTCATATTTTTTGGCTCCGCCAAAGGCTTTTTCGCCTAAAAACCCCAATTTTACCCTCCAAAGGTCTTTAACCCCTTATACCGTGAAGAAAATCGCCATCCTAGCCTCCGGAAATGGTAGCAATGCCGAAAATATCGCTCGCCATTTCAAAAACCACCCCCACATCCAAGTTGCCCTCTTCGCCAGTAATAAAGCCGATGCCTTTGTGCTGAAACGCGCCGAACAACTGGCCATCGAAGCACTGGCCTTCCGAAAAAGCGACCTCCAATCCGGCAAACTGTTAGAAGAACTCCAAAAAAGAGAAATCGACTGGGTGATCCTGGCGGGCTTCTTACTTCAAATCCCCAGCCACCTCATCGCCGCTTTTCCGGATCGTATGCTCAACATTCACCCCGCGCTTCTGCCCACATACGGGGGAAAAGGCATGTATGGCCAACATGTACACGAAGCAGTGAAAGCCGCTAAGGAAAGCCATACCGGCATCACCATCCACCTGGTAAATGCCGCCTACGACGAAGGCAAAATCATCTTTCAGGCCGGCGTAGCCCTCTCACCAGAAGACACCCCCGACACCATCGCAGAAAAAGTCCACGCCCTCGAATACCGCTATTTTCCAGAAGTCATCGAGCGCCAGGTGCTCGGCTCAGCAGCATCCCCTGGCTGACCCACCCTTTGGCCGGAGGCCGAACCCGCAGCAGCCCATACGTGCGCAGACTGCGGCTGAACGGCAGACCGATCTGAGTCCGAAGTACGTAGCAGGTACCAGCTAATCGCGGGAGAAAGCAGGAAATACGTCAAGACCAGGTAGGAAGCGCCAGGGAAAAACAGGTCCAACTGGAACCAGCTGCCCAAGTGCAGAAAAATACCGAAAGCCACCAGCAGCCGCAGGACATCTGCCCATAAGGCGAGTCGCGCCCGATCCATCAAAGAGGTGTAGGCGAATACGGAAAGCATCAAAAAGCCCCCATAAAGCAGCACCTCGCCATACTGAAACTGCACAAAGGCGATGAGCACATGAAAAACCAGACCAAAATTGACTAAAAACTGTACCCAGGACCAGACAAAAAGAGCTTTCGAGGGCTGGCTGTCATACTTGACCTGCTGATGGGCGTCCTGCCAGTACGAAATGGGATAGCGCTCCGCGACATCCGCCGGACGCCAACCCGTCGGCATAAACCAAATGCGGGCTTTGTCACGCCAGGATTTCGTCCGATAAGCATCCTGAATAAGGCCCCAAAAATGCTGATAGTTGATCCATATCGGATTCCATGTGTTGACCGGCTTCTTCACCCCATAGACAGGCGGCTCTTCTGGCAGTTCCTCCTGAAAGGTGCCGAACAGCTTGTCCCAGAAGATGAAAATCTGGGAGAGATTCTTATCCAGGTACACATCGTTAATGGCATGATGCACCCGATGATGGGAAGGCGTGACGAGAATATATTCGAAAATGCCCATCTTATCGATGAGGCGGGTGTGGTACCAAAACTGCGCAAAGAGATGGATCGGCGCCACCAGGGCCACCACCTCCGCAGGAACACCGAGCAGGGCCATCGGGATGTAGAGGAAAAAATAAATACCGATAATAGAGGAAATGGACTGCCGCAGTGCGCAGCTCAAGTTAAACTCTTCGCTGCTGTGATGCACGATGTGTCGGTTCCAGAAGGCATTTACCGTATGGTCAAAACGATGACTCCAGTAGCCGACGAAATCCATGCCTACAAAGGCCAGCACATACACCAGCCAGGTGCTTTCGATAGAAAAAAGCGCCACCCGATCCACTAGCCAGCCATAGGATACCAGCACGATGGAAAGCCCCATCAAATTTTTCAGCGTATTCGTCATCCCCGAACTGAGGCTGGAGATGACATCCATCCCGCGATTTACCTGCTTGCCCATGCGGCGGGCAACCAACTCTTCCAGTAAAATCAACAGAATAAAGAAGGGAATCGCGTAGGAAAGGGCTTTAGCGTATAACTCCATAAAATCCGACTATTGAACGAGTGAAGATACAAGAAATCAGGCGCTTTCACAAAAAATCCCCGACCACCCCCCATCGGGCAGGATAATTTTTAAACAATCCCCAAAAAACCGCTGTGCTCAACACCGAAACCGCAAAGCGCCCCTAAAAATATTACGGAAATAACAGGGCAAAAACCCTTAATTTCCCTTAGAAAGCCCGAATCTTGCGCCCAAAATTCCCGCTGATTTTCGTAAGTTTGTGCACATAAACATTTTCCACACGTAAAAAATGCCCCTGGGCGAGCGATGCCCGCGGTCAACCCACATCATGGCGAATAAAAAAATTACCTCAGCCTTAATCTCTGTTTTTTATAAGGACCACCTGGAGCCCATCATCGAGCAGCTGCAAGCACAGGGCGTTACCATTTACTCCACCGGCGGGACGCAGTCCTTTATCGAAGCCTTAGGTGCAAAAGTAACACCGGTGGAAACCCTGACCGGCTACCCCTCCATCTTCGGCGGTCGCGTAAAAACCCTGCATCCGAAAATTTTTGGCGGCATCTTGCACCGACGCAGCCTTGCCGAAGATGTGGAGCAAGCCGAGGCATTTGACATTCCGGCCATCGACCTGGTCATCGTGGACCTCTACCCCTTCGAGGAAACTGTGGCGAGCGGAGCTGCAGAAGCTGAGGTGATCGAGAAAATCGATATTGGCGGGATTTCCCTTATCCGTGCGGCGGCGAAAAACTTTCAAGATGTGGCCATCATCGCCTCCCGCGAGCAGTATGGAGCACTGGCGGAGCGCCTCTCGGCGCAAGAGGGCCACCTCAGCCTAGAAGATCGCCGCTACTTCGCAGCAGAAGCCTTCCGCGTTTCCTCCCATTATGACACGCAGATTTTCCACTACTTTAACCGCTCAGAGCAGCTGCCCTACTTGAAAATCTCAGAGGAAAAAGCAAGCCCGCTCCGCTACGGAGAAAATCCGCATCAGGCCGCCCACTTCTATGGTGACCTGGAAGCCCTTTTCGAGCAGCTGAACGGCAAAGCCCTCTCCTATAATAATCTCGTGGACGTGGATGCCGCGGTCGCCTTGATCAGCGAATTCCCCGATGAAACTGCCTTCGCCATCTTAAAGCATACCAATGCCTGCGGCTGTGCCACAGCAGACAGCGTACAGGAAGCCTATAAAAAAGCCTTTGCGGCAGACACCACCTCGGCCTTCGGAGGGGTGCTGATCACGAACAGCACCGTGGATATGGCCGCTGCCGAAGAGATGAACAGCCTCTTCTTTGAGGTATTGATCGCCCCGGACTTTGCGCCAGAGGCGCTAGAGCTCCTAAAAGGCAAGAAAAACCGCATCCTGCTACGCCAAAAAATGGCGCTAAGCGGCACCAAGCAAGTCAAAACACTTCTCAATGGCTTCATCGAGCAAGATAAAGATCTGAAAACCGAGCAAAAGGCGGACTTTAAGGTTGTAACGAAGCTGGCACCCTCTGAGCAGGAAATGGATGCCCTGGTGTTTGCGGCCAAAGTTTGTAAGCATACGAAGTCAAATACGATCGTGCTGAGTAATGCCAACCAGCTTTTTGCTTCCGGTGTGGGCCAAACTTCACGTGTCGATGCGCTGCGTCAAGCGATCGAAAAGGCCAAAAGCTTCGGCTTCGAGCTGAAAGGAGCTGTCATGGCTTCGGATGCCTTTTTCCCTTTCCCAGACTGCGTGGAGATCGCTTCGAAAGAAGGCATCAGCGCCGTGGTGCAGCCCGGAGGCTCCATTAAGGACCAAGACTCTATTGACTTTTGCGATGCCCACGGCATGAGCATGGTCATGACGGGAGTACGTCATTTTAAACATTAATCGATAAAACACGCTTTTAACCCTTGTATGCGGAGGGCGGCTGGATGGCTGCCCTGCCCGCAGACAGGCTACGATCCGATATGAAATCAGAAAACGCCCTTTCGCTTTACAACACCCTTACTCGTAAAAAAGAAACGTTCGCGCCCTTAAATCCCCCTTTCGTGGGCATGTATGTCTGCGGACCGACGGTGTATGGCGATGCACACTTGGGGCATGGGCGCCCGGCCATCACCTTCGATACCGTATACCGCTACCTGACGTACTTGGGCTACCGCGTGCGCTATGTGCGGAATATCACCGATGTGGGGCACCTGACCGGAGATGCCGATGAAGGGGAGGATAAAATCGCCAAGAAGGCCAAGCTGGAGCAGCTGGAACCCATGGAAGTGGCCCAGCAGTATACCGACACCTACCACCGGGACATGGAGGCGCTGAACACCATCCGCCCGAGCATCGAGCCCCGCGCCACCGGCCATATTCCCGAGCAGATCGAGCTGGTACAGGCGATTTTAGCCGAAGGCCTGGCCTACGAGGTGAATGGCTCCGTCTATTTCGATGTGTTAAAGTACAACGAAAAACAGCAGTACGGCAAGCTTTCCGGTCGTGTGCTGGAGGAACTGGTAAGCGGATCGCGGGAACTGGACGGCCAAAGCGAAAAACGAAATGCCGTCGATTTTGCACTTTGGAAAAAGGCGGCGCCCGAACATCTTATGCAGTGGGATTCGCCCTGGGGCAAAGGCTTCCCCGGCTGGCACCTCGAGTGTACGGCCATGAGCTCCAAATACTTGGGAAAACATTTTGACATTCACGGCGGCGGCATGGACCTGATGTTCCCCCACCACGAATGCGAAATCGCGCAGGGCAATGCCTGCAACCATGTGGATCCGGCCAAGTACTGGATGCACAACAACATGATCACGATTAACGGGCAGAAAATGGGCAAATCCCTGGGAAATTTCATTACCCTGCAGGAGCTGTTCACCGGCAAGCACGCGCTGCTCGAGCAGGCCTATTCGCCCATGACCATTCGGTATTTTATCTTGACGGCACATTACCGCTCCACATTGGATTTCTCGAATGAGGCACTAAAAGGAGCGGAGAAGGGCTATAAAAAGCTGATGAACGGTTTGCGCACAGCGCAAAAGCTACAGGCAAGGCCAGCGCTAGAGCAGGAGGCCCCCGATGAAAAGCAGGTGCAGCAGGTGCAGCAGATTTTACGCCAGCTCTTCCGTGCTATGGACGATGATTTTAACACCGCACAGGCGATCGGGCACCTCTTCAACCTCTTGAAAAAAATCAATAGCCTCTACACGGGGCAGCTCCAGCCAGAAGCCTTAGGCGAGACGCTCTTCCGCGAGCTACTTACGCGCTATGTGCATTTCGTGACGGAGATTTTAGGCCTGAAGGAAGAGCAGCCCAACCATCAGGAAGCGCTGCTGGACGCGCTATTAGCAGTGTACAGCGAAGCCAAAACGGCTCGTAATTATGCGAAAGTAGACGAGATCCGCGCCCGACTAAAAGGGCTGGGCATCGTGGTAAAAGATATGAAACATGGAATCGACTGGGCCTATGAAGAGTAAATCCCAACTTCCCGCACAGCCCCGCAGGATTCCCCTGGCGCGGCCTTATTGGTTGCTGCTAGTGACCCCTTTACTCCTACTCCTGCTGGCCCAAAGCTGCGGATCCGGAGATTCCAGCCTCAGCGAGGAAGAGCTGCAAGCCCTAAAAGTGGCAGCCGAGGACGTCCCTACCTTTTCAGTAGACAGCGCCTACCAGTACATCGCTCAGCAGGTGGCTTTCGGGCCTCGGGTCCCGATGACCGAAGGCCATGCGCGCACGCGCGACTGGATCATCGCGACACTGGAGGGTTTCGGCTTACAGGTACAGCGACAAGACTTCCAGGCAGAAACGCATGACGGACTTACCTGGGACCTGACCAATATCATCGCTAAACACAATCCGGAAGCGAAAAAACGAATTTTACTTGCCGCACACTGGGACACGCGACGCATCGCCGACAAAGACAGTGAGCGCAGGGACGAACCCATCGACGGCGCCAATGACGGAGGGAGTGGTGTGGGCATCCTCATGGAAATCGCCCGCGTGCTGAGTAGCGCCGAGCGGCAGCCAGAGGTAGGAATCGACTTTATCTTCTTCGATGGAGAGGATGATGGCGAACCAGAAGGCTCCCGTCTGCGTTCAAACAGGGTTTTCTGGTGTTTAGGCTCCCAGCACTGGGCGAAAAACCCACATGAACCAGGCTACACCGCCTTTTATGGCATTTTACTCGACATGGTAGCCGCCCGTGGGGCCCGCTTTTACCGGGAAGGACACAGCATGCAGTATGCGAAAAATATCGTGACCAAAGTCTGGAACCATGCCCATGCCCTGGGCTTTAGCGACTTCTTTATTTTGCGCGACGCGCCCCCCATCACGGATGACCACCTCTACGTGAATCAGGCCGGCATTCCGATGATCGATATCGTGGAATTTTCCCCCGACTTCGGCTTTGGAAGCTATCACCATACCCATGCCGATAACATGGACCTGATCGATAAGCGGACCATCCGGGCAGTGGGCGAAACCGTTTTATTTACGCTTTACCAAGAATAATAGCCATGAAAAAAAGCCATCAAGTGACCATGAAAGAGATCGCGAAGAAATTGCAGGTCTCTGTTTCCACTGTTTCGCGCGCGCTGAAGGATTCGCCAGAGCTGCACCCGGAGACGAAACAGAAAATCGTGGCGATGGCGAAGGAAATGAACTACCAGCCGAATTTGCTGGCGCAAAGCCTGCGGAGCTCCCGAAGTAAGGTCCTCGGCGTCATCGTGCCCGAGCTGACCTCGCACTTTTTTTCCAGTAACATTTCCGGCATTCAAGACACCGCCTACAAGCGGGGCTATAACATCATGATCTGCCAGTCGAATGAGCGCTATGACATGGAGGTAGCCAATGTCAAAACCCTTGTTTCCAGTCAAGTAGACGGCCTACTCATTTCACTGAGCCGGGAAACCAAGCAGCTGGGGCACCTGCAAGAGCTCTACGACAGGCAGTACCCTTTTGTGCTCTTCGACCGGGTTTCGGAAATGCTGCCTGTGACTCAAGTGATCGTAGACGATGCCGGAGGTGCCTATGAGGTGGTCAAGCATCTGCTCGAGCAGGGCTGCCGCAAAGTGGTTTTTGTCTCCGGCCCCGAGGAACTTTATATTTCCAAAAAACGGCGCGAAGGCTATGAAAAGGCCTTGCGCGAATTCAGCATCCCGCTGCAGGAAGATCTCATCTACGTTAGCGACATGACACCCGAAGGAAGCCGCGAGGTGGCAGCGAAGTTGATGGAACGTAAAGGAGAGTTTGACGGAATTTTTGCGATGATCGACCCGATGGCGGTCGAGATCATGATGCAGTTTAAAGCCGCAGGCATTGCTATTCCTAAGGAAGTGGCTGTGGCTGGGTTTACGAACAACCCGACAGCAGCAGTCGTGGAGCCTTCGCTTACCACGGTCTCGCAGCCGGGATACGAAATGGGGGTGCTGGCAGCAGAATGCTTATTAGATCAGCTGAGTGGAGATGCCGAAGAAGAACAGCCCAAGCGCCACGTCCTCCAGGCCTCTCTTGTAGAAAGAAAGTCCTCCCAGAAACGTGGCGCTTAGCCCAGTGTTTCCTATTACTTAGGCCGCTTTCCGGCCAGCTTCCTTAGCCAGCTTCTTTAAGGGAGCTGGGCTCGGGATTAGCTTAGCCACGGCGGAAGGTCCAGCCCTCATCTACCTCTGGCCCCGCCCATTCATAGCCCTCCTCTGAAAAGGTTTTGAGCTCCTCCGGGTCCGTGATTTTATTTTTTATGATAAAATTGGCCATCAGGCCGCGTGCTTGCTTCGCAAAAATGCCGATGACCTTATACGTGTCCTCTTTAAACTCCTTAAAGGCCGGGGAGATCACCGGCGCCTGCAAGTCTGCCTGACTTACCGCCTTGAAGTATTCCTGTGAGGCTAAATTGATGATGACACCTTCGGCCAAGTCTTCATTTAATTTTTTCGCGATCCGTGCGCCCCAAAATTCATACAAGTTTTTCCCATGTCCATTTTCGATACGAATCCCCATCTCGAGACGGTAAGGCTGAATAAGATCCAGTGGACGCAACACACCATACAGGCCGGAAAGGATACGGAGGTGGCGCTGCGCAAAGTCAAAATCCTCTTCCGTATAGCTGTCTACATCGATCTTCGTGTACACATCGCCCTTAAAAGCCAGCAGAGCCTGCTTGGCCGTATCCGGCTCGAAGCGCTTTTGGAAATTCGCATAGCGCTCCGCATTCAGCTGCGCGATGTTTTCGCTGACGCTCATCAGCTGACGAATTTCATCCGTCGTCTTTTTTTTCATGATCTCCACCAGCTCGAAAGTTTGGGTTTGGAATTCCGGCGTGGTGAAGGTATTTATTTGGCTTTCTGCAAGATCCAGTGTCTTGGATGGAGATAGAAGCACCAACATAGGCAATTACGTATTTTTGGGTTAGCGGATAACGAAAAGCGGCTTTTCAATGCGCTTCTCCACATTGTCATCTCTATTTCTCAATATAATTATCATGATATAAGTTCCCGCCGGCACAAATTCCCCATTTACACGCCCATCCCAAACTTCCTCTAGGTGAATGGCCTCCGAACTTTGGGTCTGGTATTCGTACACGTGAATGAGTTGGCCCCAGCGGTTGTAGATAAAGACCTCCACTTCTTGCACATAATTGGACGTCGCCAAGGTAACCACATTATCCCGTAGCTTACCCTCCCCGCGAGGCGTACGTCTTCCGGAAAGCCGCACTGCATTCGGGGCATTTACCTGCAGCTCGCAGACATCCGTCACCGTATAGGTTACTTCCAGCGTACAGGTGGGGTAATCGATGGCTAAGGTATACACCCCCTCTTCCGGCACATTAAATTCGGTGTCCAAGGGCAGGTTTGTGGGATCTATCGACAGCAAGGTATCTCCATTAGCAGCTAACCAGCGATAGGCGGAGACGGTCGAATCCATCAAGTCGATGAAAGCGGGTATGGGAAGGCGTCTGTTTCCCGATGTGGCAAAGCAAAAGCTCACAGCTTCTTCGATCGGTTGGCCGACTAGGTTTTCAATCTCCGCATCTACGGCAGTCACAAAACAGCCATCCGCATCTTGGAAAGAGACGATATAAGTACCTGCAGGACGCACGACACTGGCTTGAGCACTTCCCGGAACAGTACTCCCTATAAAAGGTGCTGGAGGGGCCAGGCCACCGAGCGTAGCTACGGTCCGTACTTCGAAGCTACCTGTAAAATTTGGAGGAAACTGGATAAGCAAGGTGCCGTCCTCGCCATCCGGCCCGCAGCGCGCAGGAATGCTGTTCACCTCAAAGTTGGGCACATTCACCGGCTGCGAAGCGTCCGGGACGATGACCGTCTCATCGAAGGTACAATCCAAAACAAGGTCCACGGTACGCACAGAAAAGGCTCCTGGAGGAAATCCTGTTAGCTGAAGCACATCACCTGCTGGATCGGGTACTACCCCAAATGTCGTCCCCGTGCTCGTCACATCCACCCCATCCAGCTCGATGCGTATCGGGCGTCCATTAAATGAAATATTGGTAGGAAAAGCGCTCAAATCCAAGCCTTCTATACTGATTTCTCCCGAACTGACGCCACAGTCCGGCGCCGCGAGAGTTCGTATCTCCAGCTGAGGTGGAGGGAGGACTTCGAATGTCTCCGTTAGAACTACGATACACTTGGGCGCAAAAGCAGGGTCGGAGGATTTAGCGAACTCATCTTCAACCTCAAATTCCACGGTATACAGGCCAGGGCCTGGCAGATCCCTCGCCCGAATTTCTAATTCATTTGCATTTGTTAGGGTCAAAACAGGAGCTCCCAAGGTAGAGGTGCCCTCAAAAACCCGAAAGATTCCTTCATCCACAGAAGGACTCACAGCTGGCCCTGGCCCTAAAAAGGGAAAGGCGCGTAAGCTTCCATCATGACAGATGATGGGTTGGTCCACGCCCAGGTTTAATCCCCGAGGTGGCCCTACGAATATCTGCGTGGTTATCGGGTTACACTCCGTCCCATCCGATAAGACTGCAGCTACTTCCACCGTGTACTGTCCTACATCATTAGGGTTCGAGAGTATCAGTTCATTTTCAGTACTCCGAATTCCATTTACATCTCTCCAAATAATCGAAAAATCATTTGGGTCAGCAAAGCGAGTGTCTATGGCCCTGAGAATTAGGTCCGATCCATCGTCACAGAAACTAAGTTGTTCAGGAAGAATTAGCGGGGGCGCTACCACACGCACCCGATGTTCTAAGGGAGGAAAGATAAACTCACAGCGCTTCACAAACAGGCTGATGGAATAATCTCCCGGTTCCGTAAAGGTGAAAAAAAACTCACTTTCATTTTCAGGCATTTGGGGGTCAGGCTGCACTGGCACCGTCGACACCTGCCCTCTAAAGGTTCTTCTGACCCTCCAGCGAACATCGTCGCGATCTTCTAAAAAGGCTGTCAGTACCAGCGTGGCCGTTCCCGTAATCGGGACCACACCCGGAGTCACATTTTCCAAACAGATTTCGCGATCGCCAAATAACTCGGGAGGCGCCGCACCTCCCCCTCCCCCTGCCAAGCGGAACCTCGGAAGGCTATTGCCCAAGGTGCCTTCTTTCGAGAAGGTGAGAAAATCAGGCTGAAATTGACTTTCGATGTCGCTGAAACGCCCTTCTAAAAGGACTCCGATGGCGCCCTGGCCCAGCTCTCCCACAAGAAGCTGATTGAGCTGCTCAGGTGAGCGCTGGATAGCGCGAAAATTACCGGACTCTATCTGCGTGCGAGAGCTTAGCACAGCTGCCGAAAAGGTGGTCACATTCTCCGCCTCATTGAACGCATCGATAAAGGAGGGGGGGGTAGCATCCTCATTCGAAACATCTTGATCCTCTAAGAAAAACTCTTCTATATTCCCATCCAGGGTCACATACAAGCGATCTCCCGGTATCGAAAACTCTATACCAAACACCTCTCCGCTGACCGTAAAGGTACTTTTTAGCTTCAGTTGCGTGCGGTTACGCCGTTCGTTACGCTCATCAGCGTCTGGCCCCAAGTTTTCATCCGGATCGTTATCCTCCTCCTCTTCATCTTCGTCTTCGTCTTCTTCATCCTCTCCATTGATCCCATTGCCACCATTTCCATTGGGCCCATTCCCATTCATACCATTACCGCCATTCGCATCATCATCGTCCTCCCCAGGACCTCCGCTGATCGTAAATACCTCGATGGTGGTCTGTAAACTTCCATCTGCCAAACGATAGGAATAGGCAGAGCCCAAGCGCTGCCCATCGATGCTAAACTGCATCACCCCGGCGATTTCTTGATCTCCCGGAGTAAAGTCTCCCGTTCCATCCCGTTTGGCCACAGAAATACCATCCTGATCTAGCGTGTACAGGCGGTAGTTCGGCGAGCCCATTTCTTTAAAGGCCACTAAATTACGGCCCCCACCTAAGAAGGCGGCACTCTGCTGCGTGCCGGGCTGAAAGAGTAAATTGTTTGCACTGATAACATTCCCTGGCGCCTCGAGCGTCGATGTAACCAATGGACTTCCACGTCTTAAATCCACCATGTGGAACAAGACCCCATGCGGAGCCTCCACCGTAGGCGTGAAAATGTAATAGAGCGTCTGCATCTGCTGCAACTCAGGATCTGGATAGGGGACGATCAGCGCCCCCTGCCGCGCACGAGCATCTCCTCCAAGCGTAGGCGTACCCGTACCCCCTGCAGCACCCCCAGCACCAAGTACCTGAGGGTCTAGTGGCAACGCATTATGGAAGAAATCCCAAACAGTCTCTCCATCCGTGTAGAAAATCACATTCCCCGAAATATCATAAAATACATCTACCGCATCGGGTAAGGTATTGGGGAAAATACGTTGCACGGTTTGCTCCGGCACCAGACCATCCAGCTCGGGAACATCTAAGGGACGTGGCGAGCCCGGCACCGTCGGGAAAAGCGGGTAATCATTAAAGTCTATCCCCGCACCATCACCGAAAAACCAGCGCCCATTGCGCCCCGAAGGAAGCACCCCACCATCGTCATTGTTGACCACCCGAAGCTCTACCTCCCCGATGCCATAGCAAGTTTCACCCACACGGCGGACCAACACGTAATACGTTCCCGGCTCACAAACGAAGGCATCTGAATTGGTGCTCCACCCTCTTTCTGGATAGGCAGACCAAAAATATTCAAAACTAGGGGACGGATCCTGTCCATCTATTTGCAGCCCCTCTGCTAAATTCACTCCCTGATTTTCTACATCACTCGGATCTGCACAGGGACACACAAGGTCTTCATCCAGCTGCAGCTCGACCTCTGGGCCTGCACTCCCCAACATTAAACTGACACTCGCGGTCACCTCTGTGCCGTCCGCAAAGGTCACGGTCACATTCGCCGCAGAAACTCCACCCGGAACGACGAGATGCTCCACATCTTCAATCGTTTCGGAGTTCCCCTCCTGGTCGGAATATGTCCATTCGAAAGCGGTCGCCTGCAGCCCTAAGGGCAAAATCCGCGTCACCAAAGGCACGGGACTGTCTGAACAAAGCTCTCCCGGTGGTGCGATAATTTCTACGGTAGGCATAAAACTTACCGTAGTCGAAAAAGTGGGGAACATACGCGCACAGAAGTCTATCCCCGGAAATCGATCCTCCACCCAGTTAAAATCTCCCACCAGCGCTTCTTCCGGGTTTTCTAATTCCGCGATCTTCACCCGATCGCTACCCTGAATCTCATACAACACATACAAACGCCCATTCGGACCCACGCGTATATCGCGAACAGCAGTTGGAACCGGGCTCACATCCCCAATTGGGACGGAGGGATCCCAACTTGCCGCGGCCAAATTATACCGCCGCAGGGTGCCCTGATTCGTCGTCGGATTCGTTAGCGACACGAACAGGTAGGCCCCATCCGCACTGAAGGTCATGCCCCCGACAGTTCCTGCACCAGGAGGAGTCAAAGGACGCGCATTCGAAAGCTCCCCCGTAGCAGGGTCAAAATCGATTAGGGTCAGCACATTATTCGCCCCCACCACGATCACTTGATTCTCCTCCGCATTATAGCGGATCTGCACCGGCGCATTCGCTAAGGCCAAACCATCTTGTTCATCCCAAGCGCCTGGATCATTCCCTTGAATATCCAAGGCCCTCAACTCACCCCCACTGTAGTAAAAAAGAAAAGAGGCATTATCCACATTCGGATTATCGATGAGCTTGATGGCAGGCCCCACCCCCGGACGGAAGTTATTATTCGGCGTGCCTACCCTACTGACCACATCCCCAGTCACCCCGATCTGCTGAAAGCCTAAATCTCCGCTCGGGGTGATGTAAAAGATAAAATAGCTATCTGTGCTCGCAGGATCGATGTCAAATGCCCCCACCGCGATAGCTACCGCTTGCAAATTTCCCGTATCACCGCTTAAATTTCCCGACCCAAACGAGTTATGATTACCATCATACACAAATTCGCCATTGGTGTAAAAAAGCAAGTTGCCCGTCACCTGATTGATCGCCGTGGCGACCGTATTGCGCCCTAAAGGTTGGCGTCCCGCGATCGAGGTCTCCCCCAGAGGTACGGCAGAGACCTGTTCCTCCGCCCCAAAACTCAAAAAGGCTCTTCCAGGCTGGCAGTCCCCGAAGAGCCATATATTACGATTTACCCCTTGGGCCCCGGCCCAAAAAGGAAAAGCTAAAAACAGAAGCAGGGCCCAAAAGGCCCTCCCAAAAGCGTGTTGTATACTTCTGTAGGAGTGTTTCATAAATTCGTGAACACTTGTATAACAAGTTAAGCGCTTAATCGTTAGATTGCATATACAAATAACGCATAAGCTGGTGCAAAGGTCTTACTGTCGCTTCTTTTTTTTTCTCGTTTGTTACGCCTGTAGCCTAGCGCAAGTACGTGCGCAAGACCCGCAATATAGTCAATATTATGCAGCTCCTCTCTTTTTAAACCCCGCTTTTACAGGAGCAGAGCAAGTAACGCGCATCGGATTTAATTACCGCAACCAATGGCCCGGGCTGGACGCCTCATTTACGACTTTTTCCGCTTACATAGACGGCTACCTCGATGACTACAACAGCGGTATCGGGCTCATGTTTATGCAAGACACAGAAGGCTTCGTCAACCTCCGCAGTACCTCCGTAGGTGCTTTCTATGCCTATGAACTGCGGCTGGGAGAAGGCATGTATTTTCGACCCGGCGCCTCCGCTACCTTTGTGCAGCGTGATATCGGCTTTTTTAACAACTTGGTTTTCTCGAATCAATTTAACCCCGATAACCCGCTGGACCCAAACGCTAACCTACCCGATAATGGCCTGGATGGCATCGTGGAACCTGTGAACTTCTTCACCCTCGGGCTAGGCGGCCTTTTCTACACCGAGCGCTTCTGGGCAGGGGTATCCGTCCACCATCTAAACACGCCGAACCAAAGCTTCCTCAATGACACGCCGGGAGATTTCGCGAACCTGCCCCGACGCATCTCCTTACATGCGGGCTATAAAATTCCGCTGCGGATCAACAATTACCGGAGGGATTTCACCCACCTCCAAAAAGAATATTACATCGTCCCTACGGTGCACTATCAGAACCAAGGCCCCTTCGAGCAGCTGGACATAGGCACCTATGCCTACTTGGAGCCTCTCACCATCGGCCTCTGGTACCGCGGCCTCCCATTTCGGCCCGTGGAGCAACAATCCAACCGCGATGCTGTTGTGATGATGGTGGGAGTGAACTTGCCCAGTGGCTTTAGCTTCGGCTACAGCTTCGATTACACCGTTTCGCGCCTCGGAATCCAGACAGGAGGAGCGCATGAAATCAGCGTGTCACTGCTGCTGGGCGACCGAAATGTGCCGCGAAAGAAAGGCAAAGAAACCATCCTCCCCTGCCCACGTTTTTAATCGTCACACATGGATGAACAGATGTTACGCTATGTGCTCCTCGGAGTGCTCGGCTTGCTATTCGCTGGAAATAAATTCCTCAATTACCTAAACATCACCCGAAAGGTCCCCGCAGTACCCGAAACCCTGCAGCAGTACGTGGACCGCGAAAAACTACAGGAAGCGAAGGCCTACCAAAAGGCCCTCTACCGCTTTGGCTTATTTTCCAGTACCTTTACCTTTCTGCTCACCTTTCTGCTCATCGCCAGCGAAGGCTTCGGCCTGCTGGACAGCTGGATCGGCACCTGGGGCCTCCCCCCCATCGCACATGCCGTCCTCTTTCTCGGCATCTTGTTTATCGGCGCTGACCTGCTCTCGCTCCCCTTCGACTACTACCGAAATTTCGTGATCGAAGCGCGCTTTGGCTTTAACACCAGCACGCCTAAGCTATTTTTCACCGACGCCCTAAAGGGCTACTTGCTTTCCATCAGCGTAGGAGGCGCCCTGCTGACTGCCCTCTTTTACTTTATCCATGCCGCAGGCCCCGCCTTTTGGTGGCAGTTTTGGATTCTGGCTACCCTCTTCATGCTGGGCGTGAACACGGTCTACACCTCCTGGATCCTGCCCCTCTTTAATTCGCTGAGCCCCCTGCCGGAAGGGGAGCTGCGGGAGCAGATTTTGCGCTACGCGCAAAAAGTAAACTTCTCCATAGAGACTATTTTCGTCATGGACGGCAGCCGCCGCAGTAAAAAAGCCAATGCCTTCTTTTCTGGATTCGGAAAGCGTAAAAAAGTCATCTTGTACGATACCCTGATCGACCAGCACCCCCCACATGAGGTGGTCGCCGTGCTCGCCCATGAGGTCGGGCATTATAAAAAACGCCATATCCTCTGGCAGATGGCGCTCAGCATCCTGCAGACCGGGCTGGTGCTGGCCGTCCTCAGGCAGGTGATCTACAGCGAAACCATGAGCCTAGCCCTCGGCGGTACGGCTACTTCGGTGCAGCTGAACATCATCGGCTTTACCATGCTTTTCTCCCCCCTCTCCGGAATGATCGGCGTGGTCCAAAAGATCCTAAGCCGCAAGTTCGAGTTTCAGGCCGATGCCTATGCGCGAGACACTTTTGCTGGAGAACCTTTAGCGGAAGCCCTGAAGACCCTTTCTGCGAACACCCTCACTCAGCTCAACCCTCACCCCTGGTATGTGTGGATGCACTACTCCCACCCTCCCCTTCTCGCTCGTCTACAGGCTTTAGAGGGGGAAGGCTAAACGTGTAAAAACGCTTCTGGTGTCGGCAGCCCGATGCGCCTTTTGACCGTGAGAGCTCTCTTTCCTTCGGGTAAAGGCCAGAAAACCTTTGGCTCCCGCCGCCGCGTAAAAACTTTTCTCCATTTGAACTGCATTTTAAAGATGATGAAATACTTTTTATGCCCGACAAAATCAGGGACACCCAATAAATTTCCTTTTAAAAGTGAAATAATGGGTATAAACAAAATTGTATAAATACGCATACGATCTAAAGCAAATAATCATTTGATTTAGTTAGAAATATAGCATTTTTGCACAAAGCAGAAGTGGAAATTGCATACAATTTACTTTATTTGTGTCCTTATCCCTTTAACCAAATAAGAACGTATGAAAAAAGTTTTACTTGCATATATTATTCTTCTCTTCTTCGGAAGTATGGCAGAATCATTGGCACAGACTCGGATCATCAAGGGACAGATCCTATCTGAGGAAGACGGCGGGGAGCCACTGCCCGGCGCCTCCGTACTCGTGAAGGGAACTGGCACAGGCACCACCACAGATCTGGATGGCCGATTTTCCTTAGAAGTTCCTGCTGGCCGAAACACGCTCACGATCTCATTTATCGGTTTTCGTACCCAGGACATTGCCATCGGCAACCGGAGCGAAATTACTGTTCGCATGGAAAGTGATGATGCGGCCCTCGGCGAAGTCATCGTCACCGGAACCCGCGTGGGCGCACGCTCCCGCATCGACTCCCCCGTCCCGGTGGACATCATTCCGGTAAGCGAGGTGATCGACGCCCTCGGGCAGGTGGACCTGAACCAAATTTTGACCTACATCGCCCCTTCTTTTCAGTCTTCCCGCCAAACCATTTCGGACGGAACAGACCATATGGATCCGGCACAGCTGCGCGGCCTGGGCCCTGATCAGGTGCTCGTCCTCGTGAATGGAAAACGACGCCATCAGTCCTCCCTAGTGAACGTAAATGGAACCGTAAACCGCGGGACGGTAGGTACTGACCTGAACGCCATCCCCGCCTTTGCAGTGGAAAAGATAGAAATCTTACGGGATGGGGCTGCCGCCCAATATGGCTCCGATGCCATCGCCGGCGTGATAAACATCGTCCTGAAAAAAGAAAAAGGCCTCTCCGGAAATGTGGCCACAGGAACGCACCTCACGCGCTTTGCTCGGGATTTTGCCATTAACAATGGCGAGGATGCAGATGCCTTTATCTCCGATGGCGCCATGGTCAGCGGTGTCTTGAATTATGGTTTGCCTGTCGGCAATGAGGGTTTCCTAAACCTGACGGGAGAATATACCCGTCGTGACTTCACCTCTCGGGCAGGTACCTTTACAGGCGCTATCTTTCCTCCCGTAAATGGGGCAAATATAGACGAGGAAATCCTCCAAGAGCGGGGACTGACACGGCAGGATTTCGACATGCGTATCGGGAATTCAGCCATCAACTCCGGAGGCATCGCGGCGAACTTTGAGCTACCGCTCAATGACAAGGTGACCCTCTACTCCTTCGGCAACTGGAACAACAAGCGTGGAAATGCGGCGGGATTCTACCGCTACCCCAGCGCCATCCCCGCAGCTGCACGGACGAATGTGCTCAATGTATATCCAAACGGCTTCCTTCCTGAAATCAATACCAACATCACCGACATCGCAAACACCCTTGGGATTCGGGGAACCCTGGGCGAATGGCGCTATGATTTAAGCAATACCTACGGCCAAAACATCTTCGATTTCGAAATCAGTAATTCAGTTAACTACTCCCAGGCCGTCGATGTAGCCAACTTCCAGAAGCGCTTCGACTCCGGAGGACTGAACTTCCTTCAGAACTTGGTTAATTTCGATGCGGCACGCCGCTACGATGTGCTGGCAGGCTTAAATGTGGCGGCCGGTGCTGAATTTCGCGTGGAACGCTTCGCCATCCGCGAAGGAGAAGAGGCCTCTTGGCGAAATTTCAACCCAGATGCAGGAGTGGCAGCGGGAGCGCAGGTGTTCCCAGGTTTTGCGCCCAGCACCGCCGGCGCCTGGACCCGAAATAATATCGGCCTCTATGTGGACCTAGAACAAGACTTCTCCAGCCGCTTTAACGTGGCCGGGGCCCTGCGCTTCGAAAACTACTCCGACTTCGGCAGTGCACTGATCTATAAGTTGGCCTCTCGGTATAAGTTGACAGACGCCATCACCCTTCGGGGTTCTACCAGCACAGGCTTCCGCGCCCCTTCCATGCAGCAGCGCTTCTACTCGCGGGTCAACACCCTCTTCGTCACGTTGCCCGGCCAGGGCCTCGTCCCGGTGGAGAGTGGCACCTTCCGAAACGACAGTGAGCCCGCACGCATTTTAGGCATCCCTGAACTACAGCAGGAAACTTCCCGCAGCTTCACGCTAGGAACGACCCTACAGCTGCTCAGCAACTTAGAGCTGACTGTCGATGCCTACCAAATAGACATCGACAATCGAATCATTTTAACGAATAATTTCACGGCAGGTGGAGACCCCGCGCTGGCGGCGCAGTTAGATGCCGTTAATGCGAACACGGCAAACTTCTTCACCAATGCGATCGACACCCGCGCACGTGGTATCGAAGGGGTTTTGACCTATAAAAAGTTCTTCTCCAACCGCTCCAAGCTCGACCTCATGCTAGCCGGTACCTTTATCGACAACAAAGTCCGTCGGGATGAAAATGGCGACATCATCGTGCGTGCCTCCCCGATTTTAGAGGCGACAGGACAGCTGGGGAACTACTTCAACAGGGAGGACCAAAGCCGCGTAGAGGTGGCCAATCCGCGTAGCAAGGTATCCGCCATGGCCAATTACAACATCGGAGATTTCTCCTTTATGCTGCGCGTGGTGTATTTCGGCGAGGTGGTGTTCTTAGATCCGACCATGGGCGATGACCCTTCGGCTTTCCCGATCAATACCTTTACCGGTCAGCGTGAGACCCTCGACCAGACCTTCTCTCCGATGACGGTGACAGATTTGACCGTGAGCTATCGCTTTAACGATCACCTACGCCTGAATATCGGTGCGAACAACTTGTTCGATGCCTACCCGGATGTGCACACCCACAGTGGCAATATGAGTCAGGGTCGCTTCGTGTACTCCCGCCGTGTGCAGCAGGCAGGCTTTAATGGGCGCTTCGTCTTCGCACGCTTGAATTTCGTTTTTTAAGGGCGCGAGCTGCATGGCACCCCTCCTTGTGCTCTGGCCTATCCGGAGAGAGGTAGCGGCCTAGCCTGCGGGAGAAAGCATCGCTCCGACTGTTGATAAGGAGTCTCTTTTCGGAAGGGGCTCCTTTTTTTTGGGCCCTTTCGGGCCAAAGGTAAAGCCATGACCCTGGTATAAATGAAAGAAAAATATCGGAAAGAAATTTTCGGAAAGGTTTTTGTACTGTATTGCCTGAAAATAAACCGAACACCATAAACCAGAAAAACCATGAATAACAAACTTATGCCGCTTCTTCTCGGGCTCTTCCTGAGTTTAGGGCTTCTTGTTGGAGAGGCCTTTGGACAGGCCAAAACGGTCAAGGGGGTTGTTGTCGCTGCTGACGAGGAGGAAAACCCGATTATGGGTGCTGCTTTAGTGATCAAGGGCACCACAAAGGGCACGACAACGGGCCGTGATGGCAGCTTCACCTTGGAAATTCCGGCAGGCTTCGATGTGATTTCCGTCTCCTATGTGGGCTTCATCGCCAAGGAGGTGAAGGTAGAGGATGATTTGGAGTTAATCATCCGGCTATCGCCTGAGCCACCCAAGGGTATGGACGCTCTGGCGGAAGGCGCTGTGCTGAAAAAGGACAAAGCGCGCGACTCCTTCTTGTTCGGCAGCAACTCCAGATAAGGGGAGGCCGCTACAGGAACAAGGGCTTGCTGGATGTATTTCCGGCAAGCCTTTTTTTTAGCGTTAGCGCTCCTTGGCACCGACCTCATCGCGGGGCAGGTCTTCGCTACCTTCGGCTTTTTTTAGGGTTCGCGATCGCCGACAGGCCGTATCAAAAGCCCTGGAAGACTCCCCCATCCTCCCACCTCCCATGATTGATTGCTTTCGTTTTCTTTTCTTTTGATGTTCGTTTGCTTTCGTTTTGATGTTCGTTTGCTTTCTTTTGCTTTCGTTTTGATGTTTGTTTGCTTTCGTTTGCTTTCGTTTTGATGTTTGTTTGCTTTCGTTTGCTTTCGTTTTGATGTTTGTTTGCTTTCGTTTGCTTTCGTTTGCTTTCGTTTTTGTATTCGTTTGATGTTCGCCTACCAAAAAACAACGATCTTTCTATTATCCATAACAATTGCACACAAAATATAAGAAAATAGGGATAGTGAAATAGTTTATGAGCGAGTAGGAAAATATTTTTTCAAACCAACTTGACAATTAAAGGATTAGTATTTATCTTGAACGAAAAGATTTTTTCCATGCGGTTTAGGATATCATTAAGCAAAGCCAGGCAAGAAAGCTTCATCCCCATAAATTATCAGTACGAACTTTCGGCTGCAATTTATCGCGCGATAAACCGCGTCGATAGCGCGTTTAGCAGGTTTTTGCATGAAGAGGGATACCTTGCGTTTGGTAAAAAATTTAGACTTTTCACATTTTCGAGGATATTCTTTGATCACTTTAGGGTGATTAAAGAAGCAGGACGAATCCATCACCATGGAGAGGTCGCCATTTTTGAGATCAGTTTCCTAATAGATAAGGCTGCAGAAGAATTCATAAAGGGTATCTTTTATAATCAGGAATTTATTTTAGGTGACAAAATCAGTAAGATAGTTTATCAAGTAAGTGCAATAGAGGCAGGACAAGCCCCCGTGTTTCAGGAGAAAATGAAGTATAGATGTCTTTCACCCATATTCGTTCGGAGAAAGCGGCCATTAGGTGGGGAAGATCACCTACATCCAAAAGACAGGGACTATGGGATACTTCTACTACAAAACCTCTTATCGAAGTCTAGGGCCCTGACATTAGTCGATCAAAGGGAAGCGACACTGGATGAAGAACGATTCCCAGATTTTAACTTTAAACCACTTCGGAAGATATACAAAGAGGGTGTCAAAATAAAGCAGTTAACAGCTCAAGAAACACAACTTATCGGCTATAGCTTTGAATTTGAGTTTACAGCACCCATTGAATTACAGAGAATTGGTTTTTACGCAGGATTTGGACACCTCGGCAGTCAAGGGTTTGGGTGTGTGGAGGTGAGAAGAGATTAAAAAACTCCTATACTAAAGCACCTTTTTTTAAAAAATTTTCAATATAAAATATCTACAAATGAAACTCACACCATAAAATCAAAATAATTTTTTACAAATAACTAGTTAATACAGATCAATTATCAAGATACAACAAATAAAATTAGTCGCATTAAAAAACATACAGATGAGATTAAATATAAAGCTCAGTCCTAATACTGAACCGGTCCCATTTAATTACCAAAGAAGTTTAGTTGGAGCCTTTCACAAGTGGCTTGGCGAAAACCATATACATGATGACACTTCACTATATTCCCTATCTTGGCTGATGGGAGGAAAAATTGAAAATAAAGTGTTAAACTTCAAAAATGGGGCCTATTGGCAAATTAGCTCATATGATACGGCATTGATAAAAAATCTTATCATAGGAATTCAAAATGACTTTGATTTAAATTTCGGCATGAAAGTCCTAGAAGTAATGTTTTTGGAGGATCCTAGAGTTGAGCCTATTCAGCGATTTTTCTTAAATAGTCCCATATTTATTAAAAGAAAATTAGAGCAAAGAGTGCATCATTATACATTTTCTGATCCTAACTCAGGACTTTACATGACTCAAACTCTTCAAACGAAACTCGAAAAGGCTGGTCTTGATGCAGATGGAGTGAAAGTATATTTTGACCCGACCTATCGAAACCCGAGCACGAAAATGATCAATTACAACGGCATTAATTGTAGAGCAAACATGTGTCCCGTAATCATTGAGGGCAATGAAGAACAGCTCAAATTTGCTTGGAACGTGGGCATTGGGAATAGTACTGGAATTGGATTTGGCTCTTTAAAATAATGGATATGACATACTACGTAGTAAAATATTCTGGTCCATTTGGTTTTATAAAGCCATGGACGGCGGTCAGAGATAGTGAAACTTTTAGCCAGCAGTTTTTGACTCCGTCAATTGTGGAAGGTATTGAGAAAAAGCTCTTTCCAGAGTTATTGGGAAATGAAGGTATCCATAAAATAGTCGCTCATAGATTGGCTTATGATCAGATCAGTGGACAACAGGAAGTAATTCAAACTAGAGGTTGGAATTCGACCAGAAAAGGAAAGGAGTTTCTCTTTGACAGACCGAAGGCAATATTGATACGTGGAGTTTTACAAAATCCTACTCTCTTACTGGCTTTTTCATCTAAAGAAGATGCCTCTACAGCAGCAAGTCAACATGTTTGTCTTTGTAGAAATGAGGATATAATGTACCCAGACACAGTTACTGAAACTAGTAAAGAAAAATTTGAAGCGGATGAATATCGGTTTCCAGGTTTCGAGTTGGTTTTTGAGAAAAATGACAAATCATTTTTAGTTGGGTATAATAGGCAAAATAATGAACCCATGTATGGCTGGATTAGAGTAGTAGGTCAACCTGTAACCAACTTCTGATGGAACTTCTTCTTGCCAAATCTGCTCCAGAATACACTTCCTTAAAAGACCATCTTTTACACGTGTCCTATGCTGCGAAGGCTTTTGCCAACTTTTTACAAATGGATAAATTATTGGCATTCAGTGGAGCTATCTTACATGATATTGGAAAGGCTCACCCTGAATTTCAAAGAAGAATAAGAGGAAATGGACGAAACAGCAAAGTATTCAGACATGAAATAAGTTCTCTTCTTTTCTTATCTGTGTTTCCTGAATCAGCATATTCAGCATTATTGGATATGGTCATTGCACATCACAAATCAGCCAAAAACGATGCTGGAGATAAAGGATTGCTGGATTTGGAAAACGGATATGAATATATTGACTTTCATGTTGGCCAATGGGATCAATGGTCTCCTCAAGCTTTTAAACTTATAGAAGATATTGGAATACAGTGTGCTCCGTTTAGTGAAAAGGAGGCCCGTCAAAACCTTTCCTACGCTATATCATATTGTAAAAAACAAACAAAAATCAGAGGGTATGCAGAGTGGAGAGGCTTGCTAATGGGAGCAGATCACTTTGCTTCTGCCTTGATCAATGATACAGAGGAAAAGCTAAGAAAGGCTTTTAAAACACCAAATCTTTCATTTTATAACCGTTCGCATCCATTATATCCACTTTCTTATAAAGAAACCACTTCACCAAAGAAACATACACTTGTTGTGGCCAGTACAGGAGCGGGTAAAACAGACTATCTATTCAAAAGAACTAAAGGACGCGTTTTTTATACACTCCCATTTCAGGCATCAATCAATGCCATGTATAAGCGGGTGTCCAAGGACTTACAACTGGACAACCCAGACCTAGATATACGGGCTCTCCATTCTGCTTCCATGGTCGTTCGACAAAATGGTAAAGAAGAGGAAAGTGTTTTACAGCCACTTTTTGGTTCAGCGATAAAGATTTTAACTCCCCATCAATTGGCAGCTATTGCCTTTGGTATGAAGGGTTATGAAGCTATGCTTCTCGACTTAAAAGGATGCGACTTTATTTTGGATGAAATCCATACATACACTGGGGTATCTCAAGCCATTGTATTGAAATTGGTTCAGATTCTTAAGCAATTGGATTGCGCCATTCATATAGGGACAGCCACCATGCCAACAAAGCTTTATCAGAAAATAGTAGAGGAATTGGGAGCGGATGTTTTAGAAGAGAAACTGTCTCAAGAAGAGCTGGATGCATTTGATAGACATACCTTATTCAAAATCAATTCTTATGAAGAGAGTTTGTCAAAAATCAGTCAAGCCATAGAAGAAAATAAAAAAATATTAGTAGTCTTTAACCGTGTCGCAAGAGCGCAAGATGCTTATGCCCATTTAAGGGAAATATATCCTAACACTCCGATCCTATTACTCCACAGTCGATTCAAAAGAGGGGACAGAAATTATAAAGAAAAACAACTTCTAGGATTAGATGATGACGGAAATCCAAACGAAGAATTCAATACCTCTAAAGAGGCTTGTATTGTAATATCTACCCAGATCGTAGAAGTAAGTCTAGACATCAGTTTTGATCTTATGGTGACTGAGACTGCACCTATTGATGCTTTGATACAGCGGTTTGGTAGGGTAAATAGAATAAGAACGAAGGAGACCATAGGGAAAACCAAACCCATTTATCTTATCGCTCCTTCGGAAAATAAAAATGATGCCTTACCTTATGATATTGAGGTACTTCGCAGATCTTATGAAATTTTAGAAGACAGACAAATTTTAAAAGAACGAGACCTGCAAAGTAAAATTGACTATGTATTTCCAGAAATTGATTTTATGAACATCGAAGAACATGCTGTATTCAAATCTGATGGAAGAATTACTATTGACAAGCTGACACATAGGAGCAAATCAATTCTATTTGAATTGTTGGAAATTGACAGTGCGTCCTGTATTTGTGAAGGAGATTTAGAGAAATATGAAAATACTGATTTTGAAAAGAGACTTGAGTTGGAGATTCCAGTAAGGTATTTTGCTGTGAGAGGAATGAACCAAGCGCAAAAAGGGAATAAGCCCTTCATCATTCCTGATAAGGCATACGATTTTGAAATTGGCTTAGATGTAAAGAAAATAAGAGAAAATAACTTTGATGTAAATAACCAAATATTATGATCACAGCAGTTATCGGCAAAACATTTCTAAAGGCATACAATGAGAAGTATGCCAAAGAATTTTCCCCAAAAGAGTTTTTTGAGCTAGAATACTGGGAGTTATTTTACAATCATCCCAAATACATGCAATGGGTGACCAATTCCCCCTTTGTACAAATGAAAAGTGGACAAAAACCACATTTACTTTCGGAAGATGAAAGGATGGAAAAACTTGAAAACCTATATGAAAAGGCTGGAAAGGAAATTCCTGATGCAAGCTTTGCTTTAGGATATCCTGCATCTGAATCGAAGGAGTTTGCCAGTACTTCCGGCCTGGTCAGCGATGTGGTAATCCCTGTGAATGAGGATGAGGTTTATTTTTCATGGATAGGAAGTAGTCTAGGTATTGGTGTCGCTGGAGGCTTCACAATACTTTTTGACAATCCCGAAATCATACTACAAACTTTTGAAGGTTGGAAAACATATCGCCAGTATTTGAATGACCCTACTCTGGAAAAGCTTCGTGGCAATCAGATTAATTCTTGGAATGGACAATGGTTGACATATTCTCTGAATCCTGAGGAATATCGAGTAGACTTTGATTTTACAGAACTTACCAACCAGAAAATTTTCAAAGTGGACGCTAATCTAGCAGAAGTGGCTACAGTAAGTTGGAGTCAATTATTCTTTAGCCTATCTACCCAATTCCCAGAAAAAGAAATGATGGGATATGTCTATGGATTTGGACAGACTAATAAAACCATAGGCTTTGTTCCATTTCAATTTAAGTCGGGGAAAAATCTCAAAGAAGTTTATCAGAAACTGTTTGGCGATTTTAAAATTAGTAAGAGGGAATTTGAGAGCCTTTTTGGGATGCATATCAAGCGTGCCTGTGAATTGGGAAGTATTGGCTTGCAGGCATTACGTCCAGACAGCCTGAAAAAATACTTATTTGAAGACAAAAATTTAACCTTCAAAAAAGAAGAAGACACAATAAATTATCAAGCATACAAAACCTGGTTAGTCGCTATGTTAACACGAAACAAAGAAGAAATCACAGACTATACCCCTAAATTGGCTGAGGTCATTTTAAGGTATAGAAATACCGGAAAAGGCATGTCAAGAGTCACACTGGTAGAAAAGGAGATGTTTACATCCAAATCCAAAAAAGGATTTATTGAGTCATTGACACTTATGATTCCTGATCTGGACAGGGATGATTTAGAAACACTAAAAACGCTAAAAGATGAAGTACACCTGATGACTAATGAGGAGTTTGGTTACTTTTTAACGCTTTTAAAATTCGATTACGCTTACCAACAAAAGAAATCATAATCATAATCATAATCATAATCATAACCATAACTAATTAAAAAAATGAATACAATTTATATTAGAACCTTAAAGAGAGCGGAACATACTGTTTTTAACGTAGCCAATGGGCAAAAATATTACTATGATGTTCAGTTCAATAAAAGAATTCCATTTTCTAGTGGACAGCAAGTAAAACGTTCATTGATGGACGCACTTTGCGAGGCGATTGATCAAACACCTTCACCTACGACCTTTCTATTTGAGGTAGATAAACAGAAAAAACTTAAAGAAGGAGAGGTTTATGGAACATGTGACCCAACTTATGCCGATCAATTATTTGGAGGCTGGATGAAAGCTTCAAAAGGCGGTGGAGAAAGAACGTTAAAAAGAAGAAGTCCTCTATCCATTTCTGCCATGAGGGCCTTACATCCATTGTTAGCTGGATTAGACTCGAACGGAGGAGAAGCCGGTTCTTTCGATAGAAGCGAACGTCCTAACAACGTAGTAATCATCAGAGACAGTAAAGGAAACATTCTTTCTGAAGAAGATATCGACATAGTTTTGAAAACTGAAGGAAATACAGATAGAAGCTTGGGCAGGAAATGGTTAAATCCTGCAGAGCGAGCTACAGGTCTTTTCGTATTTGATATTGCTATAGATTTAAGGAGACTTTTTTCTGTAAGTCTCAATTCAAACGAGCCTGAAATGTCTGAATCAACCATTCAAAAATTAAAAGAAGAAGGCTGGATTGAATCCAAAAATGTATTTGGTCCTTGCTTAGTAGGCCCAAAATCACTGAGAGAAGAGTGGATCAAAGGTTTAGCTCATGCAATTATCAACTGGCGCATCACTTCTAACCAATCCAGAACTTTTAGCCTTATGGATACCTTGGCCATATCAATCAGTGCGAATGCCAATTTGATTGCAGGTAGCATCCGAGCCAAGCTTTCAGAAGAAAACTCAAAAAAGGCAGATCCTATTATCGATGAAAACTTGAGGGGTGTTGAAACATTCATCTCCCTTCAAGCAGGAGGTTTTATACATACCAAAGGCGAATCAGCAGATGCCCTCGACCGTGCCGAACAAGCACTAATTGCAAAAATGTCTGCCTTCGATTACGAAAACCAAATCGCTTAATTTTTAAGAACACCTTCTTCTATGGATTTCTAGAGGGAGGTGTTCTTATATCTTCTCTTCCTATGTTTGACAAATTATACCAATAAGCTTCTGATCAGCTCAAGCTTTCATTTCTCCATGTTATCCTTGAACATGATTAGCAGCTTAAGGAGCAATTTATTAACTTCTATCTGTTGCCTAAGGACAACACTAGCCCTTACGGTGACAGATCCTAATTATTATATATTTACGAGTATGGATTTGATCACGGCTTATCTTGCATTCATTAGACTGGATGAACTGGATTGCGATGACTATTTTCCTTCCCATAGTGGATATGCACGAGAACATGAAGCATTGGAGCAAATAACTGAAGATGAGACCAGTAGTCTTTTAAATCACTCCAATACATTCCCATGTCTATAGCACTACTTTATGTATGGAAGGGAAATATACAGAAGCACATAAGCATGCATTTCACCATACAATCAGGTAGAACATTGTCGAAACAATGACCCCTTGCTTGAAGCACGACCCCGAACAAGGTTTAGCCATCCAAGCACAAAAAATTGAAGAACTTCTCCTTAGCGAAAGAGGAAGAGATTTCTATGCGAGGGTAGCTACTCTATTGAAAATTGCCCAAAATATCTCAAGCATACAGCATCAAACAGAAGTACTGATAGACAGAATAGTGTATGCCAATGGTCGCTTGAACGCATTGCAAGGAGAATTGAGCGTTGCGGGTGTAATTTAATCCATGCAAAGAAATTCCATATAGCTAATTATTTAAGTTTATCCTACTGAGCCTATGAAAATGACAGGAACCCACATTGCATACCTCCATACGTGTCATAGGAAACTCTGGTTGTTTGCCAATGGAATTCAAATGGAACACACCTCCCAAATTGTGGCCGAAGGAAAGTTGATTTCGGAAACCACCTATTTAGAACGTTCCAGAAAATACACCGAATTAGAAATGGATGGCATCAAAATCGATTATTATGATGCCAAAAACAAGGTGATTCACGAGGTAAAAAAGACTAATAAATTGGAACAAGCTCATATTGCTCAAGTCAAGTACTATTTATATGTTTTAATGAAAAATGGAATTCATGGTGCTTCTGCTATTTTAGAATATCCCAAAATGAAGCAGAGAGAGAGCGTAGAATGGGAAAGTAATGATAAAGAAAAGGTCGAGAAATGGATTTCTGAAAGTTCTGAAATCATCCACAAAGACAAGTGCCCTCCACTGCTGAAGAAAACAATCTGTAAGAAATGCAGCTATTTTGATTTTTGCTATGCTGGAGAATAAGGAGCGAAGGTCTGATTTATTTTTCAAAAAAAGTAGATAGACTTTAAAAAAACCCGGTCAAAAATAGTTTCCGCTTAAAAAATGCCTCTATGAAAAAAACCTACTATCTCTTTAATCCTGGTAGAATGAGCAGGAAAGACAATACCCTTAAATTTACTCCTGTGGATGAATCTGGAAAAGAGGGTACTCCCAAGTATATTCCCATAGAAGGTGTATCCGATTTCTATTGTTTTGGGTCATTAGATGCCAATAGTGCATTGTACAATTTTCTTGGCAAAAACGGGGTAAGCGTTCACTTTTTTGATTACTACGAGCACTATACCGGAAGCTTCCAATCCAAAGAGTACTTGCTCGCAGGCAAAATGCAAATTAAGCAAACCCAACATTACCTACATGCCAACAAGCGTTTGGCAATTGCCCAGAAATTCGTCTCTGGAGCGGCATTTAATATGTCCAAGAATTTAAGGTACTACCACAATCGGGGCAAAGACTTGGAGGTTCAGCTGTCTAAAATTGATCTTTACACACAAGAAATTGAAAAATCCTCAACCATCCCTGAACTAATGGGCATAGAAGGGAACATCCGACAGGTATATTATCAGGCATTTGACGTGATTATCAAAGACCATGCAATGGAGGGCAGAAGTAAACAGCCTCCTATGAATGAGCTCAACGCCTTGATATCATTTGGTAATATGATGTGCTATACATTATGCTTGGATCAGATCTACCATACCCAATTGAATCCCACGATCAGTTTCCTACATGAGCCTGGATACAGAAGGTATTCTTTGGCATTAGACTTGGCAGAAATATTCAAGCCCATTCTTGTAGACAGGATTATTTTCAGAGTTTTAAATAAAAAAGAAATCCAATCCAAAGATTTTGATTTTCATGTTAACAAAGTGCTATTAAAAGAGTCAGGCAAAAAGGTTTTCATCCGAGCCTTTGAAGAACGGCTTAATGAAACCATTAAGCACCGTACCTTGAAGAAGCAAATCAGTTATAAAAGTCTCGTAAAACTCGAGTGTTACAAGTTGAGCAAACACCTGTTAGATATGGAAATCTATCAACCATTTAAAATTTGGTGGTAAATAGATCGAAAACCTTTTACCCGAACACAGGTCACTATGTACGTTATTTTAGTTTATGACATTGGGAAGAAGCGCGTAGGCAAGATGCTGAAGCTATGTAGACAATATTTAAATTGGATTCAGAATTCAGTTTTTGAAGGAGAAATCACTGACGTCAAATACAAGGAACTGATTAGCAATGCAAAAAGAATCATGAAGCCAGATACCGATAGCCTTATTGTATTTAAAAGTAGGGAAGAAAGATGGCTAGACAAAGAGGTCATAGGGCAAGAGAAAAACAATTTAGACACTTTTATTTAGTTGTCGAACGACGGCTAAAAAATCAAGTACCTCAGACCAGGACAAAAAAAATACAGTTAAATCACTGATAACAAAATACTTAACAATGTGTCGATCCTAAGCTAAAAATCGTTTATTGAAGACCGACGCGAAAAGAGAGGAATTTCAAGCAAGAAAGTAGCCTTTTTGATTAAAAAATGGCTATTTTTACAAAGAAATCCACGGCCCCTCAATCGCACCATACAGGAATTGAAATCATCCTGTCGTGGCGAAGGGATTCGATAAGGGGAAGCCCTCAATCGCACCATACAGGAATTGAAATTCGCTCTTCATTCCCTCCACAACGACAACGAATACGCCCTCAATCGCACCATACAGGAATTGAAATAAAATTAGTACCTGCTGTGGAGCTGTCCAGTCCACCCCTCAATCGCACCATACAGGAATTGAAATGCCGCAGTTTCGCTATCCGATGCAGCACTAGCGCTACCCTCAATCGCACCATACAGGAATTGAAATCGTGCAGGGGTGGCGGAAAGTAACCACCGAGGCCGTCCCTCAATCGCACCATACAGGAATTGAAATTACGCATGCGCTATGGTGCTGCACGCTACGCATAAGCCCTCAATCGCACCATACAGGAATTGAAATTGTGCTCCCTGAATTCCTTGCGGGCCTATTGGGCCCCCTCAATCGCACCATACAGGAATTGAAATAACACACTCCTTCAAAGAGGGGGAACTGAAAATCATCCCTCAATCGCACCATACAGGAATTGAAATTTGGTGCGCCTGCTTTGCAAAGTACGTACACGACGCCCCTCAATCGCACCATACAGGAATTGAAATCGCGTTCGCGCCAGGCGTCGGCACTTCTGCCGCGTCCCCTCAATCGCACCATACAGGAATTGAAATTCCCCCGGCCTGTCCATGCCTCCGCCGATAGGGAAACCCTCAATCGCACCATACAGGAATTGAAATCGAAGTACGACGTACGTAAATCCTAGTTTTTCGATTCCCTCAATCGCACCATACAGGAATTGAAATTAGATTGGTACCGAGAAAAAGGCTACACAATCCATCCCCTCAATCGCACCATACAGGAATTGAAATTGGCGTAAATGAAGGCGCTAATTATGTTTCCGATTCCCTCAATCGCACCATACAGGAATTGAAATCATTTTGTGCATTCAGCCGAAAGGCGCTCGCCTGGCCCTCAATCGCACCATACAGGCATTGAAATAGCGCCTCCATTTGAAGGTATGCTGTCAGGCGGCGCCCCTCAATCGCTCCATACAGGAATTGAAATGCGACGCGGGTTTTTCTGCATTGCAGAATTGATTGCCCTCAATCGCACCATACAGGAATTGAAATTTACAGTTCGATTTGCTAAGTAGTGGTAACTAATACCCTCAATCGCACCATACAGGAATTGAAATTCTCGCGCTCATCTTCTGTCAGAGATTTTAGAAAAACCCTCAATCGCACCATACAGGAATTGAAATACATACCTCCTGTTCACTATCCTCCCCATCCCAACCCCTCAATCGCACCATACAGGAATTGAAATTAGATCTAAATCAATAGAAGATAGATCGGCATTTCCCCCTCAATCGCACCATACAGGAATTGAAATTTCGTCAGGGCCTTGTTAAGATGCGATATAAATTCACCCTCAATCGCACCATACAGGAATTGAAATTAATGAATTTATACTTCATCTTAACAAGCCCCTGCCCCTCAATCGCACCA
>NZ_JBSZCV010000002.1:0-136647 GCF_054166705.1 Nitritalea sp.
AATAGGCTTATTTTACCCCTAGTGGGAAGTATGTTTTCGAGCTCGGGAGCTTTTGCCAGTGGGATGTCCGTGGATGGAGGAACAGGCCTTGGGAGTGGTGGTTTAGGGCTGGGTCTCTTCGCCTTTCTGCAAGCTGTGGTGGTGGACTTAGGGAAGCAAGCGCCCCCTGCTGCCTATATGCATTATGTCTTGTATGATCGAGATAGTGTCAAAGTTCGGGAGGGGCGTCAGTTATTGAGCAGCTCGGCACGAAATAAGCATGAGCTTTTGGAAGACAGTGTCCAGGTCACTTCAGATGGTTATTTGGAGTTATATGTTCTAAATGAGACAAGTCAGGATGCTTGGTTCGATGACTTAACGGTCAGTCAGAGTGGCCCTATTATTGTTCAGGAGCGCCACTACTATCCCTTCGGCTTACAGCTCAGTGGACTCAGCTACGATTACCAAGGGCATGATAATCGTTATCTCTACCACGGTAAGGAACTGCTGGACGACCTGAGCCTCGGTTTATATGATTACGGGGCAAGAATGTACGACCCTGCAATAGGCAGATGGAGTGTTGTGGATCCCTTAGCAGAAAGAAATCCTGACAAGACACCGTATCACTATGTCAGCAATAATCCGATAAACAGAATTGATCCCGATGGTAGGGATGATTTTGAAATCAATTCTCAAGGTGAAATTGTAAATCGGATTAAAAACAAAAAAGCGGATAACTTCTATATGGTTGACGGTGATGGTAACCGAATAGAAGGCAAATCAATAAGTTTTAAATATGGTACAATTGAGAGTGTCAGATCTCAAAAAGCTCAATATTCAAAAAGAAATGAAGACGGTAGTCGAGAGAGTGCAGTTACCAATGTAGATATTTATAAAATACGTGGTGATGACAACGGAACACAACTTTTTGAATTTGTAGCCGATAATACAGGGGTTGAATGGAGTCACATTAAAACAGGAGTTGAAGGCGATAAAGGTCTAAACTTTTTAACTACAGGTCATATCGAGTACACAGAGCCAGGGGCTACCGCTTTGTTAAATGGTCAATTACAACATGGTTATACCATTAGAGAAATGAACCATAATCATCCAGGAAATACTCCTCTTCCTTCTGGTGTACCGGGGTTAACTGGTGAGGGCGGTGATATTGGTTTTGCAAGAAGTGTAACAGATTGGTATCAAAGGAAGTATCCAGAAAGAAGTGGGTCGCCAACATTTAATGTTTATGTGCCAAGAGAGAAAAGATATGTTCCCTTTAACAAGAACTCAAAAAAATCTGATTTTGGTTATTAAGTCCATTAAATATGAAACTTCTTATTTTAACATTCTTGATAGCTCATTTTAATGCCTTTTGCCAAAACGAAAATATGGTTGAAGTAAAGATGGATAAATATATAGTCTCGGAAGAACTTGAATCAAAGATTGCAGAAATCTTAAATAAAGTTAAGCCTGAAGACAGTAAATTGACTTTCATAATCAGTGTGAGTAGTAAAGATGCTGAATATCTTATCTCAATTGGGACTGCTTATGATATTGATTTAGCGAATAATAATTATGCGGGATTCTTTTTTGTAAAAGATAAGTCGTTATTAATTTATGAGAATGTCGCAGAAGAGTTTTTTAAATATTGCGGAAAAGGAACTATATCAATAAATAAAAAGAAAAGTAAGAGTCCTGATTTAATCGTTAAACCCTATATAGATGAATTACCAAACTGGATTTTCAAGTATCGTGATGGAGAGTTTATAAATGTCTATTCTTCATATTAAATCAAAAAAACCCGGCAAGTCCGGGTTTTTGTTTTTATTGTCCAAAACAGCAATTTTTGAAGCTGTAAAAAGTTGTTGTATTAGGCAAGAAATAAATTTTAGAAATTTGCTTTACCGTCCAACAAATCCTTCATCCGTTTTTTGGTGAGCATTGAATTAATGATTTTAATCAGTGCTGGCATGATGGACATTATCGGGCTTACCGAGAAGTACATGAAAACCAACACCCATGAGGCAATCATGCATTTAAAGGAGTGGGCAGGTTATCAGCCGACCAATGGCCAATCAAAACTGAAAGAATCAGATACACTTGAACGGATCGCCATCCTAACGAAAGCCTTCAAGTACTTCGAGAACGGGGTAAAGACCAGCTAGAAAAGCAAAGCATACTTGGACAGCCAGGGGCTGATCCTGAACATCAGGAGGAAGTCCATCAGGGCCGATGATATCAATTATCTGATGGAGACTTTTAGGGATCTCTTTACGCCGGAGGGCGCACACGGTCCGGAAAGGAAACTAAACGCCCAAACCATCCAGCAGAGCGTTATCACCAACCTTTTGAAAGAGGGAAAAGATCTTAGAGTTGTCCAGGTGTTCGCCGGCCACATAAATTCAAGCAGTACGGAGAGGTACAGGCAGACGGGATTGGAGGAACTGAAGGCGGCGGTACAGAAACACTATCCGTTGGGTTAGGTTTAAAAATTTTGGAAAATGCAACTAATTACAGTTACTTTGAGTTTATGTCTAAGAAGGAAAAACTCATCGCTAGGTTTTTGGGCATGCCATCCGACTTTCATTATGACGAGATGGTGAAATTGCTTGGATACTTTGGTTTTGTTGAAGTAAAGAAGGGTAAGACCTCCGGTTCGAGGGTGAAATTCGAGAACGGTGAAGGGGTTCCTGTCATGATCCACAAACCCCATCCAAGCGGGATCATGAAGCAATACCAAATGAAACAGGTCAGAGAACTATTGGAGTTATGAAATATCTGGAATACAAAGGTTATACGGGCAGCATTGAGTACAGTCCCCAGGACAGTCTGCTCTATGGGAAAGTGTTGGGGATCAGGGGTTTGATCTCCTACGAAGGAGAGACCGGAAAACATCTGGAAGATGATTTTAGGGAGGCCATTGATGCTTATCTGGCTGACTGCAAGGAAGGTGGAACTCCCCCCGAGAAGCCGTTTAAAGGGAGTTTCAATGTAAGGATACCGGCTACATTACATCAAAGGGCTGCCATATTGGCCATGGAGGCCAAGACCTCCCTAAACAATTTTGTGGCCGAAGCGATCAGGTATAGGGTAGACAAAGAAACTGCCTGATTGTTTTTTGCCGGAATGGGAAGCTGTTCCGAAATAACACCCGGAATAACGATGACGGTCAGTAGATGCCCACCTACCCGCAAGTCCCGCCCAGCGCAGCCTGTCATGTCCTTTGCGCTCCTTCCTCTTCCTCACGGCTGTTCCCGTGTCTGCTTAGGCCGTATCCCGTCTCCGAAATCAAGGTTGGGTGCAAGAAAAAAACAAAAAAAAGAAGAACGAAGTTTGAGATGTGTTGGATGGGCTTGACCTTCTTTAAAAGTGAGTGCGGGGAGTTGGAAAGAGCCGGGAAAAGGTTGTGCGAGAGTATAGCGTTATCTCTATCAGGGCAAAGAGTTTCTAGACGACTTAAACCTAAATATTTACGATTTTCATGCCCGTGGATATGATCCTGTGATCGGCAGAACTTGGCAGTTGGACCCCCATTCTGATAAGTACCCCTCTATGTCCCCTTACAGCTGGGTAAATCATTGATACCGAATTCATCAGCGATGCAATTATTAAAGTTGGGCTGTTTATCAGAAGAAATAATATATCTGACCCGGACGTGATAGAAGATATTCTTGTTGAACTTTCAAGAACCAACAAAAGAAATATCAATAGACTCCCCGCTTATTCGATTGAAAAGGACTAAGCCCCAAACGGGGCTTTTTTCATGCGCCAGTTTCTGCTCAGGCCTTTCGGTGATGAAAGCAGAATCACTAGGTGATTTTTCTCACTTTCTCCCCACCAAAAACCCTCCATATTTGTGACTGAATCATTACCCCCCACACGCACATGCAGCACTCTTACCCTACTCTGGCCCTTCCACCCCTTAGCCTATTCTTCTGGCTGCTACTTGCCGCTTGCACCAGGCCCACCACTCCCCCACCGATTCTAGGAGAGGATCAACACACGGAAAATTTGGATAAAAGTAAAATTTTAGAATTTTTACTTGAAGGCAACACGCGTTTCTCGGAAGAACACCCTATTCATCCCGATCAAACACTGGAGAAGCTTCGCGCACTAAATCAAGGACAACATCCCATAGCTGCTATCGTTTCCTGCTCAGACTCCCGCGTCCCCCCGGAACTACTTTTCGATCAGGGACTAGGTGACCTCTTTGTCATCCGAAATGCAGGCAATATCGTGAGCGACTATGAAATTGGCAGTGTGGAATATGCCATCGACCACCTGGAAGTGCCCCTCGTGATCGTCCTGGGACATACCCAATGCGGGGCCATCGGTGCGTACGTGGCGAAAGTACAGGATACCTCTAGCCATCTCGGTACACAGGCACACCCCACATACAGTACGTACATAGAAAAAATTATTGCCTACATAGAAGCCGAAGATGAGGAAAAGGCGCTGCCGAAAAGTGCTCCCAATTTCTACGAGCAGGCCATCGTAGCTAACGTCATGCACGGTGTTCAAGCCATCCATGACGCGCTTCCAGAAGTAGAGGACAAGATAAAAAGAGGAAAATTGCGTATCATTGGCGCAATTTATGATATGGAAACCGGAAAGGTGCGTACCCTCGAAAAGAAACTATGATAGACATATTTATTTAGAAATACTACCCTCCTTGGGGGTAGTTTTTTTTTGCCCGAAAGGGCCAAAAGCTGCCTTCCCTTCGTGGCAAACATGTCCCGCTACAGTATTCTTTGCCACCGAAGGACTAGCGCTCCCCGATGACTCCTAAACTGAAAAGCGCAAAATCATAACGCACCGGATCCGCAGCGTCCAGTTCCCGTAGCGCCCGCGTCAGCTCCATGGCGGTAGCCCAGTCCGTCTGCTTGCGCTGTATTAATCCCAACCCGCGTGCCACCCGATCCACATGCAAATCACATGGACAGATCAGTTGGCTCGGCTGTATGCGCTTCCATATCCCAAAATCTACGCCCGCATCATCCGTCCGCACCATCCAGCGTAAGAACATGTTTAACCGCTTACATGCAGACTTTCGCGCAGGAGTGGCCACATGTTTGCGCGTGCGCGCTGGCGCAAAAGGATCCGCAAAAAACTGCTCGTGAAATCCGCGCAAAAGCCGCTCCATAATGTCTACCTCCCCTGCCTGATAGCCCTGTAAAAAAGCCTCCTCTAAACTGGAATGCGTCAGATAAAAACGCCTGAAAAAAGCGATAAAATAGAGCGTGTCTGTAGGCGTAAAGGTGCGATGCTTAAACTGCTCGAAGACCTTCAAGTCGCTCTCCTGGTGCTGCAGCATAAAGTCATGGGGGGCATGATCCATCAGCTCCATCCACTGTCGGCACTTGGCGATAATGGTCTTCCTTTGGCCCCAGGCCAAAGTGGCCGCTATAAAACCCGCGATTTCGATGTCCTGCTTCTTCGTAAAAGCATGGGGAATACTTATCGGATCCTCAGGGATAAATTCAGGACGATTAAAACGAGAAACATGCTCCTCTAAAAAATCTTTTAAGGCGAGTCTATTCACGATCCGACACGATTTATACCTGCACCTCTACCGTATCTCCCTGAATGCCATCAAACCACTTGAAGCGCAGCATACTTCCTTCCCGCTCCGAAAGATGCCAGTCAAAACAGGTCATGCGCGTAAGTGTGCGCAGCTTGTCCTCATCGGGGAGATACAAACATAAACTAAAGTCCGGAAGCTCCTTCGGCTCTAAGGTGTTCCACTTTTCGACCAACAAGCCCTCTTCGATGTGGTATACGCGTGCGCCAAATACATATTCTTCTAATACGGATGGTACGCCGTCCGCACGCCGAAACTTGAAGCCCTCAGGACCAAACATAATCTTTTTAAAGAGCTTGGCCTCCAATAATTGTGCGGCCGGAATCGGCCCTACTTCACTAGCTCCATGCGTAATTTCTTCGGTGGAAAGCTGCTGCTCATCGGATAGAAACCCCTGTACCTGTACGCTCTTCCACGGGCCAGCCACCAGCGTAGAAACCTCTTCCTCCCCGCTACGAAAACGAGTCAGCAGGCGCGAAAGACCGGAAAACAAATAGGTGAGCCCGATAAAAAGCAAGCCGAATGTGGCCAAAATCGGGTAAGACAGCACAAAAATCCCATTCCAAATGTACCGAAAGAGATGGTGTATGCCCGTGCTGATGGAGGAAAACTCATTCATAAAGTACAAAAATACAGGGAATGTGGCGCTTATCCAAAAAAATCCACATTCCCTGTAAATTCCTGGCCCCTAAAGGGCTTAATAGGATATCTCTACCGGAAAGCGTGCATTGACGGCCCTCAGCTGATCATAAGCTGCCTTAGAAACCTTAATTAAAAGCTTGCTATTATCCCCCGTATCGGGCAGCTTGCCCACCACGCGCGCGAATATCGTGACATCGTTTTCAGCATTACGCACACTCATGATCGTACCCACCGGTGCATCCCGATGTAGAACCAAGTATTTCTTGTGGTTACCCGTGCCATCGATGACCTCCGCCAAACCGTTTTGCTTCAGATTTTTAAAGCCCGTCGATTTATCTTCCACCTTTTCTACTGAAGCGACCGTGGGCCTATTGTTCGCACGTATAGGAACCTCTGCCTCGATCACCGGCACGCGCTCTACGGGCAGGGCTTCACGACCCACTCGCAGCTCCTGGCCAGAGGCCAAATTATTCGAACTTAAGCCATTCCATCGAATTAAATCATCCACCTTAATGTCATACCGGCTGGCGATAGAAAACAAGGTCTCCCCTTGCTTGACTTGATGGACACGCCAGCCACCGGCGCTGGTGGCCGCTGTCGGTGCAGCTCCCTCTTCACGTACCACCGGTGTCTGCGCTTCCGCTCTTCGGGCGCCACGGGTACTGCTGCGCACCTCAGCAGTAGTTTCCTCCACCTGGCGAATAGGAGCTACCACTTCTCTGCCTGCTCCTTCAGCACTTTGGGCGGCAGTAGTGGCTGCCTGACGCGAGCTTTCCGCAGCTGCAGCACGGCCTGTTTCGGCAGCCTGAGCCACAGGAGAAGTCGGCGCAGCAGCGGCTGCAGCCACCCCTTTTACCACCAGCTGCTGCCCCACACTAATATCATTTCCCACCAAATTATTCCAGCGCTTGAGATCCTCCACCGCCACCTCATAGCGGCGAGAAATCGCAAACAGTGTCTCTCCCGGCTGCACCTGATGTGCCCGGGAATCTGTCGGCAGCTCCGCAGCTAAAATAATAGGTATCCGTAGGCGCTGCCCGATTTTCAAGCCATCCTTTAAGTCGTTTTGCTGCACGATGTCATTCACCGTGGCGCCGTAGCGTCTGGAAAGCCCAAAAAGTGTCTCCTTAGGTTCTACATCATGTAAGACAAAAGACTGATTTCCTTTTCGTTCTATCCCTACAGAGTCCAGAAGTGCCGGGCTATACGCCCATAATGTTCCACTTAAAAATAAGCCGGTCAGCAGGCTAACTATACGCTTTTTCATGCTATTGTTTTGCTCTTTTTGCTCGATTTAACCACAAATATAGAAGGATTCCCCCCAAAATACGGGCCTAGATTAAAAACGTTCCGCGCACGGATTCATTTCACTGGGAGGCAACTCTTCTTTCAACGCTCTTCCTGCGGAGCTGCAGCTACCTTTTTCACCCGCAAAGAGGTGCCTTCCGTGCTGATCACCTGCACCCGTTCCCCACGATCGATAAACTCCCCTCGCGAAAAAGCATCGTATACCTCCCCCTCAATTTCGATGCGACCACTCGGCATCAAGCGAGAAACCACAAGCCCCTCCTGACCCAGCAGCTCATCCGGGTAAGTCGTAGAGGTATACCCATCGGAACGGTTCTGCGTACTCGCCAGCGCGATACTGCGAAAAGCCTGCCAACTATTTACCTTGGGCGCTAAAGTAAAAATCCCTACGATGGCCACGATCGCCGAAACCAGCACCGTAAGAAGAGCCGAGAAAAGGTCTCCCCCGGGAACAAATGTAAAATCGAACACATCATTAGGCAGCATACCTAAGGTTAGGCCCGTCAGTACGCCGATTATGCCGAGAATGCCGAAAATGCCGAATCCCGGTAGGATAAACAGCTCCACGAATAAAAAAAGCACCCCGACAATAAAAACAGCAATCTCCCAGTTGGCCGCCAAACCATTTAAATAATAGGGGATAAAATACAAGACCACCGCCACAATCGAAGCCGCCAGCGGAAATCCTACCCCCGGAGTCTGAATCTCGAAATACAGACCGCCGAGAATGATTAAAATCAAAATCCCACTCACGGCGGGGTTTAAAAACAAGGAAATCACTTGCTCCACGCCCGACTCCTGGTACTGCTCCAGGCTGTAGTCCGTCACCCCGACACGCTCCAGCAGGGCCTCCACAGAGCGTACTTCAGCCTCACAAAAGCCGTTTGCAATCGCCTCCGATACGGAAAAGGTAATGACAGACCCTTTTTCCGTTACGCCCTCGATTTCAAGGCGCTCATCCACCATGGCTTCGGCGATTTTAGGATCACGCCCCTTCGCCTCGGCCGTGCTCCGCATCATCGAACGCATGTAACTCTGATACTTGTCCGGCGCTGCTTCCCCAGAGCCCCCTTGCACCACCGTGGCCGCACCGATGCTACTCCCTGGTGCCATATAAATACTGTCTGTGGCGATGGATATTAGTGCTCCAGCAGAGGCTGCATCCTTATTAATCCACACATATACCGGCGTTTCCAAGTCCAAGAGCATGGTCCGAATGTCGTCCGCATCATTCACCGCACCCCCGTAAGTATCCATCTCGATCAAGATGATATCTGCCTCTTTTCGCTTCGCATCTTCCAGCGCCAAGCGTACCCGTCGATTCATACGCGGATCGATGTTGTCATCAATCTTAAACAGATATACCTGCTTTTTGCCCGCCCTTGCCTCTAAGACTTGCTGCTCCGCCGTCCCCTGCGTCGAGTCCGCTTCTGTCGGGTCCTGCTGCTCTGCATCCACCTCCGCCTGCACGGCCAAGCTGTCCACTACCTCCTTTTCTGCTACCTGACCCGCACTTTGGGCGAAGCCCAAAGCAGGAGCCTGCCCCAGCCCTGCGAAAATGTAACTGCCAAAAATGAAAGCCCCAAACAGGAGCCTACGATGTAGAGTAGATAGCTTCATAGTTTAGTTTAAATTGCAAGTGATCGGTCCTATATAGGTCGTCACTTACAGAACGTATGGACACCAAGTTAGTTAAGAAAAACAAAATTCCCGATATCCACTCCGTAAATTCTTTTGGGAATGGTATCTTCGCAGCATGGAAAAAGGCCAAACTGTCTATGAACACATCGGGGAAGCAGGCATCCGCCGCCTGGTAGCCCTCTTCTATCAAGAAGTACAGCGCCGACCTACCCTGCGTGCCCTCTACCCCGAAGAAGACCTCGGCCCGGCAGAGGAGCGCCTGTACTGGTTCCTGCTCCATGTCTTCGGAGGACCCCACACCTACCTGGAAAAGCGCGGCCACCCCATGCTGCGGAAGCGGCACTTTCAGTGGAAAATCGATGGAGAGATGCGTCGGCTATGGCTGGACTGCATGCTCACCGCCATGGACAAGGTGGACCTGCCGTATGAGGTGCGCGAATACATGCAAAACTACTTTATCAAAGTAGCTAACCATATGATTAACAGCACATGAAGGCCCTAAACATCCTGTACACGGCCTACGCCTTGCTGGTGTTTGCAGCTAGCTTTCTGCTGCTTTTTCCGCTGTTTCTGCTGGCAGCCTCCACCCCGAAATGGGCACCTTTCGGACGACGCGTCAACCAGCACTGGGCGAGGGCTTACTTTCGGCTTATCGGCAAAACAGTGCAACGAGAGGGTTGGGAGCAACTTCCGAAAAAGGGGCCTGCTGTGTATATCGCGAATCATTTCAGCTATCTGGACATCGCGATGATGGGACTGCTGCCTGGTGATGTGGTCTTCGTCGGAAAAAGCGGAATCGGCAAGCTGCCCTTCTTTGGCTACTATTTTAAGAAGCTTCATATCGCCGTAAATCGAGAAAGCTTGCGCAGCCGTGCCGAGGTGATGCGCCGCGCGCAAAGGGCCCTCGAACAGGGTAGCGCACTGGTAATCTTTCCAGAAGGTGGTATCCTGAGTAGTACCCCCCCGCAGATGAACCGTTTTAAAGAGGGTGCATTTCGCATCGCCTGGCAGGGCCAAGTTTCTATCGTGCCCATCACGCTTTCATATAATCACCTGATTTTACCCGATGTTTCGATTCCATTGCTTAACTTTAAGGCCGGAAAAATGGTGGTACATGCACCGATCCCTACAGCAGGCTGTACAGAAAAAGATCTCCCCCGACTGAAGGAGCAAGCTTTTACCTGCATACAGGAGCAACTTTACCGCGATAACGCCGCCCGGAAACCAGAAAAATATGAAAATAGATACTAGTACCATTCAAAAATTAGCCCACCTCTCCCGACTAGAATTTGACGCGCAAGGAGTGGAAAAAATGAAAGCCGACCTCAGCCAGATCCTCGACTGGATGGAACAGCTGAATGAAGTAGACACCGAGGGTGTAGAACCCCTTACGACCATGTCCTCCGAAGTGAATGTACTTCGTGAAGATGTGTTGGGAGAGCATCTGCCACATGAAGAGGGCTTAAAAAATGCCCCGCAGCGTGATTCCGACTATTTCCGCGTACCGAAAGTTCTTGAATAGCATGCCCTACATCGCGCCCGAGCGCAAAAACGTTTTTTTCCCCCTTCCGCTTTTCCCGGGGCTTTTGCTCTTGGTTTTGGGAGGGGGTTTTCTCTTTTACAGTTTCCTGCTAGCAGCGCCCCTGCTCCAGTATGAGCTGCGCTTCGAAACCCTCGCGCTTCCGCTCCACTTCGATGCCTTCGATTTCCCCACAGGCAGGCATCAGCCCGAAGCCATCCATGAACTGCAGCTGCCCCTTTTTAGCCCGAAAGACGCAGCACTGCCGCGCCAACTTTACAGCAGCAGCTTTTGGCTTTTCCTACTTTTCCTCAGCACTGCCCTGGCGCTGTGCACCTACCTAAGGTCTTGGCTATTTTACCTGCCCCCCACCCTACTTATCCTTAGCTTCAGCAGCGCCTCCTTCCTCGGCCTCGAACTGGAACAGTTTCCGGATTCCTACACCTGGCCTCGGAGCATCGCCCTCCTGGCCTGCCTGCTGCCCGTTTTCCTAATCCGCGTCTGGGGCCAGCACTGGACCCTCAGGCAGCGCCTCTTGGTCTGTGTAACAGGCATAGCTTGCCTGCTTTTCGGCTGGTACCTGCAGGCTCCCGAAGCTGCTGGCAGTCAAGTTTTAGCAGCCCAGCAGGGGCTTTTGCTCCTCAGCCTGATCGCCGTCGCAGGCATGTATTTTTACATAGCACCAGGCTTTATTCAAGGACTCAGCCTCCTGCTACTGCGCCTGAATACCGGTGTGGGGACCAACTTAAAGCCCGCCCTTATCCTGATCAGCATCACCTATTTAGGCCTGAGCACCGCCTCTCTCCTAGTGCTTCACGGCACCTACACGCCCATTTTCCCAGTTTTGCCGGCAGGCATCTTCCTCCTCCCCGCCCTCCTCGGCAGCGCCTACTGCTTGTATGAAAAACAAGCCAACCTAAAGGGATTTTTTCAGACACGCCTAGCCGAAACGATGAGCTTCCTCACAGGAGCGGGACTGCTACTTTTGCTTTGGGGCTACGCCCAATGGAGCGCCAACACCCCGCTACAGCGACTGCTCAGCTACCTGCTGCTCATCACGCAAATGGCAGGTACCCTCATGGCTTTTCTGTATGTAGCCATGAACTTTTTTAACTTCATCAACAGTGGCACAGCGCTGCATAAGGTCTTTTATCAACCCAAAATCCTGGAACGCATCCACATGCGACTGGCCCTACTCATGGGCTCCGGTGCGGTGCTGCTTTTCGTGGATCTGGCCCCCGCCATCCAAGCGGAGGTGGCCCTTAGCACGAATGAGGCCGGGAGGTACTGGCTGGACCGCGAGCCAGTGAAAGCAGCCATACTCTACGAAGAAGCGTGGAATGCGTATCGCCAGCACCCCTTTGCGATCCTGGCATCGGCGACCCTGCGGCGCCAGCTCGAAAGCCCACGCAGCTATGAAGATCTTTTATTAAACAGCTTCGATTTCGCTCCCAGCCCTGAGGCGATTTTGCTGCTGGCAGCCCATAAACAAGCGCAAGGAAATGTCCTCGAAGGGCTTTTTTACCTCGAGCAAGGAGTGGCCCTTTTTCCGGAAATAGGACCCCTGCGCATCCATACTGCCAGTATTTATGCGCAGCTGGGAGAGCCCATCCAAGCGGCAAAACTAATCGAAGCAGCAGACGCCGACAGCCCCGGACGCGCCACCTTACTGCCTGCACTGGCAGTCCTTCTGGATAGCGCACGAGCGGCGAGCCTTCCAGAAGTGCACAGCGTCCCGCATGTAGAATCCTCGGCTTACCTCACCAATTCCCTTGTGGCAGCCCCCGGCGGGACAGCCCTCCCCTTGGGTATAGACACTTACGATTCCACCTTGCTGCTGGCAAATCCCCCGCTGCGACGCAATTTAATTTTACGAGGTGCCTTAGAGGAGGCCCTCTTTTTAGCGCCTGCGCTGGACAGCCTGGTCGCACAGGCGACTGATCAGCGGGAGCGGCAGCGGGCGGTAGAGGACAGAATTCTCTGGCACTGGCGCCGTGGGGACATCCAAAAAACCCTTTTCTACCTGCAAGGAAGCATCGGACAAGCCGATCGCCAGCAGGCTGCTCATCGGAAACTCCTAGCGGCCCTTTACATGAGCCGCTTCGACCTGGAGCGCGCCGCCAGTGTCTGGCAAAACCTGCTGCTCGACGACCAGGCCCCTGGTGAACTTCCTTTATATGCCGCCTACCTTTTAGCCGAGCACCTTGAAACTTTAGACCCAGCCCAGCGCTTGCGCGTGAAGCAGACGCTAGCGCAGCGTCCCGAGGGAGAGCGCCAAAAAATAGCACAGCTGACAGCCCTAGCCCACCGGCTATTAGCGGAAATGCCCCAGCCCCTCTATCAGGCCTGGGAAGCACTTCCAGAAGGGGATGCCCAGCACTATCTGGCAGCAGGTCTGTTGCGGCATAAGCCCCATCTCCTGAGTACAGCGCAGCAGAAGCGCCTTTTGGAGACTTTGGGCGAAGCCCAAAGCAAAAGCTTTCGCAGCTATCTCTCCCTGCTGGCACAACCTGCCGATAAAGTCCCGGACGAGGAGCTGAAGCGTTTCGGACAGGACCCTTATCTGACGGCGGCCCAACTGGTACTAGCCGAGCGGGAAACAGATCCTGATGTGCGCTATAGGCTCCTACAGCAGGCCATCAGCTATAACCAAGACCCGCTTTTAAACCTGCGTTATGCCAGGGCTGCGGAAGCTGTAGGCTTAGGGCCTTTCGCGACAGCAGCACGCCAAAGAATCCGGGAAGCCATCGGAGCCGAAGCGCTGATGGAGCTACTAGAACTAGAAATATTCTAAATTTAATTGACCAGTGGCAGGTTTTTTTACAGACGAATGCCTATTTTTAAGTTTTCGGAGTAGAGAGCACTTCTCCGAGAGATAATGACGACAGCGCTATGGGAAAGATAATCGAAACAACAGACATCAGCCGAGAGTACCGCATGGGCTCGGAGGTGGTGCGTGCCTTAAAATCAGTGAGTATCGAGGTGAATAAGGGTGAGTATGTGGCCTTTATGGGGCCTTCCGGCTCCGGAAAATCTACCTTAATGAATATCATCGGCTGCCTGGACACACCCACCGGTGGAAAGTATGTCTTAAACGGCAAAGACGTCAGTGACATGACAGAAAATGAGCTGGCAGAAATTCGAAATAAAGAAATCGGCTTTGTCTTTCAGACCTTTAATCTACTTCCGCGAGCGAGCTGCTTGGAAAATGTGGCCTTACCGCTCGTCTATGCTGGTTTTAGCAGAAGCCGCCGCGAAGATCAAGCCCGGGCAGCACTGGAAAGTGTGGGCCTGGGAGATCGCGTGATGCACAAGCCGAACGAGCTTTCGGGCGGACAGCGGCAGCGTGTGGCTATCGCCAGGGCCTTAGTGAATACCCCCAGCATCATATTAGCGGATGAGCCGACAGGTAACTTGGATACCAAGACCTCTTATGATATTATGGAACTCTTCCATGAGCTACATGCTCAGGGAAATACCATCATCATGGTGACTCACGAAGACGATATCGCACACTATGCCCATCGGATCGTTCGTCTGAAGGATGGCTTGATCGAATCCGACAGGGTCAACCCGAATCCTACACGCGGAAAAAAAGAAGCTATAGCGAATTAGCAATTAAACCCAATAACGAAGTGACGATCTTCTTATCTTGCGTCAGCGGAGAGAAAAGATTGCCGCAGGAGAAATATGAAAATTTACACGAAAACAGGTGACAGCGGCCAGACCTCCTTATTAGGCGGCAAGCGTGTTTCGAAGGCACACATGCGCATCGAGGCCTATGGCACGGTGGATGAGTTAAACGCCTATGTAGGCATGGTGCGTGACCAAGAGGTCAATGCTGGTCGGGCGCCTTTTTTAAAAGAGATACAGGACCGCCTTTTCACCATCGGCGCAGATCTAGCCACGGCTCCGGAAGCAGCTAAAGTTAAAAAGCCGGATCTCCACGAGGAGGATGTCCGGCAGCTCGAACAAGCCATGGACGAAATGGACGCCCTGTTGCCTTCTTTAAAGCACTTTGTTTTGCCCGGAGGGCACCCCGTGGTTTCCTTCTGCCACCTGGCCCGCACCGTATGCCGCCGCGCTGAGCGTGCCTGTATCGCACTGGCAGAAGAAGAAAACGTGAATCCATTAGTTATTACCTATATCAACAGACTTTCCGATTACTTTTTCGTTTTGGGCCGTATGAATGCCCAAGAGTTAGGTGTTGAGGAAGTCACTTGGAACCCCCGCATCGTATGAGCAGTAACACGACCTTTCCGATCCACATCACCCGCACTGAAACGTCGCGGCTGGCAGAAACGGATTTCGATAACTTAGTATTTGGCATGACCATTTCTGACCACATGTTTATCGCTGACTATGAAGATGGCGAGTGGTCGCATGCACGCATAGAGCCCTATGCCCCACTGGCCTTAAACCCTGCGAATGCGACCCTACACTATGGGCAGTCGGTATTCGAAGGCATGAAAGCCTATAAAAATGAGGCCGGGCAGACGCTTTTATTTCGGGCAGATGCTAACCAGCAGCGCCTAAATGCGTCCGCCGAGCGCATGTGCATTCCGGCAGTACCGGAGGAGCTCTTTATGGAAGGGTTAAAGACGCTCTTGGAGGTGGACCAAGACTGGATTCCAAACCGTGCGGGCTACTCCTTGTACATCCGGCCCTTTATTTTCGCTACAGACGATTACCTGGGCATCCGCCCCTCCAAAAAATACTCTTTTATTATTTTCACCTGTCCAGTAGGACATTACTATGCCAAGCCAGTTTCGGTGAAGGTGGAGGATTCCTATGCGCGAGCAGCAGAAGGGGGTACGGGCTACGCCAAAGCCGCCGGCAACTACGCGGGCTCCCTCTACCCTGCCCTTCTAGCCCAAAAAGAAGGTTTCGACCAGTTGCTCTGGACAGATGCCAAGTCCCATCAGCATATCGAAGAAAGTGGCACGATGAATGTGATGTTCCTGATTAAAGGCACGCTTATCACCGCGCCGACGAGTACAGGTACGATCCTAAAAGGCATCACGCGAGACTCCGTCCTTACCTTGGCGCGTGAAATGGGCGTTCCCGTGGAAGAGCGCTTCCTACGGGTGACCGAGCTGGAAGACGCCCTAAAAAGTGGCACCTTAGCAGAAGCCTTCGGGACAGGTACAGCGGCTACGATCGCACACATTAACCGAATCGGCGTAGGCGGAGCGGTCTATGACCTCCCAGAAAAAACTGCTGATGCCTTCTCTAATCGGGTTTTGGCCAAGTTAGACGCGATAAAATATGGTAAAGAAGCCGACACCCATGGTTGGATCATCACACTTTAATGCTCCCGCTTTTAAGGACATGGAAAAGGAAGCCCTTGGATTTGACCGAGGGCTTTGCTTGCTTAATGGAAAGCCCTTTTGTTTCTTGCTACTGACACTTTTTCTCCTCAGCGGAAGCCTTTTTGCCCAGGGGGCACGACCCAAAGTAGAACCTGTCGACAAATTTATACTCATCCAAAAAGGAGCGAAGAAACGGACTGCCATGCGCTTTCGTGTGGGCGAAGATCTCACCTACAAACTGAAAGGAGAGCCTTTTTTCGTCACTGATCGCATCGTCAACATCCAGTCTGACCTGATCGAAATGCGAGAAAATGTCTTGACCGTGGAGCGCATCGAAGCGGTCGACATTTCGAAAAAAGACAGCCGTAACCAGACCATCACGAATGTCAGTACGGTTGCTATCGGAGGCGGGCTACTCTTCCTCGGGGCAGAAACCGTGAACCAGTTGAACCAAGAAGGCCGCCTATCCATCAGCCAAGGCGTTTGGATCAGCTCTGCCGCTATGATCGCCGCAGGCATCGCCATTCGCCGCCTGCGAACGTCTACGGTGGAAATCGGAAAAGCCTACAAGATGCAGCTCATTCTGCTCTACGAAGAGGACCCCATACGCTAAGCCGGAGGTCTGGCCTGTTTACGAAAAATCCGCTACCTTTTTTTTACAGCCGGCGAAGTGGTTTTTCCGGAAAAAAAACGTGGCCGCCCTGAGGCCCTCGAATGCCTCCTCAGGAGAGCAGAATTTCCATAGGTTTTTTGGCTAAAAATATCGACCTTTGCAGGCTTAAACGAAAGAAATTATGACACTAGACCAGTTGAAAGACTTGAAAGCCCGCGTTTCGGCTTTGAGGAGGTATCTTTGACTACGATAAGAAGCGAGCAGAAATAGAAGATTTAGAGCTGGTATCTGCCCAGCCCGATTTTTGGAATGACCCCGAAGAGGCCGAAAAAACCATGAAACAGATTCAGGCCCGCAAGGCCTGGACAAATGCATACGACGCAGTCCATCTAGCCCTTCAAGACTTAGAGGTCCTATACGAGTTTTATACCGCTGAAGAGGTTTCAGAAGAGGAAATCAAGCGAGACTACACGAAAGCCAAGCAAGCGGTAGAAGAACTGGAGCTGAAAAAAATGTTGAGCTCAGAAGAAGATCAGCTCAGCGCCATGCTGGAGATTAACCCCGGGGCAGGAGGTACAGAAAGTAATGACTGGGCCAGCATTCTCATGCGCATGTACATCATGTGGGGCGAAAAAAACGGCTACAAAGTAAAAGAAGTAGACCTTCAGGAAGGTGAAGTCGCCGGCATCAAGTCCGTCACACTGGAATTCGACGGTCCTCTCGCCTATGGCTTCCTGAAATCTGAAATCGGCGTACACCGGCTTGTGCGGATTTCCCCCTTCGATAGCGGTGGCCGCCGGCATACTTCTTTTGCCTCGGTCTATGCCTATCCGGTGGTGGATGATACGATCGAAATCAACATTAACCCGGGTGACATCGAGCTGCAGACTTCCCGTTCGGGTGGGGCCGGAGGCCAAAATGTCAACAAGGTCGAAACCAAGGTGCAGCTGACGCACAAGCCGACTGGGATCGTCGTGGTCTGCCAGGTGGAACGCAGCCAGTTGGCCAACAGGGAAAAGGCGATGCAGATGTTGAAGTCTCGACTGTACCAGATGGAAATGGAGAAGCGAAACGCGGAGCGCAGCAAAATCGAAGCTTCTAAGTTGCGCGTTGATTTCGGGTCCCAAATCCGGAATTATGTCTTGCATCCCTATAAATTAATTAAGGATGCGCGCACCGGCCATGAAACTTCCGATGTGCAAGCGGTGTTAGATGGTGCGGGCTTGAATGAATTTATTAAAGCCTATCTCCTAGCTCAAAGCGAAGAAGAGGCTGGCTCAGAAAACTGATGCGACAGGTGGTGTATGGCTTCCTAGACCGAGCGTCTCTAGCGGTACATCCCCTTTTCGGCCTGCGGCATCCTAGTGGTGCCGCAGGCTTTTCCATTCCTTCCCGCGGCTCCTTTATTCTCTTTCCGATTTCCTAATCGACCTTTTCGAAGTACCTGCATGCGATTCCTGCCCACCTTCTTTACCCTCGACTTTTTCGTGCTCTGCATGAGCTCTTTCTTATTTTTTGCGAGCTTTAATATGATTATTCCGGAGCTACCTGCCTACCTGAGCAGCTTAGGAGGAGAGGAGTATAAGGGCCTGATCATCGCTCTTTTTACGCTGACAGCTGGCCTCTCGCGCCCTTTTAGTGGCAAGCTAGCCGATAAAATCGGGAGAAAACCTGTTATGGTGGTGGGTGCAGCCGTATGCTTTGGCGTCAGCCTATTCTACCCCCTGCTGACGACGGTGGCGGGATTTCTGCTACTTCGCTTCATCCACGGATTTTCGGCAGGCTTCACCCCTACAGGCACCTCCGCCTATGTGGCCGACATCGTACCCTTTCAGCGCAGAGGGGAGGCCATGGGCATTCAGTCGCTTTTCGGATCGCTCGGCATGGCGGCCGGCCCGGCAGCAGGTGGCTATATCGCCGCTGCCTTCGATATCAATACCCTCTTTTATGCTTCTGCCGCCACGGCGGTGCTGTCCATCCTGATTATTTTAAGGCTGAAGGAAACGCTGCCAGATAAACAACCGATGCGTCGTGCCTATCTAAAGCTGAACCGGACGGAGCTGATCGAAAAACGAGTCTTGGTACCCTCGCTGGTACTTTTTTTGACCGTCTTTTCCTTCGGTACCATCCTGACGATCATTCCGGATTACTCCGAGCATTTGGGCATTCAAAACAAGGGTCTATTCTTCGCCGTTTTCACCCTTTCCTCCTTAGGCATACGCATCATAGCGGGCAAAACCTCAGATCGCTATGGCCGTATTCCTGTGATGAAAGTGGCGACTAGCTCGATGGCAGTGGCGATGATGGTCATCGCTTTTTCCACCACCACTTGGCAGCTCATCGTCGGAGGCATCATCTTCGGTGCTTCGGTGGGCATGAACTCCCCAACCATCTCGGCATGGACAATCGACCTCTCTTTAGATGAAAAAAGAGGACGGGCGCTGGCGACTATGTACATCGCCCTCGAAGCCGGTATCGGCATAGGAGCCCTGGTAAGTGGATGGCTTTTTAACAACCGTGTCGAAAATTTCCCGCTGGTCTTCTCCATCGGCGCCATTACCGCTAGCATGGCCTTTATTTACCTCTTCACCCTCCCAAAAGATCAAAAAGAGCTCGTCCCCGTAGACGAAAAGGAGGCGCACTAAAACAGCAAAAGCCTCCATCTAAGGAAGCTTTTGTGGTAGGGTATTTTGTCCGGTAGGACGTTCTCGTACTGGAACCAGCCCCTTACGGCACTTCCTCTGTGGATGCCTCTGTCGCTCCCTCTACGGGGCCACTACCATCCATCCATAATTCTAAGGGGCGAAAGACCTCAATAAAGCGCTCGTTTTGGCGATATGCCTCAAAGCTCAGGTCCGTTAGCGCCCGCTGGCGCAAAGCATCCGAATAGGCGACGGCTTTCTGCAGATAGGCGAGTGCCAGGTCCTCATCCTTGCCCACCTTCGCATTTACGAGTGCCAAACCATAAAATCCGTAGCCATAGGAGCGATTCTGCTGCACACTTTCCTCAAAGGCCACCTGCGCCTTCTCATATTCGCCCGAGAGAAAATAAGCCAAACCCAAGTTGAACAAGTGCTCCTCCGTACGCGGAGCTTGGTTTAAGCGGACCGTAGCCAGACGGTAATCCCCGTTTATGATGTCGATAGCACCTCTTAAGGCTTCGTTTTCCTTCAGGAAAGGATTGTTCAAATTACGTTCCATAGAAGAAGCCTGCGAAACCGCCACATACGCCTCGAAATAATCGTTTAACATCAGATAGGCCCTGCCTAAATTATGGTAAGCGATTGGATTTTGCTGCATGTTGGCACTTGTCTTAAACTGCGCGATAGCATTCGTGATCAAAATGTTACGCTCTCTACGATCGAGGGAACGCTGCGCTTGGTTGAGAAACACCACCCCCAGATTATTCGTGGCGGTAGCGGATGGGAAATGCTGCTCCATGTATCGATAGATGGCCTCCTTTTCACTCAGCTGGGGGGCATCTTGGGCAGCGGCCAACAGGTCTCCCTCGCTGAGGTTCCGCAGCACTTCTCCATTTCGAACCGCCGCATAGACGCGAGAGGCGATGGCCGCTTTCGTTTGGTCCGAGGGTTCGGTGTAGAGGGTAACCTTGGCCGAGGCCAAAAGCGGGAAAAGGTCGCGCTGGACAGCGGCATATCCAGGGAGCTTACGCAGCTCTGCAATTTGATTTTCATAAGCACTTTCACTCAGCAGCACCTCATAGAAAGCAGCTTTTTGACGATCATTAAGCCCTTTATAATCGGCGATCAGCACCCGAAGGTCAAACAAGTCAGCATTTCGATGATTGACCTCCACGGGCACATCGAGTCCACGCAGCTGCTGACGGATGCGCTGCTCGGTTTCGGTGGCACGCATACGCGCCAGGTTCGCATCACGACGATCCGCATCTAAAGGGGCATGCGTGCCCAGGATGCTTACTTTGCGTAAGGTTTTTCCAGGCTGTAGCAGCGAAGTAATGGGCCCGGACTCTGAACTTGTCAGGCGATTTCCCGTGAGCTGCGCACTTCCATAGGCAAATTTTATCGTGTGAATTTTTTCTTCCAGGTAGGCCTCTGGGTTCAAGTACGTTTCCATGTACATGCCCACGACGGGGATCGGTTCATCTAGGATCACCTGCCCGAAGCGCGCAAGCAGGGGAAGCGTGATTAGCCCCTTGCCCACTTCCTTTTCAGGAATGGTTTTTAAGCCCTTCGCATCTTCAGCAAGTCCCTTTAAGACCAGCCTGCCCTTTTCCATGCCCGGCAAATAAGGAAAGGTGAGTTGGAGCGATACATCCACCCGTCGATCGGTAGGCGTAAATTTACCATTAAACACCTCGAACTCGCCGAGTCGGAGCGCTCCTTGCCCATAGTGGTATTCCGGATACAAGGTGATGGCACGGTCTTTGGCAAGGACCTCAAGTGGAAGTGGGCCCTTTATTTCCACGCGGATAGAATCACGGTGTAGCGTTAACAGCTCTGGATTGGCCTCTATCCCATCGAATGCCGAAGAGTATAGTGATTTTTGAGTGCTACAACCATAAAATATGCTGGCCGTGAGCAAAAAAACGAAAAAAACTACCCTTGAATTAAACATTATTCTATTGATTAGCTTATGAATTTATCGATTTTATTCCTTACATTAGGTCACCTTTAAACGAAAAAGCGTCATGAATCAAGTAAAACATTTCTTTGAAGACCGGGCTTTTGGCGTTTGCGCTAAGCTGGGTGAACGTTTACGCTTCCCTATCGACAGTATTCGTTTATTTTTCATTTACGCCTCTTTTGTCACGCTGGGCTCCCCGATCATCGTTTATGTAAGCTTGGCGATGATGATGAAAGTACGAAAATACATCCGAAAGATGAATAATCCGGTACTTTTCGATTAAGCCCATCCCTTACAGTTCTGGGTATGTGCGGCTACCTTTCAAATAACGCGCCAAAATAATCGAGCGCAGCACGGGTTCACGTTGGCTGATAGGCCCTCGCAGGTGCTTGGGGGGCGCTGGACGTTTTTGGAGAAGCTGAACAGCAGCTTTGCGGCCTGCCCGCACCGCATCCGCCTGCGCCCATTTTCCCTGAAAAAGGAAATGTACCATGGCCAGCAGGTCAAACAGCTGGCGTGCCCGCCAAAGTCTCCGCTGTGAAGCGATAGAACTGCGATCCATAAGCATCAGTAAGGAATTCCGGATGTTTAAGAACGTCTTTTTAGGATTCGCCACAGCTAAGGTAGCCCCTCCCTGATGGTAGACCCGCACGGCGGGCAGACACCAGAGCACCAGTCCGGCATTTCGCGCTCGCCAGCAGAGGTCGATTTCCTCCATGTGGGCGAAGTAATCTGCATCAAATCCCCCCAGCGAAAAAAAGCTTGCTGCCTCCACCGCCATACAGGCTCCTGAACACCAGTCCACGGTGACGGGATCGGCATACTGCCCCAAGTCCTGCTCGCAGTGTGTCAGGACACGTCCCCGACAAAAGGGAAAGCCATACTGATCTAAATATCCCCCCGCTGCACCAGCGTATTCAAAATAATCGGGCTTTTTCGCGTCTAAGATTTTCGGCTGCACGGCGAAGGCTTGAGGCCCCTGCTGCTCTAAAAATTGTAGCAGCTGCAGGTCCCAGCCAGGGGTGACGCGCACATCTGTATTTAATAGTATAAAGAAGCGGTACTGCCCTTTTAACTGTGTCAGGCCTTGATTATAGCCTTCCGCGAAACCAAAATTATCGGCTAAGGGTAAAACCGTTAAACGTCCCTCTGCCTCATACATGCGCAGGTAGGCCCCTGAGCCATCTGAGCTCCCATTATCGATCACGTAAATGGGCAAGCTGCTCTCCTGTAAAACAGAAGGGAGAAAATCCGGCAGCACTTTCTCCCCATTAAAATTCAACAATACGATCGCTCCTGGTTTCATCCAAACATATCGCTCAGATTCATGCCTGGAATATTCGGAAGCATGCCCTGCGTGGCTTGTTTCATCTCCTCCTTAATTTTTATCTCCACAGCAGCAAGGGCATGATTTACGGCTGCCACACTTAAATCCTGTACCATCTCGCGGTCTGCAGGATTTAGTAAAGACGCATCTACCTCTAAACTAAGTACCTGCCGCTTGCCATTCACTACAGCGCGGACCATGCCCGCACCAGCTTCACCTTCTGCCTGCACATGAACAAGGTTATCCTGCACTTCCTTCATTTTGGCCTGTGCTTCCTTTACCTTATTCATCATGCCCATCATATCAAACATAGCTCTTCTCGTTTATCATTTACGTCAGTAAAAATACATAAAATCCCCTGTTTTCGGAACTATGGTGAAAGAAAGCGCGTCCACCGGGAATAGAATAGATACTTCTGGCAGGCCTTGGGCGCTGAGCGCCAAAATTTACGCTACTCCACTCCCCTAAAAACCTACCCTTAATGCCCTATAAGATAAGGACTTAAGCTTTAGGGTAAAATAAACTATCTGCCATAACCCTAGTTGCCTTATAAGATTTGTGAAAAGTGGCGACCTCCAATACAAGTAGTAACACAGAATTTTATTCTGAATGGACCCGATAAAAAAGCTATTCTACCAAATATCCGATTTTTTCGAAAAATTCGCTTAAAAATAGGAACTTTAGGGAAAGATATCATGTATATATGTCTCGAACCATTAAACAACAAATGCCATGAAAACGGTAACAGCGATTGAGAAAGAGCAAATCACAAATTTAAAATTTAGCGCCAAGGAAGTACTGCATACAGTGGAAGAAAGAAGCCTCCGCAGAGCGGATTTAGAGCGTGCCCAAGCGCTAGGCAACCTGCTGCAGAATAAAGTACGCATCCGTTTTGAAGCTGTGGACGGTGAGCATTATGAAGTGTATACCACCGTGTGGGCAGTGGGAGAGCAGTTCATTAAACTGAAAGGCGGCGTGCACATACCTGTCCACAGCATCCTGAAAATTGTATGAAGAGCCGGGGGGCTTCACGCACCTCCGTACACCTTTAGCACACACCGCTACCGACGGTCGGATATGCCCGACATAGCACTTTCAGCTAAAAGTAGGCTCCACTTTGGCATATAGCCCGTAGGCATAAACAGTCTGCGGGCTTTTCTGTGTGCCGCCACTTCCTCAACAGTTTCCCGACAGCCTTCCTGCAGCCCACCCTACTGCAGGATCACTAGGGAACGGTCATACCGGCCATCCAAACCAGGATTACGGGTAAAGTACCGCACCCGCATCGGATAAACCCCTGACGGAAGGCGCTCTCCGTTTACTTTGCCGCTCCAGCGGCAAACCGGAACAAGCTCTCCCGCATTCGTGGCTGCGCAGGAGAAGACCAGCGCTCCAGTGGAAGAAAAAACCTCAACTTCTATTCGTAGTACATCCGCTCGCATCCAGAAAAGCAGCTCCGAATCAGCCTGATCGTAGCGCAGCGCATTCGGGAAAGCCACAAAAGGAGCACAATCGTCGAAAACTAGAAATTGCTCCTGCCGGACACAGCCAAAAGCATTGCCTACCGTCAGCGTGTACAAACCCGTGCGCGAAGGACGAAACGTGGACGAGGTGGCCAGCAGCTCCCCATCCAACTCCCAACGATAGGTTTCAAAAATCCCGGGGTTAATCAAGGGGCGACGTCCATTCCGCTCACAAAAAGGATACATCGGTTCCAGACTCGGCGACAGCGGCTGTTCCAATGCCATCACCAGTACTACATCACGACCAATTTCACAGCGCTGTCCGCCTAGAAGCTGACGGAACCAAACAGCTTCATAGGTGCCCGCTTCGCGTATAGTTATGGCACGCTGGTTCGCAAAGGCAGTGAGCTCCTGCACTTCGCCGTCGGCATCGAAAAACTGCCAGCGAATTTCATCTACACCTTCCGCGTCTTCCTCTATCAAAAGATCGATGCTGCCTTCCAAGTCATTTTCACAAAAAGCGCTGACTACTAACTCGCCGGCCACACGACTTAAAATAGGGGCAACGTCCAAAGGCACGCGACCATCCGGGCAAGCCGTAACCCCGCTACGGAGTGCCTCCATGGAATAGCTGCCCGGACGTGTGATGAGCAGCACTTGTTCCCTGCCGATAATGGCGCCGTCGGCATCATACCAGCGGAAGTTTAGGTTTTCGGACGCGAGGGCTGGATCCTCGACCTGAGCTTCAAAGAATAGATTACCCGAACAGTCTTCCTCGATCAAAACGGGATTAACCGGGACGGGATCAAAAATAAATACTTGTATGTTTTGGCTCCTTGGGCAGCGTGTGTCATCCGCTGCTAGAGGCCGCCCTGTGAGGACATACTGTCCCTCTTGTGTAAGCGGAATGTCTTCAGAAAAGGCCTGGACACTGCCATCGGGGAAGCGGATGCTGTAGGCAAGGGGTTCATCCGCCGCGGGTACTAAAAGAGCTGGCCCACAGCTGCGAAGTGTGGTAGGAGCGCTATACTGCACCTGGTCCGGCATATCTACTTCCAAGATGCTTTCTTCCGGAAAGGCACATCCACCAGAGGGGCTATCGGCGATAAAATTCAACTGATACGCTCCAGGCGGAAGACGCACGAGGATGGCATCCCCCTGTCCCTCCAGTCGTCCTTCGGCTACCTCCTCCCCTGTGGTTCGGGATGTCAGGCTATAGATTCCCGGGATATCCTCCGTCAGCGCTAAGCGAAATCCACCATTTTCTACGCCAGCTTCAGTACAGGCGGGCGGCTCAGGGCTCCAACTTAGCGGACTGGGTGCCTCATTCGGGACCGTGAGCACCAGGGCGGAAAGACAGAAATCATTTTCCACAGAAAAGGTGTATACCCCAGGCGCCAAACCATCCAAAAGTTGAGGACTTCCCGGTAGTAGCTCAAAGGTAGGAAGCTCTGGGTTGGAGGTACTCCGCACTTGCAGCGGTGTATCGGTGGCGCTCAGGCGCAATTGGCCCGTGGCCGCTTCACAGGAAGCCCCCTGGAGCACCTCCGCCTCGAGCTGAGGTGCGGGTAAAATCGTCAGCGAAAACTGACCGCTGACCAGACAATTTGGATTATCGGGGTTTTGAACCTCTTGGATAATCGTGTAGCTGCCGGGCCCCGGGAGCTGGACACGCGGATTCAGCGTCAGGTTGACACCACGGGGAAGCGCCTGCCTTGTGCCCGCAGCATCTAGGAAAAACCAATTGCCTGCAAAAGGGCTGTCGCTCTCGATGAGCACCGTCTGGTCCTCACAGACCTCCTCATCCGGAAAGGTAAACTGAATGTCACCGAAATTTCCTACAAAGGTTTCCAGTTGATTCGCACAGGAACTGCCACTGTCTGAAGCTAAAAAATACCGAACGGAAAACCTCCCTTCGTTTTGTACGGCAAGCGTATTTGCATTCCCGATAACATTTCCGGCTTCATCACGCCATTCGAATGTAAAGGCATCCAGGCCCTCTGTGCTGGGATCGACAGCTTGCAACGTGACAGTTTCGTTTGCACAAAGCGTAAAATCAGGACGCAGGATAGGGGCGGGCACCTGCACCGCACGCACCTGCTGGGCTCCGGTAAATACCGGCAGCTCGAAGGGACCTCGAAGAACGCGTAAACTCACCGTAAAAGTACCCGTATTCGTGAAGGCAAAGCGCAGCTCTTGTAAATCCTCCCCTCCGGAGCGACTCGCTAAGGTATCCCCCGCAGCATTTTGGACAGTCCAAAAATAGCGATCTTGCTGGGGCTCACCCCCACCAAAAAAGCTCACCAGCTGCCCGGACTGCGCACACACTACCTCCGGACCTGTAAGGGCAGGCACAGCTTGCCCGAATCCTGTGGTAGATGTAAGGCAGAAAAGGGATAAAAAGAGCAGTAGTGCCCAAGAGTTAAAGAAAGAGGACCTCATCGCATAAGGAATAAAAAAGCATGTGAAATTTAAATAATACCACATGCCTCTTCCTATAACTTCATCTTTTCCTCGAATGTTAGGAACAGTCACCCAGAAGTCGATTTTTATAATCGCTGGATGCGAATACGTTTACACTATTCCTATCCACGCTGTCTGAGGAGAGCTTCTAATGGAAGCATTTCCTGCGTGCCTGCCTCGAGATCTTTCACTGTCACCTGACCTGCTGCGATTTCATCGTCTCCTAAAAGTAATACCTTACGTATTCCTTTTTTGGTGGCATAGGCCAGCTGCTTTTTCATCTTCGTCAGCTCGGGATAGAGTTCTACGGCCAGACCTGCAGCACGAAGCTTGGCCAGTAAGCTGAGCCCGTACTGAAAGCCCTTCGCATCAAAGTGCACCAAGAGGTAATCACTTACCTCTACGGCTTCTTCTGGAAACAGCTGCAGCACTTCCAGTACATCATACAGGCGATCCACGCCAAAGGAAAAGCCCACCCCGGGCACTCCTTCCCAGCCAAACACGCCGGTCAGGTTATCATAGCGGCCGCCCCCACTAACAGAACCAATGCCTGTATCTGGGACCTGCACCTCAAAGATAGCTCCCGTGTAATACGAAAGCCCACGAGCGAGCATAACATCCAGTACAACTCCTTTGGGCGAAGCCCCATAGGTCTGCAGCAGGGAAAACACCTCGCGCAGCTCCTCCAGACCCTCCATTCCGATCGCTGAAGGCGCTAAATAGCTGCTTAAAAAGGCCAAAGTCTCCTCCACGTCACCACTATGTGCCACCAGCGGCGCGAGAGCTGCACGCGCTCCCTCCTGAAATCCACGCTCTGCCAGCTCTTCCTGGACCTTTTCCCAGCCGATCTTGTCCAGCTTGTCGATCGCCACACAGAGAGCCGATTCTTTGCCTGCTGCACCGATCACCTCGGCGATACCGCTAAGGATTTTGCGATTGTTTAGTTTCAATTGATAATTTTCAATCTTCAAGTTAGCGAAGACTTCCTGGATCATGGCGATGATTTCAACCTCACAGAGCAAACTCTCCGTTCCGACCACATCGGCATCGCACTGGTAAAATTCCCGGTAGCGGCCACGCTGCGGACGGTCCGCACGCCAAACAGGCTGCACCTGGTACCGCTTAAAAGGAAAAGCGAGCTCGTTCCGATTCATCACGACATAACGCGCGAAAGGCACCGTCAGGTCGTAGCGTAGCCCTTTTTCCGCCACCTTCGGCAGGATATGGGCGGGGCCTTCGGCCAAATCAGACGCGGCAACCTGCTTCAAAAAATCGCCACTGTTTAAAATTTTAAAGAGCAACTGATCCCCTTCGTCTCCATATTTCCCGGTAAGGGTACTCAGGTTTTCCATGGCAGGCGTTTCCAGCGCTTGAAAACCGAACTTTTTAAATGTCTGAGTAATGGTGCGCAAGATGTAGGCGCGCTTGGCCATTTGTGCAGGACCGAAATCTCGGGTACCCTTAGGTAAACTAGGTTTTTGCATGGGGAGTATCGCGAATCGCTTCTTTTTAGTGGCGCAATTTACGCCTATTTTTTGGAAGGCGCTATCTTTTCATGTGGAGAGCCCGCCTCTAGCTGCCCGCTTACCCCGTTTTTTGAAATAAATCACCTCAGATTAAGGCATCCTGCATGGTTTTCAAAAAATATTTCCTATTTTTGCAGTCCTTTAATAGATAGCATTTAACAGATAAAATTAATAGAGCCATGGCCGTTACTACGCTAAAAAGAAAACTAAAGAGAAGAAGACAAGCAGCTACTTCACGCGTTGCGAGAATTAAACAACTTACAGCAAAGCCCGTGATTAAAAACGTGGACGTAGAGGAGTTAAAAAAATCTTTTGATAAGTAAACAGGACTCTCCGTGTATACGGAGGGTATGTAACTGAAAATAGAGCTTTCGTGGAGAGCTCTATTTTTTTATCCCAACTGTAATTCTTTAGCGGGTGCTGCACGCAGTCCGAGCTCGATCACCTGCATGTGGGACACTTTTCCTGCATCCAGGCGAAAGCGCATGAGCGTTCTCACCCGGTGAAAGCCTTTTCTGCCAGCAGCACCAGGATTCACATATAACAGGCCGAGTCCATCGTCTTTTTGGACGCGGCAAATATGGCTATGTCCGCAGACCAACCAGTCCGGCTGCTCTTGCTTTAAGATCGCTTTTACTCCTTTCGCATAGCGCGGCGGCATACCTGCGATATGCACGAGAGTAACCTTAAGGCCTTCTACCTGAAAGTGCAAAAATTCTGGATAGCGGAGGCGAATTTTTTCATCGTCGATATTTCCATAAACGGCACGTACCTGCACATGCTTGGGCACTAGCGCCTCCAGCTGCAGCTCGCCGATATCCCCAGCATGCCAGAGCTCATCCGCCTCTTCGAGATAAGCGGCAATGCGCGCATCCCAGTAGCCATGTGTATCGGATAGTAAAACAATATTTTTCATTTGGCTTAGTAATTCCTATTTTCAATAATCAAATATACCTATTTTCCTGAGAATATTCGCCTTTCGACCTGTTAAATCAGTGAATGAGAGGGAGTTCAGCAGCCCTTTCGTAGGGACACCATCCAAACAAGTTTTGCCTTCATTTTCATTTACAAGAGAAAAGCTGTAAATTGAAGCTTAATCCTAAAAAAAGAATGCGAAAACAGTGTTTTGCAAGCTGAGAAACATTCTAAAAAAAACTCGCACCCTATGCACCGACTACCTATTTCACCGCAGCTGTCTCTCTTTTTATTGGGACTGACCTTCTTTTTTGCGGCCTGTTCACAGGCGCAAAACGAAAAAATTATTCGTTTAGATGCGGAAGAATTCGCCTCTTATCTGGCCGCCGAGAAGCCAGAGGATATCATTCTCTTAGATGTACGTACGGAGCGGGAAATTCGCGAGGGCTACATCGCTGGTGCTGCATTCGCCGATGTACTTGAGGACAGTTTCGAAGAAAAAGTTGCGAAACTAGACCGAACGAAAAAATTTTACGTCTACTGTCGCTCGGCAAATCGCTCACAGCCTGCTACTGAACTGCTAGCAAAACTAGGCATAGCTGAAATTTACGAGCTCAAGGGAGGCATGATCGCCTGGGAAAAAGCAGGAAAGCCTGTGGAAAAACCCTAGCATTTTCGCTAAAAGCATAAGAGCGTGCCGAAAAGCGATTTCGGTTTTGTAATTGAGGGAGAGTTTCCTATTTTTACGAGCTGTAAACCGAAACTAAAATGAGAGTCATACAATTTAGAGAGGCCCTTCGAGAAGCCATGACAGAAGAAATGAGACGCGATAAAAACGTGTTTCTCATGGGAGAAGAGGTGGCGGAGTATAACGGTGCCTATAAAGTTTCCCAAGGCATGCTAGATGAATTCGGGCCAGATCGTGTATACGACACCCCTATTGCGGAGCTGGGTTTCGCTGGACTAGGTGTTGGCGCTGCCATGAACGGTTTAAGACCTATCATCGAGTTCATGACCTTTAACTTTTCGCTAGTAGCGATAGATCAAGTTATCAACTCGGCTGCTAAAATGCTCGCCATGTCTGGTGGGCAGTACGGTGTACCGATTGTCTTCCGTGGTCCCACAGGTAATGCAGGACAACTCGGAGCGACTCACTCTTCTAATTTTGAAAATTGGTTCGCGAACACCCCTGGCTTAAAGGTAGTCGTCCCTTCTAATCCTTACGATGCAAAAGGGCTCTTAAAATCTTCGATCCGTGATAATGATCCCGTCATTTTCATGGAATCTGAGCTCATGTATGGAGATAAAGGAGAAGTTCCAGAGGGTGAATACCTGCTTCCTATTGGCGTAGCCGATATCAAGCGTAAAGGCAAAGATGTCACCATTATTTCCTTTGGTAAAATGATGAAAGTCGCCCTGGAAGCAGCAGAAGAATTAGCAAAAGAGGGCATAGAGGCGGAAGTAATCGACCTGAGAACAGTGCGCCCGATCGACTATAAAACTTGTTTAGACTCGGTAAAAAAGACAAACCGCTGTGTCGTGGTAGAAGAAGCCAATCCTTTAGCTGCCATTTCTTCTGAACTAACCTATTCTATTCAGCGAAATGCTTTTGATTACTTAGACGCCCCTGTGATTCGTGTAAACTCCATGGATGTACCACTGAGCTATGCGCCTACCTACATCGAAACCACCATTCCAAACGTGAAAAGAACCATCGATGCTGTCAAGCAGGTGATGTATAAAAAATAAGCTGTTTTCTAAAGAACATGAAAAGACCTTTGCCCTAAGCATCGGTCTTTTTTTATGCACAACAAACAGCGATCTACCCCACCAGTTGTGGCTGCTTGTTCTACACGCTTGAGGCGACATCAAGAGTAAGAAAAAAAGACCCCATACAGGGTCTTTTCTCAACTTCTCTTTTTAGCTTACCTTTTCTCCTCCAGTGCTGCTATCCGCACTTCTACTTTTCGGTCGGCGTCATTTGTCCCAGACTGACGCCCACGAACAACTAAGCCACCCACTTCTTTTTCTACCCGATCAGCTGGTACATCGAACTTTTCGATCAGCTGCTCACGAATAAACGCGATGCGGTCTTCTATCAGACGAAGGTTATAGGAAATGTTTCCTGTATTATCTGCAAAACCCATTAACTGCAGGCGATACCCTGGACGCTCCTTCACAAAGCGGGCGATATCCTCCAGCTTTTGGATTTCTTCCTCACTCGCTTGGCGCTGATTAATCCCAAAGAATACCTCTACCTTGCTGTTTAACAAACGGACCTCCGTACGATCCAAGTTGGCCGTAGCCTCACGCGCAGCGCGTAGACTGGCTAATTCCGCTTCCGTTTCCGCTAGACGCTTTTCTACTGCTGCTAAAGCTTTTTGAGTTTCTGACGTAGGCTGTTGCCCCCCTTGTGTAAACCGAGGCGCCGCTACCTGCTCCGCCTCCCCTACCGCTACAGAAGTCAGCTGCTCAAACTCTCTTCGCTCGCTATCTTCCATGATCGGAAAGCGCAGCACACTTTCTGACAAGGTGTACAGCGCGAGCTGCTGTCTACGCAGCACTTCCTGTTCGTAGGCGGCAGCCTCTAGGCGTTCCTCTAGCGTTCTCGGCTCGGAAGCTACGACATTACGTGCTCCCACTGTGGTCGAAACGCCACTCTGCTGGGTGCCAGCTCCATTAGATGCAGCCGAACCTACAGCCACGCCGGTCGCTAGCCCTCCGGCAAAAGGCCACCAAGGGCTTGGACTGGCCGTGGCCGCTGCTGAGCCGTTATATCCAGCCCCCTCCCCTACACCCGCGCCCGCGGTCGAGCGCACTGCTCCCGCTCGGTTTAACGTCCCCATCGCTTGCTGTTGCTGCTGCCGCTGCGTCGCTAATGCTTCTCGCTCCTCGCGTAAGGCTCGCGACTCCCGATCCAGCTGATCCATCCTGCGCTGCATACGCTCATCTTCCACATAACGTTCGCGCTCTACACGTTCCACGCGAGTAGGCTCCTGGGCCTCATTCCGTATGTAAAGGGTGTCGATACGACGCTGTAAGGCTTGCTGCTGCACAGAGTCAGCCCGCATATCAGAAGAGGAAAATTGCCTCCTGGTTTGCCCATCAGCCGCTAGTCGCTCCTGACCAGCCGAATCTTTGACCGCTTCTTCTTGACTAGACTGTTCTACAGCCTCTCTTCGCGATCGAGCACTGCGCTCCTCCTGCAGCTGTACAGAACGATTCCCTACTGTATCGGAACTTGAGATAGGCATTAACAGGGCTTCTTCTAGGCTGCGCGTCGTCTCCGGATCCCACTCGAAACCCTCGCGCAGCATATAGGCCTCCATTTCTTTCGCCAGAGCGCGACGATCCACAGCAGTTGCTTCCAGCCGCGTCCGTGAAGCGCCACTAGCCAAAGGAGTAACGGGACCTACCGCTAAGGTGCGTAAGCTATCGATTTCAGCATCTAAACGAAGTTCCTCTTGTTCGAGACGGTATTGCGCGTAGCGCAATTCCAGCACTCGATCCTCTGTCGCTTTTAAACTGGAGTCCCGCTCTTCCGCCACTAAAAGCGTGTCCCTGCGCAATAGCTCGCGCTGCGCAGCAAACGTGCTGAGCAAGGCGCTATTTTGACTGGCTGCCTGCTTATTGGCAAGCTTTTGCCGCTCGCGGCGATCGATTTCCTGCTGCCAGAGCAAGCGCTGCATCTGTTCATCCATCCGGTCCAGCTGAGCGTAGTCCGGTGTCTCGATATAAAAATGATTCACCACGCGCTCCTGCTGACCACGGGAGGAGGCCACCCGCTCTAGTAGCTGAAGCCTTTCCAGAGAATCTGCTGCCGCTTTTTCGCGCTCACGACGCGCCTGGGCTTTTTCAGCCTCCTCGCGCGCACGTTCGATATCTCCTCTCGCTTCCAAATAAGAAGGACGAGGGGTAGAAAGCTTGGCCGCCTTGAAATCATTGCGCTGCGCGCCAAAACTATATTTCAGTCCAATACCATGAAAAAGCACCCAGTCCTGACCTGAGGAAGGATCTCCGCGGCGGGCACCTGGTTCGATGCCCGCACCGCCTGTGCCCGGGGATGCTAAAAAGGCTTCGAAATCACTCGCATAGCTCTCCCGAAAATTACCCCCCACACCATCCAGCTGATCCGAAAATGCATGCATGATGTCCGTCTGTGCGAACAACTCAAAACGTGCATTCAGCCGAAAACGTACTCCTAAACCTGCATTCAAGTAAAAGGCATACCCGTCATTCGGCCTCTCCTCGGTCTGAAAATCCAGCAGGCGCGTTTCAAAAACACGATTTTGTACCAGGCTAGGGTCGGAAAAAACATAGGGATTCCCCGCATCGTCTCGCATGTCGGCCCGCAAATCGTAGAGCATCAGCCCCCCACCTAAAGTGAAATAAGGCGCTATAAAGGCACGCTCACTGAGGAGACGTCCATTATCGGAACGAAAAACGAAATTAAAGCCCAAGTCGTAGGTGTCGCTACGGAAATTAAGCGCCCGATCGAAATTCGGTGCATCTAGCTGTAAACTGCCATCAGGACGTACGAAGCGGTCATTCATCCCGAAACGGTACTGCCCATAATGCAGCTGCACACCCAACCCTGGAGACAGCGCACGCTCCAGGCTTATCCGGAAAGAGGGCCTATCGGCGTAATGCGGATTATAGGTGAGCAGATGACGCATAGCCTCCCGCTCGAAAGGGCCACTAAAGCGTACAGGAGAAAGATCTCCATAATACGTGCTAAAACCACCTGAAAACCCCAGGCGCCAAGCGAAGTCGGCCTGCTGGGCGCTCGAAAAACGAGGAAGAAACAGAATCAGCAGACCTATAAGTACATAGCTGCTTTTTTTCATCGTTTCTTTTGATTAAATCCTAACCATAAATTCAATTCCAAACTCAAGCCCACAAATGGCTGTGCGTAAATAGTTCCAGAACCACCATTTTCCATGTCGATCAGCACGGCGCCCGCATTAAAGCGAAGCACATTAAAGGCGCGGTATCCAAGACCTACATAGATCGGTAAATTCACGAAAGGCCCTGAAATCTGCATTCCCTCCGCTTCGAAGTTCTGCACAAAAACACCCGCTGATAGAGAAGCATTACCTAAAAACTTGGTAAAAGTCGTATTGCCTAGCGGCAAGCTCAAGCCCACATAGGGCCCATTAAAGTACTGCGTGCTGCCTAGCGAGCGCCTCACGGCAAAGGCCCCATAGCCTACATTCAGCGGAAGGCTGTTTTGTAAGCGCTCAGTAGGGTAGTTGCGTACACTGCGGATGTCTACCAGGGTAAGTAAAGAACGGCTGAGATACTGTTCTAACTCATTCTCGACTAAATCGAAAAGCTCTTCCATGTAGGTGGCAGCGTAGACAGCTTTGTCCTCCTCTTTTTGTGTTCCGCGTTCGGAGCGGATGATATTAAAGCGGGCTCTTCTAAGGCGAATTTTATCTTTTTGGGCTAGTTTATGCTTGACCACATCCGAAAAACCCTGAAAATCACGATCCAAGTAATGGCGATAATCCGTCAGGCCCTGCTCCACGATCGCATCCAGCTGACGTAAAATCACACGATCCGATCGGAAAGAACGTATGCCTGAAGCGGTCACCTCTAAATTAGCCTTCAGGTAAGAGCGTAAGTTTTCTCCCAGTAGCGTCTTCACCTCTTTCATGTCCTCTTTCGAAGCCAGTTCGTAAAAGGCAAATTCAAAATCATAGCGCTCATTACTTTTTAAAGGTTCTGATACGAACAACTCATACTGATCTGTTCGGAAATCAAATGCTGTCTTCCAGTTGTAGTGGTGGGCGGTAGCCGTACGTCGATCGCTGGGTTTGACCTTCACCTCTACAAAGTGAATATCCTTTGGCAGGGCGCCTCGAATAAAAAAGGCCTCCTCCGCAGGAAGGAGATTGCCCTCATTTAGGTCGTTTTTGACCACGTTAAAGTTTACGTTTGGAATTTGGGCCTGTAAAGTGCTGCTTAATAAAAAGACTGGCAGTGCCACGTACAGTAATAGGAAAATCTTCTTCATCTGATTTACTTTTCGTGAAAAACGAATTATGTTAACAAAATTTAACAAATACCATTCCATATTCGGTAGTTCTCGGAGATTCCAGCTACCCCAGAACGTTTATAGATGGTTTCTAAATTAACAGCGCTATTAACAGAATGTTCTTATTTATACCTGCTATCCTCACATCTATCACGTATTTTTCCTAGCGCTAGACGAAAAAAAACGCCAAACAGAAGTCCGTTTGACGTTTTAATTTCCCGTAGGGAATAAAATCGGCTAAACTGCAGGAAATGAATCTCCTGTTTTTACAGGCTCTAGACGCGCTAACTCTTCCATCGTAAATACGCGGGAACGAATCAGAAAGCGTACCCCTAGAGGAATCTCCACCGAAAAACTACTCCCTCTCCCTGGCGTAACGTCTAGGGTGAGTTCGGTATGCTTCCAGTAGGCAAACTGATCTGCACTCATAAAGAAGTCGCAGCCATAAATTTCCCCCAACCACACATCGCTGCTGCCGATCTTAAAGTCTCCTTTCTCGAAACACATCGGCGAGGAGCCATCGCAGCAGCCACCACTCTGATGAAACATCAGTCCATCCGGATAGCGCTTGCGCAGTGTATCGATCACCTCCATGGCGGCTTCTGTGATCAGAACCCTACGCACGCGCGGCTCTTTTTCTTCCATCATCCTGTATCAGGAACAGGCCTACGGCCTAGAAGAAGCCTAATTTATCCTTGCTGTAAGAAATCAGCATATTTTTAGTCGCTCTGTAATGATCGAGCATCATCAGGTGATTCTCTCTTCCAAAGCCGGACTTTTTATAGCCACCAAACGGCGCATGAGCAGGATAGGCATGGTAGTTATTTACCCAAACACGGCCTGCCTTAATCGCACGCGGAACGGTATACAGTTCATGCGCATCTCTGGACCAAAGTCCCGCACCTAAACCATACATGGTATCGTTTGCGATTTCAATCGCCTCCTCTACTGTCTTAAAGGTAGTGACAGAAGTTACTGGACCGAAAATTTCCTCTTGGAAAATCCGCATCTTATTATGGCCCTTAAAGATGGTAGGCTGAATGTAATAGCCTGTTTCCAAACCTGAATTTAGATGCATAGCACCACCACCACAGAGCACCTCAGCACCCTCCTGCTTTCCGATGTCCAGGTAGGAAAGGATCTTCTCGAACTGATCATTAGACGCCTGCGCACCCATCATGGTATCTTCCGCTAGAGGATGGCCCATTTTGATCGCCTTCGTACGCTCCACCACGCGCTCCATAAATTTATCGTAGATATCTTCATGCACGAGGATACGTGAAGGACAGGTACACACTTCCCCCTGGTTTAAGGCGAACATTACTGCACCTTCGATACACTTATCGAAAAAGGCATCATCTTCATCAGCGATCGACTTCATAAATATATTCGGCGACTTACCTCCCAGCTCCATGGTTACAGGAACTAAGTTCTCAGAAGCATACTGCATGATCAAGCGTCCAGTAGTCGTCTCCCCCGTAAACGAAACCTTCGCCACACGAGGAGAATTCGCTAATGGCTTTCCGGCCTCCGGCCCAAAACCCGTCACTACATTAATAACCCCTGGAGGAAGTACATCTGCGATTAACTCCATCAGCACCATGATGCTCGTCGGCGTCTGCTCCGCAGGTTTTACGACCGTCGTACAGCCTGCCGCCAGCGCAGGCGCTATTTTCCACGTAGCCATAAGCAGCGGGAAGTTCCATGGGATAATTTGCCCCACCACGCCGAGTGGCTCCTTTAGCGCGATCGATACCGTATGCTCATCATGCTCCGATATCGTGCTCTCATCCGCACGAATTACACTTGCAAAATAGCGGAAATGATCGATACATAAGGGTAAATCTGCCGCCCGCGTTTCCCTTAGAGCCTTGCCATTATCGATCGTCTCGATACGTGCTAGCATCTCTAAATTCGCCTCCATAACATCAGCGATTTTGTTCAGCACCCGGCTCCGCTCCGTCGGAGAAGTTTTCGACCAGGTTTTAAATGCCTCATGGGCCGCATCGAGCGCACGATCGATGTCTTCCTTGTTGCCACGCGCTGCCTGAGAAAAGGGCTTGCCATCTATAGGAGAAATATTATCAAAATACTCCCCACTCGCTGGAGCTACAAACTTACCCCCTATAAAATGATCGTAACGCGCCTTGATTTCCGGACGCTCCACTGGCGCCGTCTGTGATAATGTTTGTGTTGACATATGGATTCTTTGGTTATTTTGGTTTAGATCAAATATCCCACATCTTTATTGATAAAAATCCACCAAATCGATCATTGTATCCACCTGATCTGACATATACCCTTTTTATATCTCTTGAAGGCCCTAACCGGGCCAAAGGACATGCTCCATAGGCCACTTTCCTGCTCCAAAACGCCTCTGCAGCAGACAGCGCTGCTAAATCCCGAAAACACAATAAGATAAGCGGCAAAAAACTTGATTTTTCGAAATAAAAACAGTAAAATTATTGGATTATAGAGTTACCCAAAATACCAACTTATGCAGCATGAATTCATCGCCGGCGTCCCCTGGAGAAATGAGCGCGACCTAAAAACGCTCGTAGAAAACCGCACCACTTTCACTTTAAACGACTGTGAATTAAATATATTTGAGACCTATAAAGAAGCGAAAGCGGTCAACTTGGTCTTTGGAGATCTCGTGCTTACCACCATGCTAAAAGGTAAAAAAGTGATGCACCTTTTCGATAAGCCCGGATTCGACTACGTCCCCGGAGAGTCCGTCATCGTCCCACCGAACGAGGTCATGAAAATCGACTTCCCCGAAGCAGCCATCCATAGCCCCACGCAGTGCATCGCCCTGTCGATCTCGAAGGAAATGATCGAAAATACCTTCCATATGCTGAATGAGCGCTACCCCGAAAAAATGATCACCCAAGACTGGGGGCTCGATCTATCGTACTTTCACCTCAGTAACAACCAAGAGCTCAGCGAAATTATCAACCGCTTCATCCGGATCGGCGTTAAAGAACGCTCGAAAGAAAAAGACCTCATCGCTAATCTTGCCCTGAAAGAACTCCTCATCCGCCTGACCCAAACGCAAGCGCGCGATATGCTGGAGAAAACCTATAAAACCCAAAGCAGCTCAAATCGCCTCGCCTTTATCCTTAGCTATATTCGCGATAATATCCGCGAAAAACTGACCGTGGAAGCACTCAGCGAAAAAGCCTGCATGAGCACCGCTCATTTCTCCCGCTGCTTTAAACAGGAACTGGGGCTTAGCCCCAAAGAATTTATCCTGAAAGAACGCCTCAAGCTCGCCAAAAACTTACTGAAACTCGGCCAACACCAAATTCAAGAGGTGGGCTTCATGTCCGGCTTCCAAAATAGTACCTACTTCATCCGTGCCTTTAAACAGGAATTCGGTCAAACTCCGAAGCATTACCAGCTACAGCATACGGCCCGTCTACTCGAAAACGATTGAAAAGCATATGGCCCTTTATTTTTTTTTACAATTAACCACAAGCAGATTAGGTAGTTTGAGCAATTTTGTATAAGTTTAGAAAATTTTGGTAGCGTAAAAAGGACAGAAGTAAAACATTTACCAAAGTTTATATGGCTGAAGTCAGTTACAAATAAACCCACCTCAGGAGTCTTTTACGAAAGACTCCTTTTTTTTGGTTTAAAATTTAACCCGCATTCCCTGATTTGATGTAATTTTCTTAAAAACAGGTTAAGATTTGAACCCGTATTTTTGAGAACCCCTGTTAAAAAATGAATGCCAACTATTTTTTAGCCGGGTTTTTAGGCACGGGATCATGCCCCGAAGTACCCCAGGGATGGCAGCGCCCAATACGCTTCAAGCCCAGCCAGGTGCCACGAAAAGGCCCCCACTCCTCCACCGCCCCCAACATATAATGCGAACAGGTAGGACTATGCCGACAGTTAGGGCCCAAAACAGGAGAGATGAACCACTGATAGATTTTTACAGGAATGATGATGAGATACTTGATCATTTACTCAGCTAAAGCTTGGTCTAACATACGCTGCATCGCCAGGCGTTCTAAACCCTTGCCGATGAATACCAGGGCACTTTGACGCGGAAGCGTCTCCGGCCAAGGGCCCATATCGACGAAGGTCAACTTCTTACCCGTAGACTGCAAAAGCCAGCGATGGGCCTGCCCCTGAATGTCCACAAAGCCCTTCACCCGATACAGCTGCGCATAGCTCACAAAAAGCCGCATGCTCAGCACGGCACTTAGTTTATCCCGATCGAAAGGCTTTCGGAACCCAAAAACCATGCTTTTTAAACCCGGCGTATGGGCCTCCTCCTCCGCTAACGGCTGTTGCAACAAGCGCTCACGGGAAACCTCCTGGCTTAAAAATGTGTCCGGAACCTGCCCGTACCGGGCAAATGTAAAGGAGGCGATCGGATTAATGCGCGCCAGCTGCCGCTGTACCTCCACCAAATAATCCGGATGCACAGCATCGCACTTATTGATGATAATGCCATCAGCAGCCACCAGCTGCCGCCCCGCCTCCACGGTTTCTTCCAGGCGATCCGCGACATTCTCCGCATCCGCCAGTGCGATAATCTTTTCTAAATGAAAGTACTGCAAAACATCCTCCCGCTTGAAAATGGCGCCCACAGTTCCCGGATCCGCCACCCCCGAAGCTTCTATGACCAAGATGTCCGGACGACTTTCCGGCTTGATAAGCTGAGCTAATACTTCGACTAACTCATGATCCAGGCTGCAGCAGATACAACCGTTCGCCAACTCATAGACCTGATTCACAGCCGCACTCACTAAGGCACCATCGATGGAGGTGCTGCCAAACTCATTTTCAATCACCACCACCCGCTTGTCCTCCCAGCGCTGTAAAAGCGTGTTTAAAAAGGTGGTCTTGCCACTACCTAAAAATCCTGTGAGTAAATAGACAGGGATGCGCGGTAAAGAAGTTGCGGAATTCATTTATTGATATTGATTAGATGCAAATTTGTTGCAAAAATAAAGAAAAAACTGTCCCCATCCTATCCTTACAAGACAGAAATCGGCCTGCGCGCTTCATCCACCGCCACGAAGGTGAAATTACCTCGAATCGCTCGCTCCCTTCTTTCCGAATACATTTCTTCCACATAGATGCCGACCTCGATTTCCAAGCTCGTGCGCCCTACGCGGAGCACCTCTCCCACCAGCTCGATGATGGTACCCGCGGGAATGGCATGATTGAAATCAATCTTACCTGTGGAAACGGTTACCACCTTTTTCCTACAGAAACGGGTCGCCGCGATAAAGGCCACCTCGTCCATCAGCTGCAGCGCATTTCCGCCGAAAAGGGTGTCGTAATGATTGGTTGTATTCGGAAAAACCGCCTTGAAAATAGACGTACGAGCCGCTGCTTTGCGCTCTTCTAAAGATTGTGCTTGGTTCATTTGGAGTAGGGACAGTGGCGACAGCCGTTCGTACAACAGTACCCGCGCAGCAGGTGATACTTTTCCGTAAAAACCATGTATGGTCCCTCAAAATAATAATGCTCGCCTTCCTTTAAAGCAGTGCGCGGGGGGAGCTTCGTCCCTTTTGTCTTCGGCATATTCCGTATGGATTTAAGTCTGAAAAACCCAAAACAGGAGACCTCAGGCCAGAGACGACAGTCGTACTTACCCGCTGGCAAGCACAAGCATCCTCCCCGACAAATTCCTCCGATTTTAGGGTGGCACGAACAGGCAGGTCTCCTGGCTCCTTCCACTTTTATGGCCTTCCCACCCCGAACCCGGGACAGTGGCATCTGCATAAAAGCATGACGGAAGTTACAGTTTCGGGGAAAGCTCCGGATTCGCACCGGATTCCCTTTTCATTTTCCGAAAGGAAAAACCTAAACGTGTACACAAAGATACACCTATAAGCCAATAAACCTGCCGCTTGGTTCCGGCACTTTGCCCTTCGGGCAAAAAAAAATCAAAACGAAAAAAACCCCGACAGTGTCGGGGTCTTTTCTCATCACCTAAATAATCAAAAAAAAATACTACTTATCGACCGCCTTCGCCGCCACCGCCCACAGCACCTTCACTGCTGCTGCTTCCGGATTTTAAATCATCATTTGTCACCCCTCGGCGCTTACGACGCGATGGACCCTCCGTGCTCAGCTTCCCGATGCGGTAGGAAAAGTTGACTTTAAAATTCATATTACGCAGACCGACAGTAGAATTCTGCATAATCGTGGGGGTGCGTAGCTCATTACGGATGATAAACTCAGAGGTAAAGAAGTTCTCCGCACCGAAGCCGATACTTCCCCGGCGCTCATTAAACTGTTTGTTCAAGTTCAAACCGTACACTCCGAAGCCGCCGGCAGTCCCCTGCAGCTGCACCTGACGGCCGCGAGCGAAGGTAAACAACTGGATCTGCCAGTCTTTCGGCAAGGTATAATTTCCAAAAAGACGTCCGCTAAAAACCCAGCCCGTGTTCGAAGCAGCGAATAAGGGATCTTCTAAGCCATTATCCAACATGGCGTAGTATCCTTCCACACTTCCGTTTAAGCTAAATTTTCCAGACAGTTGAATGTTACTAAAGATACTCAGACCTACAGCCTGCTCGTTTCCGATATTTTCAAAAGTGGTGAAAATGATATCATCGGCTAATGTGGTCCGCACCGCCTGTATAGACCCCGTCGTGCTGCGGTAGAAAGAAGAGAAATTCAGCGAGCTACCCTTGATAAAGGTGCTGTAGCCCAACTCAAAATTATCGGTCAATTCCGGATCCAGAAGCGGGTTCCCTTGAGAAATTTGCAGCGGATTCGCATCGTCAATATTCGGGTTAAGGAAGTTTAGAGAAGGGCGCTGAATACGGCGGTTGTAGGCGGCCTTAATCATGTTGCCATTTTTTAGCCTACGGCCAATGTTCACCGAAGGCACGAAGGTCCCGTAAGAAGGGATATCTGCCTCTAATTCTGAATTTCGGAAGTCCGCAGAGATCGTTGTGTACTCGTAACGCAAGCCAGCCTTTAAGGTATAGTTGGTTAAAAAGGCCGTCGTGTAGGAAGCATAAGCAGCCGTCACATTTTGGTCGTAGCGCAGCTCATTGTTAAAGTTGATGCCCTCGATAGGCTCGAAAGGACCTTCACCTACCGAGCGGAAGCGCTGGAAGTCCGAAGTCACACGGCGCAAAATATTTTTCGCTCCATATTCTAAAATTTGACCGGACTTTTTGCCCAGCGGGCTCACATAGTCCAGCTGCACGGTAAATTCTTCATTGATACCCGAGTTTTCATTTTTCACGCGGCTGACGATATCTGTGAGTGTACCATTATAGAGTGCCTGCACGAAATCATTTGTTCGGTTATTTCGGCTATAAAGACCGGAAATACTGAACTCCTTCTGCGGTTTTTCGAAGGTTTTCGTGTAATTATAATTCAAGTCGATGTTATTCGACAAGTTATCCGTACGCACATCCTGAACGATGCTGTTTTGCAGCATATCCTCTAAAAAGGTATCTGAGCGCAAGCCATCCTGGAAGCTACGGAAATCCCGCACCCCAAAACTGATGGAGGCCGTCATAAAGTTGTACTTGTCGATGTCATAATCCCATCCCAAATTATACCTCCCGAAAAGTCGGCTGTTGCGCGTGTCTGCTTGCTGCTGGATGGTGGCGGTCTCATTTCCCTCTGCATCGCGCAGCTGCTGCGTATTCTCGAAGCTTCCGAGAATGTTATAGCCGGCGCGCCCGAAGCCCCCCAAGGTCCAGCTCATCTTGCCTCGCTTTAAGCTGGCATTTACCCCTAAATTAGAGCCCCGAAGTCCTGCGCTGGAGTTTACATTTAAAGAGGCCCCCTGCAAATTATTTTTCTTGGTGATAATGTTAATCACCCCGCCGGTACCCTCGGCGTCATATTTGGCCGAAGGCGAGGTAATCACCTCCACCGTTTTTATTTCTTCTGCCGGAATCTGTTTCAGCGCCTCAGCGATATTCGTCGCGACGATAGCCGACTGACGGCCATTAATCAAAACGAGGATATTTCCACTTCCTCGCATGGAAACATTTCCGTCGAGATCCACAGACAGCATCGGCACACGACGCAGCACATCGGTCGCATCCCCTCCGACTGTAGTTTTATCGTTTTCTGCATTAAAAATGGTGCGGTCCACGCGCTCTTCGATCAGGTTACGCTGCCCCTGCACCACGACTTCATCCAGTTTCACAGCATCCTCCTGTAGGGCGAGCACCCCGAGATTTACCTCTGGATTATCCGGCCCCACTAAAATTTCCCCAGAGTTAAAGGTCTCATAGCCCAGCAGGCTTACTTGTACCGTATACGCCCCAGCACGTACCCCGCTGATGATAAATTTACCATCCAGATCAGCCACAGCCCCCGCGATCGACTGTCCGTCTTCCTTGCGGATAAGTGCCGCCGAAGCATAAGGAACACCTTCTCCAGAGCCCCCCTCGGTAATGATCCCGGAAATGGTATAGCTGGCCCGAGAAGCTGCACTGCTCTGCTGACCTGCCCCCTGGGCAAATAATCCCGCAGGCAGGCAAAAGGTTACCATAAAAAAGTAAAAGAAAATCTTTATAAACGAATGATAGTTGGGTCTTTGATTCATAGGAAGTAATTTTCGTCTCGAAGCATTAACACAAAGCTGCGGGATAAGTTGCGCTTAAAAAAATCAAGTAGACTGTTCGCCCTTTTTAGCCGACGAATCCCCCCTTTTTGCAGACTAAATCTGCTGGCCGGCGAAAATGACGTTTAACGTGAAAAATGGCCCATTCTGCCGACAGAAAAGGCCTGCTCAGCGATATTTTATGGTTTTACCGTAGGAAAGTAGTTTATTTGTTTTCGCTCTAAATGAGGATTCGGGCCCAAGGGCCAAAGCAAATTGCTTTGCGCCAGCGCCCCCCTTACGAAAACACAACTATGGAAAGCTCCCTATCCATTCCCACCCAAAAAAGCCGCCTGGTCAGCCTGCTCATCCATGTGCTGGGATGGGCGTCCTTTGGTTTTGTGCTCTTCTTGGTGACACCACTCTCCTGGAAAGTGGACCTACCCGATGCCTTCTGGGGCAAGCAGGCCTTTATCCTCGTGCTCCTGGTGCTGGCCTTCTATTTTAATATGCTGTACCTGGTACCCAAGCTGCTGTTTAGCAAGCACAACTACCTTTTTTTACTGATCATCCTACTGGCAGGAGCTGGCTACTTGGGCCTGCTGCTCATCTACGATGACTGGGTGGACATGCAGCGGCAGATGCATCAGGCCTTTCGCCCCGATGTACCCTACACGCCGAAGCCCAGAAACCTATTTTATTTTCTAAATAACCTATGGATCTTCTTTTTGGCCGTAGGCACCAGCACCGCCGTAGCCGCTGTCCAAAAGTGGCAAAGTGATGAGCGCCAGCGTCGGGCCATGGAACGGGAACGCGTGAACTCAGAGTTGAGCTACCTAAAAGCCCAGATCAATCCACACTTTTTCTTCAACACCCTAAACAATATATATGCCCTGACCAACATAGAGGTAGATCGGGCCAAGCAGGCACTGCTCAAGCTCAGCCGCATGATGCGCTATGTGCTCTACGAAACCCAAAAAGACCTAACGCCCCTGCAAAAAGAGATCGACTTTCTCCATGATTATATCGAGCTTATGCAGCTGCGACTTACCGACAGCGTCAGTGTGGAGATGGACATCGCACCGCTGGATCGCCATGCGACTATCGCTCCGATGCTGCTGCTCCCGCTGGTAGAAAACTGCTTTAAACATGGCATCTCCACGAAGGAGCCCTGCACCATCCATATCAGCTTAGCACTCACCGATCAGTCCCTGACCTTGCGCACCCAAAACCAGATTTTCACAGCCAACAAAGACACCCCCGAGGGGAAGGCCAGTGGCATCGGCATCGCCAACACCCGCCGACGCCTGGAGCTCCTGTACCCCGACCGGTACAAGTTGACCCAAGAAGCGCGCGAGGAGACCAATACCTTTATCGCCACCCTAAGCTTGAAACTCTCATGACCATTACGTGCCTGATTATCGACGACGAACCTTTAGCCATCGGCCTGCTCGAAAGCTTCGTTCGTCAGACCAACTTTTTACGTCTGAAAAAGACCTTTTCGAATGCGGTGGAGGCCCTCACCTTCCTCAATCAGGAGGCTGTGGACTTGGTCTTTTTAGATATTCAGATGCCCGAACTGAGTGGCATGGAACTGGCCCGCCTGCTGGATGCGAAGCCTGCTGGCCAAAAGCCCAAAATCATCTTCACCACAGCGTATAATGAATTCGCGGTGGAAGGCTATAAAGTAGAAGCCATCGACTACTTGCTGAAGCCCTTCAGTTACGAGGAATTTCATCGGGCAGCAGGTAAGGTGTACCAGTATTTCGAGGAGCGAGAGGTGCCCGCTGCGCAGGCCAAAGGTGCCGCTGCAGTTCCTTCTTCCCCAGATTATATCTTTTTAAAGGTAGAGTACCAGGTCATTAAGGTCAACAAGTCCGCCATCACCCATATCGAGGCCTATAAAGACTATGTAAAGGTACATCTAAAAGAAAAATCCGCCCCGATCCTGTCATTAACCAGTATGAAAAACATGGAGGATTTACTCTGCCAGGACAACTTTATGCGGATCCATCGCTCCACGATATTAAACTTAGACCACATAGATGCCGTGTCGAAAAACACCGTGCATGTGGGCGAGCATCGCCTGCCTGTGTCAGACCTCTACAAAGAAGCATTTATGGATTTCCTGACAAAGTGGATGGGCTAATCGAACAAAAAGGATACTTTTCCCGTATTAGTGGTATAGAAATTTTGTAACCTAAACTACAGGTTTTAAACCCTTTTTATCACGAAATTCTGCTTCACACATGGAACAGTCACACGCGTACTTCTTGGAGAAGGCGATCGCTTTATCGAAAACCGGCATGGAAGCTGGTAAAGGAGGGCCCTTCGGTTGTGTTATCGTGAAAGACGGCGAAATCATCGGAGAAGGATCAAACTCGGTCCTAGACCAGCTGGATCCGACGGCCCATGCAGAGGTAGTGGCTATTCGTGCCGCCTGTAAACATCTCCAAAGCTTCCAGCTGGAAGGTTGTACGCTGTACACCTCCTGCGAGCCCTGTCCGATGTGTCTGGGCGCCATTTACTGGGCACGACCCGAAGCGGTGTACTATGCGAATACGAAAGCAGATGCAGCAGCCATCGGGTTCGACGATCAGTTTATCTATGAGGAGCTGGATAAACCTCATGTAAGTCGAAAAATCCCATTTAAGCGTTTAGCTTTGCCGCAGGCAGGAGAAGCCTTCCGCGCCTGGGCAGAAAAAGAAGATAAAAAAGTCTATTAAAAAACTATAACAATGAAAACGACCATTTTAAGTGTAGGAGTATCTGTTTTACTGCTTTTCGCCTGCGGCAAAGAAATGTCGGTAGAAGAGCGTTTTGTGTATGAAGGAAACAAAATAGTCGATGTAGAAACCGGCGATGAGTATGTCATGGTGGATAATGAAGAAGTCTTCGTGGTCACCCATGAGGATGGGTCGAAAGAGGAAATTCCCGTAGATGAAACCCCCTTCTATGAGTCCGTCCTGACAGAGGATTACATCAGTGCCTGGAAAGCAGACCTAGCCAAACAGGAAGAAGCCCTACTGACAGAGAAGAAAAATATGTTGAGAGCCGCACGTGCCGAGCGCTATGCCAGCTACGACGATGATGCGCTGCTGAAGGCCTTCCAGAAAGCCCATAAAGAAGAGGCTGACCTTAGCAGACAGCTAGATCTAATGGGTGAACTGATCGCGCGAGGCGTGGTTTCCGAGGATGAAGCTCCCGAGCTGCTGGAAATCGAAGAGCCTATTTTGGATTTTGATATCGAGCTAGAAGAGCCGGTAGAAGATCCGGTATAAACATGCTTGGAAGCTGTTTAGAAAAAAGTTTTGGCCTGCGGCCAAAGAGTATAAAAAGGATAAGAACAAGTTTCTTATCCTTTTTTTTATATCTCTACATTTAGAACGATTGCACAAAACAAAAAGCGGAAGGTGACCTTTGTCACAGGAAAAGCAAAGGAAAACGGGGATATTTAGGAAATTAAGTACAATAAAATAACCCAGAAACCATGAAGCATGCACAAATTCTCATCATCGGCGGTGGCACAGCCGGCATTACGGTAGCTGCACAGCTCAAACAAAAAGACAAAAATCTCCAGATAGCGATCTTGGAGCCCTCGTCTAAGCACTATTATCAACCTGCATGGACTTTAGTCGGTGCTGGAGCCTTTGACTTTAAAGCCACTGAGCGAGAGACTGCCGCTTATATCCCGAAAGGGGTGACGTGGATACAAGATAAAGCGACGAACATTCTCCCGGAAAAAAATACTGTCACGACCGCCGCTTCCGGTGATCTCACGTATGATTACCTCGTAGTAGCGCCAGGCTTGGTCATGGCGCCTGAGCTCCTTCCAGGACTTTCAGAGGCCCTCGGGAAGGATGTGGTGTGCTCGAATTATACAGACCCCGAGCATTCTTGGGAAGTCATTCGCAAGTTCAAAGGCGGAAATGCTGTCTTCACACAGCCCACTACGCCCATTAAGTGTGGTGGTGCCCCCCAAAAAATCATGTACCTCGCAGAAGAACATTTCCGTAAGGCAGGCATAAGGGAAAAAACGAATGTTGTCTTCGCCACACCGGGCTCGGTGATCTTCGGCGTAAAGGACTTTGCCCGCACCCTAAATAAAATCATTCTGGAGCGCGACATCATCCTGAAAACCTTCTACGCCCCGACGAAAATCGACGGCCCTAATCGAGAGATTTATTTCCGCTATGCGCAGCCGGGGGATAACAACTGTGTGCTGACAGAAGATAACCGCATCGGAGAAAACATCATCGGCGACTCCGAGATCAAGCTTTCTTTCGACATGCTTCACCTGGCACCGCCCCAGCAGGCACCGGACTTTGTGCGCCAGTCTTCCGTGTCCGCACAAGAAGGTCCGAGCAAGGGGTGGATCGATGTAAATATCAATACCCTGCAGCATGCCCGCTATGCGAACATCTTCTCGCTGGGGGATGTGGCCGCTTTGCCTACGGCAAAAACAGGGGCCGCCATCCGGAAACAGGCGCCGGTGGTGGTGGAAAACCTCCTACAGCTTATCCAAACGGAAAAAATGGGTACTGCCAGCTATGAGGGCTACTCCTCCTGTCCACTGGTAACCGGCTATAGCAAGATGGTATTAGCTGAGTTTAAATACGATAATGTGCGGGACTCTGATCCCCTTATCTCGAAATTTGTCGACACGACGAAAGAGCAGTATAGCATGTGGCTGCTTAAAAAATACGGCCTTCCCTTCATGTACTGGAACATGATGCTACGCGGGAAAGCTTAACACATGAATTGATTCTTGTAAACCGGGGAATCCTATTTTCATGAAATAGGATTCCCTCCACCATCTACTAAGAACTTCTGTCCTATATATGACGTTACCCGATACGAAGTCTTTATACGTAAGTCCCGGCACTACAACCAGCCAAAACATCTTTTAACCACACGGCTTGCACGTGAAGACTTTTCCCCGCTAGTTTCTAGCGGGGATTTTTTTTTCCTGCCTACGGCTTCCGTATTAGAATTTAGCTTTGCTCTTATTCATCAGAGCCTCACGCTCAGCGCTTGGGATCAAGAGATGCGCCTCGCGCGCTAGGTTCCAGGCGTTTTCAAAATCCTTACGCGCATAGGCCGCTTCGGCTTCTTCCGTAAGGCGATGCACACGCTGGCGCAGCTCATGGGGATAGCGGGATTCTTCCTCCTTATCGCTAGGCGCCAGCTCCACACGCAGCCCTTCTACGAAATCGCCATCCGCTAAGGCCCGAATCGTAAAAACTGCATTCGAGTTGGCCTCATCGAAAACACGCATCATATACGCGAGCTGCTGCTCGTCAGGTCGTAAGCGATAGGTGCCAGGACGCAGGTTGTAGGTATAAAAAGAGCCATCCGAGAAAGTTTTCAGCGTTTCGGTCAACTCCCAGCGCAGCCCATCTTCTTCATCCATGAGCGCACGCTCTACGCGAAGTCGCATCCCTCCTTTCGGCTTCATTTCCCCTCCTTCCTCATTTAGCAACACGCCTTCGATGACTCCTGTTCGGTAGAGGGGAATATCGATCAGCTGTATATGGTTCGGTGGCGCGATAAAGGCGAATCCATCCTGCTGGGCTGCGAGCGTCGGATCGGCGAAGAACTTTTGATCCAGCGTCACCTGATACTTCCAGTAGCTTTGCAGCTGCGTGACGCGTAAGATTCCATCCTTCCCTAAGGCTGCATTGGCCGATAGATTCAACCGGACGCCTTTAGCAGGCACTACCTCTTCCCCTTCATCGTAGACGCCGTTATCATTTTCATCGATGAACATGCGGAAAGCTGCACCCGAAAGGCCGATTTGTTCTCGGTTGGTAAAATAAGGCTGCCGATTGCTCGGATCATAGGCCACCGATCCGAATACGCTCGTAGAAGTGGACACCTGCTTACCCCGCACAGTACTTTGGTTGATAAACCGCAGGGGCGTAAAATCATAGAAAAAGCTCACCTGCCAGAGGTTGGAACCCGAAGCAACCTGCCGGTCATAATTCAGATTTAGCCGTCCCCGCTTGAAGAGTGTCTGCGACAGTGAGGCGCTTAAATTCAGGGGTACCCTTTCGTCTGCGCTGTAGATAATTTGCCCTCGGAGAAACATGCCGCGTACAAAAACGGGAAAGCCTGGAAGGCGCGGCAGCGTATACGTGAGCGAGGAGTTAATCAAGTGCCGCGCTACCCGGCCACCAGTCTCCACACCCAGCCCGATTCCCCGATAGCCTATACGTCCGATAACCCGTCCCACACGGCTGTTAAAGTCGGCATTAATCCCCGTCACATGATCCCCCATCGGTCGCCAGAAGCGATTGGCACCCAGCCGAATACCCGACTGCTGCTTACCGATTAAAAAAGGATAAAACGTGTTCGCATTGGCTTCCCGGAGGAGCCCGCCTGGATTAAACATAGAAGCTCCATCGTATTCGGTGAACTGTAAGTTGACACTCGCATTCGAAGGATAAAAGACAGATGCAGCGGCCTGATACAGGCGGCCAGGCTGCACGTCCACATTCAATAAATACTGATCGTAAATACGCGCCGAAAATCCAGCGTAGGGGTTCATCTGTTGGCCCAAAGTATCCAAGTTGGCCTCCGTTCCCACGCGAAAGGTTAGGTGATCTCGTACGCCATAAGCCAGCACCGAGCTAAACCCAAGCCGATCCGTAAACGTTAGCGACTGCGGATCCTGAAGAAAGCCACTCTGTACATTATAGGAAAGAAAGCCTTTCGGCAAAAAATTAAATGGGATCTGGATTTGCCGTTCCTCTGTGAAGATCTCCCCTTGTGGCGTAAAAAACCGCAGTAGTACGCGCACGGAACCATAAGTCAGCGGCATATCAAATTTAAAATACCCGTCCTCCTGGGCGCGCTCAAAGGCCAAGAGCTGGCCATTTACGAACAGTTCCACCTCCGAGTCAGGCTCCGTAAAGCCATCGACGAGGTAGGTGCCAAAGTTTAGCCGCGGAATAACTGGATCGTTGGATACCGCCACGCCAAGCACCTGTGCCGCTGTGATGCCCGTAGTGGGAATGACCCCCAGACTGGCCGTAGCGATCTCCACATTGTCATCTGGCCGCATGCCGCCTTCGAATACATAGCGCCAGCGTGCCTGCTGCAGAAAGCCACGCATGCCCTGATCGCCTTGGAATCCGGAAGCGGCCAGAAGAACATCGCCCCCTAAAAGCTCTGCCCCGAACCCCAGTCGCGCAAAGTTCAAAAAACCTTCCGTACTAATGGTCGAGGCCAGTTGATAATCTACCATACCGCCACGAAACAAGTCGCGACGTAGCGGATGGCTAAGGACATAGTCTTCCTTTTGCCGCTGCCCCAGCTGCCCGAGCCTGCGGTCCCGCTCCGCATCGCGTTTCCGCTTTTGCAGCACAGGAAGTGCCCGCTGCGCATTCAGAGAGAGCTGTAAGTTGAGCGGGTTTACTGTGAATACCAACCCAAAATGTTGCTCGAAGCGCGCTGGGTTCAAGTAAAAGTCCGTTTCGCCTAAAAAAACCTCTTCTGCCTCCAGGCGAAAGGTTTGGCCCTCCACCCAGATCGTCTGTCCGACAGGATCTATTCGCCAGGTAGGCTCCCACTGCTCGAATCCCCCTTGAATACCGAAACCTTCCGGCATACGCTCATAAAAGAAGCCCAGCACATTAAATAACTCTCCTACAGGTAAAAGTACCCGATCCCCTTTAAACTGAGCTGAAATGTAATAGCTCCCCACGCCAGGATAGGTGAATACCAGCAGCGTTTCCTCATAGGTGTTCCCTTGGATCCGCTGGGCTTGCGTCAAAGGGATAAAAAACAAGAAAGAAGTAGTGAGGAGTACAAACAAGACGAGTCCAAAAAAACACTTTTTGGACTTATTTACGTAATAAATATTACTATTGCAGTATTTATTGACTAAATACAAGGACGTCTTCTGAAGAAAGAGGAGAAAATTCGCGAGGAATTAAGCTTAACGCAGCTGCACGGGATGCTCGAATACGAGCGGCTGTGCCAGCTGCACGATTTGCTTTCGCTCCATATCCGAACGCTGCGATTCTAGCTGCACCACGACACGGTAGTCGCCTGCCGAATTTAGCGTCAGAGATTCCGGAAGTGGAATATTCACATTTCGAGTACCTGAAAAATAAAGCGCCTGGGTGGATGCAAACTCATGAAGGAGTGCGTCAGATGCATCGCGCAACTGTACCCGCATGGAACCCAAAAACGGAGCGGGGCCTTCCACTTGAAAGGACTGGCGGAGTTTCAAGTTGCGCGCTGCTACATCCAATTCTACGGCTTCATTTTCGAAAGAGAGCTTTATTTCAGGATTTCCACGTTTGTAAAATACAGGAATCACTTGATCGAAACGAAAGGATAGTTGCGTGACGATTTCATCGGCAGCTTGTTCACCTACTTCAGCAGCTTGAGGAACGGAGGACACCTTTACGCGTGTGAAGTAAAGTCCATCACCCGCACTGGCGGGGGGCCTTGCCATCACGCGCACCGTTTGCTGTTGACGAGGAGGGAGAACCAATGCGCGGGGAAATGCCCGCACATTGTTATCCAATGCCAAGACTTGATCAGTAGCCTCTTCGTAGCGCATGCGCATCTCCCCATTTTCATCGTAGTACGGATACCCGAACTGAAAGGAAACGGTTACTTCCATCGGCTCATCTGCCGTATTCGAAAGGAACAAGCTTCCCACACCACTCTGATCTAAAAAAACAGAAGTCGGTGCTATGGAGACTTGAGCCACTAGCGGGAAATGGCTGCAAAGCACAAATCCAACTAGAAAGCATGCGCGAATAAGAAGTTTGCTTACAAGCATTTAAGAAAAATTAATTGTAAGCCGCCTCGAGCGTTATTACGCCTGTATAGGTACCTGTCGCCTGTGCGGCGGCTGCGCTTACCGTGCCACCGATCAGCACGAAGAAACCGTTAGAAAAGCCTGTAAGTGCATTGGTACCCACAGTATGCGTAAAGGCATTTACGGGACTGAATGCCGTAAGAGCTCCCCCTATAGCGGTCTGTAGGTTGTCGCCCACTGCTATAGCCGCGAAATCTACCGGGTCACCAGCTGCATTAGTAGCAAAATTGATAGGTAAGGTAGCACCTCCAGGACCGTCTAATACCGCGGGTAAGGTAAAGGTCAGCTCTACTGAAGACCCTGCAGTAGCTTGCACCATGAAAGCTCCTGACTGTACGTTAGCTGTAAACAGTGATCCACCATTTACTGTAGGAACACCTGCCGGCGTAACGGATTTTATTTGGTCCGCAAGCATAGCTCCAAATAACAAATCCCGGCTATCTCCGCCTCCAACTAATAAATCATCGAGTACCCGCGCTTCCGCATTGATAGTTCCCGTAAGGGCAGTCTGCGCCATGGCGCCAAAGGATAGGAAACATGTTGCTACAACAAGAATCCCGAAAGTAAAGATCGTTTTCATATGGTTCATTTTAATTACTCTGCAATATACTGGATACGCCTCTATTTCGTTACCCCCTCTATTCAACTAATCTCCATTTAGTGAAAAAATGTAATCATATAACCTTTTTTTGTCAGAATTAAGGCGATTTTTGTTACCGAAAAACATAATAGAAATAGAATTAATCAAATATTTAATTTACCAAAATCAACCCCTAAAAAATTGGCATGAAAATCCTCCAAACCACTCAAATGACAAAACTTCCATACATCCAAAAAAATCAGGGAATTTCGATAAGCACACGCGCCGCACGGCCATAAGGAAGTCCAATAAATGCAAAAAAAGAGTAGCGTTCCGGCAGGCGATCGCGGAGTAAAAGTGGGTCCGCGTCCAAGCGTAAAAGCTGCGGACCGGCACCGAGAACCTGGGCCTCAGCGGTATCGAAAGAGCCGGATGGCAAGAAGCGCACAGGATGCCTAAAGCCAGCCGCTTCCAACTCTTCTAAAAACTCCACCAGCAGTAAAACATCGATATTCTCCTGGGCCAGCACCCGATACCAGACATACTCCCCTGCCGCGATGGCAGGGTTGCCGGAGAGCTCCGGACTGTACTGCAGCAATAAAGAGGCGGGCAGTTCAATTTCCACATTTACCCACTGTGCCTGTGTAGCAAAAGGCCGCCAGCATACCCCTAACAAGAAGAAACAAAACAAGGCTTTTTTCATGGTGTGCTATCTAAGGTAAAGGTCACCACTATGTCTCCGGTGTAGGTTCCTGCGGGGACATTGCCCACAGGGCCTACCTCCCCATAGAAAAAGAAATGAATGAAGGTCTTCGGTCGCGTAAAGCCGCCATGAAGAGGCGTCGGCGGAGGACCCGGAGCGCCAGAGGTACGACGACGGGCAGGAAGGGTGAAGACCTGCGTTCCCGGCGGAAGCTCCTGTGCACCCGTTCGGGCTAACTCGACCTCTCCATTCGGAACGCCCTGATTATTGTAAGCCACACGCAAACGAAAGGGCAAGGCATCTGTTCCCAACACAAGTTCTGAGGGAGCATCTATCAAAACGGTGACATCAAACTCACTTGGCACTTCTATCACCAGCGGCGTAACCAGTGGATTATTCAGGCGTAAAACTGCTGTACGGCCACTGCCACGCACCAGGACGGCACCATCCACGTCTCGCTCAAACAGCAGCTCTGGAAGCGTGCCCGGCATAAGCTGAATCTCGTCGGAAGTGGTAAAGGCCCCGAAGTTAATACGTTGGGCAGAGGCTGTAAGTCCCACCCACAGTACTGCCAGTAAAAGTCCCATACCTCTCTTACGCATCAGATATATTCGATTTCCATGATAAATTCAGACGCATAGACGCCCGGCACAGCGCGCCGCAGGTCCATAGAAGCCCCTAACCAAAAATACAGCTCTCCTTTCGGGCTGAGCCGCAAGATCGCCTCTCCCACGTCCAGCTGCAGGCTTTGGGGCTGCGTATCCTCCTCGGCGAAGGAGAGCAAGTAAGTTATCCCTATCTCGCCGATCCGCTCCTCGCGCTCCTCCAGTCGCTCATCGAGGATATAGGTAATGCGAATTTGCGCATCCGGGAGGCCCGTAGCCAGCATTAAGGCGGCCTGCTCACTCCGAATGGGCGAAATCAGTACCACGGAATCCCCCAGTGGCGGCTGACTGATGTACAGATCCCGAATGGTCAGCAGCTCGATATTATCCACCACGGTGGCGGTAGCGCGGATCTCGGCCCGAAAGCGTCCGCCCCCCTGCTGCCCCTGCACGGCGCTGACAGATAGCCAGGCTAAAAATCCTAGCAGCGCTAAGCGATATTTCCGCACTACTTTTTCCATAATTTCTTCGTTTCGATGTGACGTCCGCTGCGAATCCGCAGCACATACATGCCCGCACCCCACTGCTCGGCCGGAAGCTCGAGACGGTGCATGCCTGCGGCAAAATCCTCTTCCCAGGCCACCAGCTTTTGGCCGGCAGGCCCGAATAGCTCCAGCGCCACCGCGCCCGCTTCCTCCTGGAAAAAGCGGACCGTTAAGCGATCGCTAAAGGGGTTCGGAAAAGGCGCAAATAGCGTAAAATCTCGCGGCTGATAGCCCGCATCCCCCTCTTCTACAGGCCCGATGCGCAGGGTAAAGGGCGCCACAGGGACTTCCCGCTCGCGCAACAATCGCACCTGAGGTCCAGCCCCCTGCGGCGCATTAGACGCTTGCATAGCAGGACGCGTGGGCAGCTGAAGGGCAGCCCAAGCTCCACCCGCTTGCCGTTCTGCCGCAGCCTGCACGAGGTCTGGCGCCCGGTAGCGCAGCCCATAATTTTGTTGGCGCCGCATATTTACGGCTCGCCGCTGGGCATGATCCATCAGTTGCACGGCTAGGTGTTCTGGCCAGTCCCCTTCTAAAGACCAGGAGAAGGTGAAATCCCCGGAGAAACTTTGGAACTCCCGGGCGGCGGCCAGGTACAGGGGAATGCTGATGCCCTCCTCCCGTGCCGCCAGCGGCAAATGGTTGATGGCCAGCGGGGAGAGATGTCGGCTGCTGCTGCGCGTGTAGGGCACCAGCCAAGAGCTCCCCAGCGGCTGTAGCTGATAGGCATCCCACACATCAGCCCCGATCAAGCCATAGGGGCTGAACTGCAGGCGTGTGCTTCCCTCCATGCCAGCACCGCGGATTTCTAAGACGAGGACAGGATCGCTCCGCTCAGGTCCGAGGAAGGCCTGACGCGCGATAAAAGAAGCCGAAGCCGCCGTTTTAGCTGCATTCGATACAGAGAGACTGGGGTTGGCCGCATTTGCCTTCACCCAAAACCCTTGGAAGGGAGCCAAACGCCCATCGAAGTCCCCTGTGCTGCCATTGGTCACCCGAAAAGCACCCTCCACTCCCGGCGTACCCCCGGTTAAAGTGGGATCCCACACGTAAATGCTGCCATCTAAATTCGTGCGTGTCCATCCAGGCCCCATCCAGTCCAGCACGGAGGCGGTGGGATTAGCCACCATATTAAATCCCTCATCGGCTAGGTTGACCTCCACGACGGCGAGACTATCGGGTGGCCCTGTACCCACGAACAGAGTATCGCGCTGCGTAAAGGTCAGGGAAGGAAAAGAAAAGGGTGTGCTGAGGTTGGGCTCTTGGCCCTGCACGGCCATCAGGCGAGGCAGCGCATCCGGATAAGGGGTGCTCGGCGCATCGGGTCGGGTGGCTCCGCCAAAGACAAAGAGGTAGTGCCCCCGCCCACCGGGAACGATAGCGCTGGCCTGGCTCGGCTGCCGCCAGGCTTGGTTCGTGGTCCCGATGTCGGTCTCATCGAACCAGAGCAGATTGGGCTGTAAGGACGGGAAGGTGGAGCCCGGAAAGCCCTGTGTCACCATGTTGTCAGTAAAGGCAGCATAGCTGGCACCTGTTACGGGCACGCCGACCATCCGCCAGCCACGGTTGCCTTGAATGCGCTGCTGCACCTCTAGGTTTGGGTTTTCCGTGCTGAGGTTTTGGTAATTCGCCCCTGGGGCAATGCGGATGAAGCTGCCGGCATCTTGGGTAACGCTGACCGTCCCCCCCTCAAGAATAAAGCCTCCCTCCACGGTAAGAATGGCATTAGGGTTTTCAGGCGTCCCCATGATCAGCTCACCGACGCTCGTAAGCGTGAAGCTGGAATCAGCTGGGATGGTGGGCTGGTTCGGTCGCTGCGGAATGATGATACGTGAATTCGAAAAAGGAACTATGCCGGTAGACCAGTTGCCGTCCGTAAACCAGTCTGTATCCACATCTCCTGTCCAGATAAAGGCGCGATCCAGGCGGACATCGTGGATGCGTAGGTCTCCATTAAGAAGTCCTAGGTTCAGTACATTACTGGCGCGCACAGCCACCCGATCGAAGGGAACGCCTAAATTCGCTGCTACAAGTCCTCGATCACCGCCTAGATCCAACAGACGCACCGAGATTAAATTGCCGATAGAATTTCTGCTTGTCTCTGCCCCATTAAAATAGGTAACCAACTCGAGTGAATTTAAAAGCTGTAAATTAAGGAGACCACCCGAGTTACTAAAAGTAATACGCAGAAGATCATTTTCCGCAGCAGGCATCCCCCATTCGAAGGATTGTTCGATAAACTGACCTACACTAAAGCTTAGGAGATTGTTAGGGAAACTGGAAAAAGTATTCAAGTTATCGTCTATAGCTCGATTGATGTTATTCACCCGAGTAGAGCCTATTACGTTAAGCCCACCCCCATCGAATGACGTAAAATTCGCGACAGAGGAAAGGTCTAAATTCCCAATTCGGTAAGCTTCAAATACACTGAAATTATGGCTGGCGCAAGCAAGGCCTAATAATGCGCCTATCACATCATTGTTGATAATAACTCCATTGTAATTAAACTCTGGAGAAATACCCAAGTGAAAATCTCCATTGCCACTTTGTAGCACTCTAAAATTACTCGGATTACCCCCAAGGTTGTTTCCGGTAGTGTACAGTCCATTCGTTCCCGAGGGATTGATTACTTGAAAGCTAAGAACCGGGGAGCCATTCAAAAGAAACCCTAAAACCCCCAACAAATTTTCAACTAAACTACCTGCAGTTAGATTATTTAAAATATCAGAACCTGCTGCAACCTTCACATAACTCGAACTACGCGAAGGAAACGTTGCATTAAAGTTGATCTGAATATTCCCATCACTTGTTGATCCAATACACAGCCCTCTTCTTGCATTGATTAAAGCAGCTGTATTTAAATTAGCATCTACTGCTCTTTCTGGAAAATTGTTTCCAATACCTCTTACATTAGTAGGAGGACTAATACCTATTGGTATTATGTTTTGCTGCCCGAACACACTTCTCCCCGGAAGGCATAGCCAAAAAATCATCAGAACCGCTAAGGTTCGGACGCAGAGTCTTGATGCGCGCGCTGACATGAAAGGTATTCGTTTTTATATGGTTAGTACAAAGATATCAATTTCCACCTATCCTCCGAAAACCTTCTTTAAAAAAATATTCCTTGCCCCTTCTCCGGCCTCCTGTGACTTACATCACCTAATTCCCGCCCCATGTGCACTACATTGAAAAAAATTTCCCTAAAGCTCATGCGCTTCTTCCTGCTCTTACTCCCTATTTTTCTCGGCTCCTCTTTGGGCTTCGCCCAAAACCCCGCTGACACCCATAAAATCGTCCTCCACTACAGCGAAGGAGATCCTGCCACCCACCCCAAACTGCTGCGTAATCTCGAAAATATCCTCGCGGCGGCGCCCGATACCGAGCTGGTTCTCGTCACCATCGGCATGGGCGTAGACCTGATGCGCAGGGACATCCCCCAGCCCCTTCAGGAGAAAATGCAGGCCCTCCAGGGCCGAGGCGTGCGCTTCGAGGTTTGTGAGAACACGCTCAAACAGCGCGGACTGGAAAAAGCCGAATTTTTACCTATCAGCAGCTATGTCACAGCGGGCATCCTGGCGCTCGTTGAGCTCCAAAAAGCTGGATTTATTTACATTAAAGCGGGATAGGACCGAGAATAGCCCGAAAATGCGTACCTTGCAGCCGCACGTGCCCGTCTTTTTTCGCACGCCCCGCTCATGATGCAAGAACTCGTTGCCTTTGCCGAACGCATCGGCCCCGTTTATGCGGCACTCATCGCCACCACCTTCACCTGGATGCTCACCGCAGCAGGTGCCGGCATCGTCTTCTTCTTTCGCACCATAAACCGCGCGGTCTTCGACACGCTCCTCGGCTTTACTGGGGGCGTCATGCTCGCCGCCAGCTTCTGGTCCCTGCTGCTGCCCAGCATCCACCATGGTGCCGAACAGTTTCCGAACACCCCCTGGCTGCCTGCCGCCATCGGCTTCCTGCTCGGAGGTCTCTTTATTTTTAGCTTGGACAAGTTGCTCCCCCACATGCATGTCAACTTCCAGCGCACCGAGGGGGTAAAAACCGACTGGCAGAAATCGACCCTGCTCGTGCTGGCCATCACGCTCCATAACATCCCAGAAGGACTGGCCATCGGCATTCTCTTCGGTGCAGCCGCCCAGGGGGTCGCTGGAGCATCTACCGCAGCCGCCATTGCCCTAGCCATCGGTATCGGGATCCAAAACCTCCCAGAAGGCATGTCGGTCTCCATGCCTCTCCGCCGGGTGGGCTACAGCCGCAGCAAAAGTTTTTGGTACGGACAGCTGTCTGCCGCAGTGGAACCCATCGCGGGCGTCATCGGTGCCATCGCCGTAAGCCATACCCAGAGCTTCCTGCCCTTTGCCCTGGCCTTTGCCGCAGGCGCCATGATCTTCGTCATCGTGGAAGAGGTCATCCCCGAAACACAGCGCGATAAGTATACCGACCTGGCCGTCCTAGGCTTTATGGCAGGATTTACTCTGATGATGATTCTGGATGTCGGGCTGGGCTGAAGCCCAAAAGGCACAGGTCTAGCCTGCCGCTTACTGAGGAGCTAAGAGGGTCACCGCATTCCGTCCCACACGCACCACACCCCGCTGCTCCAGCTTTTTCAGCAGGCGCGAAATCACCTCACGCGAGGAATTTAACTCCAGAGCGATCTGCTGATGGGTAGCATGCACGGTGCTGCTTTGATTCGCCTCCACGGATTTCTGCAGATACTCGATAAGCCGCTCATCCATTTTTCGGAAAGCGACCGAATCCACCACCTTCAGCAGCTCGTCGAAGCGATCCTGATAACTATCCATAACGAAAAAATACCAAGACTTGAACTTGAGCATCCACTCGTCTAGCTTGGCGATAGGCAAAATAATCGCCGTGGTGTCTTCCATCGGGATGGCCTTAATTTTCGAGTATCCGGTGCGTTCGGAACAGATCAGCGTGATGGCGCAGGCCTCCCCTGGCTCTAGGTAGTATAAAAAAATCTCGTGGTCTTCCTCGTCCTCACGAAAAACTTTTACCGAACCCTCCACGATAAGCGGGATAACCTCCACCCGCTGGCCGATGTCCATCAGCAGCTCGTCCGCAGGAAAAAGCACGAGCTCTCCTATCGAGGCGATCTCCTGCTGTAATTCGGGTTCAAAATGTGCAAAATGCGTGGTCAAATACTTTTTTAGGTTGTTCGGACTTCCCATCATGGCGCTAAAGGGTGATACTGGTCACTGTTTGTTCTTATGGTACACGTAATTTTACAGTATTGTATGAAAAAAGTAAAGCATTTCACTAAAAATTTATGCCACAGCGACGCGCACAATTCCTCTTTCTTTTAGGACTCGGCCTGATGATAAGCTATCGGCTTTTGGTGAAATTGCCTTTTCTTCCCGAGCAGCTCATCGGTTTCGATACGCCGAAATTACTTAAAATTCTGATCGGCCTGCTCTTCATCAGCCTAACCCTCGCACATTACAAAAAATCCTTTAAACACTAGCCTATGCTTTGGGACGTAGAAACACTCTCGCGCATTCAGTTCGCCTTTACCATCATGTTTCACTACATTTTTCCGCCGTTTAGCATCGGCCTGGGACTGCTGTTAGTGATCTATGAATCGCTGTATCTGATTACGAAAAAGAAAATTTATGAAACCATCACCCGCTTTTGGGTGAAGATTTTTGCAGCTAATTTCTCCATCGGGGTAGCTTCCGGCATCGTGATGGAGTTCGAGTTCGGCACCAACTGGTCCGCCTATTCCCGTTTCGTAGGAGACATTTTCGGTTCACCACTAGCAGCCGAGGGCATCTTTGCCTTTTTCCTGGAGTCGGGCTTCCTGGCCATCTTGCTATTTGGCTGGAACCGCGTTCGCCCAGGCATGCACCTGTTTGCGACCATCATGGTGGCTTTCGGAAGTATGATGTCGGGCTTCTGGATCGTGGTTGCCAACAGCTGGCAGCAGACGCCCGTAGCCTATGAAATCGTGGAAGATTTCGGCATCCGCCGGGCAGTCATCACGGATTTCTGGGCCATGATTTTTAATCCCTCGGCCATGATTCGTTTCACCCATGTAATCGTGGGCGCGTGGGTCCAAGGGGCCTTTCTGGTCCTTTCCGTTTCGGCTTACTACCTGCTGAAGGGAAAAAATATCGAATTTGCCAAGCGTTCCTTTGCCATCGCATTGGGCTTAGCGGCTATGGCCTCTTTGGCGCAGCCCTTCCTCGGCCACACCCATGCCCAGGTGGTAGCAGAGTGGCAGCCAGCTAAATTAGCGGCCTTCGAGGGGCTCTACGAAACCCAAAAGCAAGCACCGCTTTATCTGGTCGGCTGGACGAATCCCGAGACCCGAGAGACGAAAGGCATCGCCATTCCAGGCATGCTGAGCTTCCTCGCTCATGGTGATATAGATGCAGAGGTCACAGGCCTAGACGCCTTTCCTGAGGAGGACTGGCCACCCGTAAACGGGGTCTTTCAGTCCTACCACATGATGGTGGCACTGGGCATGCTCTTCATCGGCCTGACCACGCTGTCGCTCTTTTTACTGTGGCGTGGCACGCTCTTTCAGCAGACCTGGCTCCTGAAACTGTATCTGCCTGCTGTGGCGCTACCGGTCTTAGCGAATCAGCTGGGCTGGATCTCCGCCGAAAGGGGCCGACAGCCCTGGATCGTGCAGGGGCTCCTCCGCACCAGTGAGGGCGTCTCCCCATCGATCACCGCTCCGGAGGTAATGATTTCTCTCTTCCTCTTTTTCGTCGTATACGTCCTGCTCTTCTTCGTCTGGCTTTATGTGCTGGACCGCGAAATCAAGCATGGCCCGGAGCACGTGACCGAGCTGATGGAGAGCTACAAGAAGAAAAACGAAAAAATAGACGCTTTAACCTCGGATAACTAATGGATTATAACGTTGTTTGGTATATTTTGGTGGGCATTTTACTCATCGGATATGCGATTTTAGATGGCTTCGATCTGGGCGTAGGGATTTTGCACTTACGTGCCAAAACCGATGAAGACAGACGGATTCTCATGAATGCGATCGGCCCAGTTTGGGATGGCAATGAGGTGTGGCTCATCACTGCCGGTGGGGCGCTTTTTGCCGCATTCCCGAATGTATATGCCACGGCCTTCTCGGGCTTTTACCTGCCTTTTATGCTCCTGCTGATCGCACTGATCTTCCGCGCCGTATCGATCGAATTTCGTGGAAAAGAGGACAGTCGCGCCTGGCGTAACTTCTGGGACCGCGGCTTCTCTATCGGCTCCATCGCCGCAGCGATTCTTTTCGGAATTGCTATCGGAAATGTGGTGATGGGCTTCGCCATAGAAGAAAATATGGAGTTCCAGGGGACCGTCTTCGACCTCCTGAACCCCTATGCACTGGGCGCTGGCTTATTTTCGCTCAGCATGTTCTCCCTACATGGCAGTATTTACCTGAACATGAAGACGGAGGGCAAGCTGCAAAAGCAAATTCAAGGCTGGATTCGCATTAATTTCTGGGTATTTCTCCTTGTTTTCCTCGCATTCTCTGGATTCACCCTATACCTGAAGCCGGAAATGATTGCCAATTTTTCCTTTGGGATGCTCGAGCTGCCCGGTAAAAAGCATGCACTCATCACGAATAACGAGACCTTTATTTCCCTTTTCGCCTGGACAGTGGTGGGCCTGACGGCTTTGGCTATCGCCAATATCCCCCGCACACTGGCTAGAGGCTCCTACGGGTGGACCTTTGTTTCCTCTGCCGCCACCATCGCAGCAGTGGTCATGCTGTTCGCGCTGGGCATCTTCCCGAACATGATGCTTTCAACTATCGATCCGATCTATAACATCGACATTTATAACGGGGCCTCCTCCGCCTATACCTTACGGATTATGGCGATTCTCGCCTTCATCGGCATGCCCTTCGTAGTGGCGTACACCTCAATAATTTACTGGACCTACCGTGGAAAGGTGCGTATCGATGAAAATTCGTATTGACATACTGCGCAGTGGCACACAAGGTACTTCCCTGCCTGCGGTTTTCTAGTCTGTAAAAAAATCTCTGACGAGAAAAAAAGGAGGCCTGCTTGCTTCAGGCAGGTTTCCTTCCCCTTTATTTTTGCGCCCAGGCGCACTCCCCCTAGCCCCTCTCAGACAGCGTCCTATTTCCCGAGCGCAATCCCTACTTTCAAGCTAAAAAGCACCGTATCGGGGGTAAAGCTAACGCGAGCCAGACCCGACGTGTCCCCAGACTGATAACGAATAAACTGGGTGACTCCTGTGCCGACATCGAAAAACTGCTCAACACCCAGCTGGAGTGTATAGCGCTCTTGGAGCTGATAACTAAAGGCGAGACCCATAGCCGCTCGGAGGCCTATTCGCTCCTTCGACAGCTCGGGCCATAGCTGTACCCTCCCCCCGGCACTGTCGCGTACCTCGCCAGAGCGGAGGGCTGCCCCATCGATTTCACCCTGGAATAAGGCGGGATAGGCTACCGCCTCTACTCGGAGAAAAAAAGGACGATAGAGACTGAGGGGAAGTTGATACCCATAGCGGAGCGAAGCCAGGAGACGCGTCTGATCGAGGCGCATCTTTGCTGTGACGCGTGTACCTGAGGCATTTTGCCCTATCGCTATAGGAATACTGAAATGAGAGCGTTCCCAAAGCAGCCCAAGGGCGAACTGATGCGTTTCCCCCTGCCAGGCCAACTCCAGGGAAGGACTAATCCCTCCATGTGCTGTATGTCCACGCAGCGGATCCCGCTGCAAAACCTGATGCCGCGTGGAAAAGATCTGTACTCCCGGGCGTAGAAAAAACCCCCGCACAGGACTGTTCCACTGACTGTACATGCCCGAGTGGGCAGTGGATACGTTCACCTGAGCAAAAAAGCAGGTGAGGAAAAGAAAGAAGGCCAAAAAGCGATGCATAAAAGGGATACTTTAGCATCGCAAGTTGGGAGAATTATACGTAATTCACAAGTAAATATCTGATTTTCAGTATTTTAAATAATCTACTTATTTTCTTAATTTAACTTAATACCTTAAGCATGTATAAGATGAATCCAAGTATGAATCGATTAATAGTACAGCTTACTTCCTGCTAATGGCATCATTTCAAGATGAAAAATACGCCTACAGACAGTTGGACAGCTCCGACTTAATCTAGCCGGTATTTCAGCAGATGAAAAAGACGCTTGCTGGTTCTAGGCCTCTCCTAAAACACGCATGACAGGGCTTAACTCTATTTTTACTACTTTTTCCTCACGCACACTGGAACCGTAGAGTAATTTTTTATCCCAATCGATAACATAAGCATTTAGGGCTACGGGAAGCGACACACGTACCTGTGGCTTTCCATCTAAATCGTAAAATCTCAACTCATAATTTTTGGGTTCATCCCCATCAAGCGATTTAAACTTTTTCAATACGACGATGTAATCCTGAACCAAACTAGGGCGAACGAAACCTTCTTCTTGTTGCAACAGCTCAACCATAGCTTCTTCAAACTCTCTGGCATCATAATAATTATCCGACCAGTTCTCTCCTTCTACCACCGCAAATTCAGGAATTAACTCCATGGATAAAAAATCAAGGCGGGCCATCAAAACATTGGTTCGCAACACCCTATTTTTATCGGGTATATGAAGCGTGGCTCCGGGATAAAATCCAAAAAAGACATCGCTGCTTACTTTGGTGATATTTTTAACAGCAGGAAACATTCCAGACGCATACAGTTGCCCTGAATTCAGGTCCAAGCCTTTTAGTATAGAGTACGAATCATCGAATAAATCACGATCCAATAGTAAAAAATCATCCTGCACATAGTAAATGGAATTATAAGGATACTTACTCGGTGAGACTTCTATGTAAGTAGAATAAATGGGCATTCCGTCCCCCTTAGCTAGTGTTTGTAGGATATCAATTTTTCCGATGAAACCAATCTTATCGTTTGATACCCACATGAACTGCCCTGTTTCATCTTGTTCTGTTTGTCTATTGAAAAGGGTACTAGCAGGAGGCCATTCTCCGGGTCCTTCTCCTATTAATCCTATAGCCCCTAAGGAGTCAAAAGTCTCTTTATGGTAGATATAAAATTGATGAGGTGTCTTGTATGGAGAAACAATCAATAGCGAATCGACAGCATAAAGATCAAAAATAGCGAGTGGCACATTTTCCAGTATTTCCTCATATGCCTCGAGGGTGATGTGAGTGAAATCAGTTTCATTCACTTCAATCGTAGGAATTTCAGTGTAGCTAAGCTCAGCCTCCCCATCGCCACAAGCTGCCATGAGCAAGAGTAGGAGTAGATGATAATAGTTTTTCATATGGTTTGTCTTTTCAGATTATATGGAAAAGTTTCGGGCAATTTTACTACCCGAAACCAACCTTATTCAATAAGATATATCACTTACCACTACCACAAGGCCCCTTTTCTGATCCAGTACCCATGCTTTCCGTACAAATCATCTCTGAACAGAAATTTGTTTTTCTGTTATCATCTTTTGCACTTGTAACATTGTGGAAACAGGAGGCTCTCTTGTCATCGCTTCCAATCAACTTCGCTAGAAATTTTCCCGGACCAGCGTTTACCGCAGCAATAGGCGAAATTGCGCATGCAGAAGCTAGCAACACGCCTGCAAATAATGACTTGTTTATTCTCTTCATTTTTATTTTAGATTAATAATTTTGACTTTAATTAATGTTTTTTGGCCAAAAAATCATATCCAAATCTAAAAAAAAATAAAATTAGTCAAGAAAAAATCGAGAAAAATATTAAAAAAAATATTAATCACCTGATTACCAATTACTTAAATTTCAATAAGCCAGCAAGACACATACCTAACCCCCAAAAAAAGCGTACAAAATCACCAAGGAATCGCACGAAAAAGCCCTCTTCGCCTAAAGAAAAGCAAAGAGGGCCTGCATGGTGTGCAAAAAACGACTCGAAGAACCTAAAAACGCTACTTACGCTGTAAAAGCTGGCGCACAAAGTTCGGCAAGGCCAGTGAGGCCGTATGGATACTACTATTATAGTACCTCAAGCCCTTGGCCTGAACGAAGGCCTCCACCTCTGCCGCATCGACGTGCCCAAAATCAGTGGCCGAAGCCTTCGTCCCAATCTGGAAGGACCACATGCCCGTAGGATAAGTAGGCACGTAAAAAAGACTGACATAGGCATTTCCCTTACCGAAAAGCCCTTCGATCGTGTCGTGCAAGTCCGTAAAAGCAGCCTCATTAAATTTGGGCGACTCGCCCTGCGCCACCAAAATACCCTCCGGCTTAAGTGCCTTGTAACAATGATTATAAAAGCCCACAGAGAACAAGCCCTCCGCAGGGCCTACTGGGTCGGAGCCATCTACGATGATCAGGTCATAACTGGAATGGGGGGCCTGCTCGGCAAAGGAGATACCATCTCCGACGATCAACTCTAAGCGCGGATCATCGAAAGCTGCCGCTATTTGGGGAAGATGCTGCTTGCAGGCTTTGATCACCTCCCCGTCGATTTCCACCATGGTAACCTTCTCGATCCCGGGATGCCGCAGCACTTCACGTACCGTTCCGCCATCACCACCACCGATAACGAGGACATTTTTTACCCTACCATGCGCGAAAATCGCCGGATGACTGATCATCTCATGGTAATGAAATTCATCATTCTCCGTTGTCATCACCATATCGTCTAGCGCCAGGAACTTGCCGTACTTCGGCGATTCTAAGATCCGCACCCGCTGATACTCCGTGGTGACATCGTGATACACTTCGCCCGTGTAGCGCAGAGAAAGCGCTTGGAACTCATCCTTATCCGTAAACCAAACATTACGGGTATACATCCCCGGATTCACCCACTCCTCCGCCTTTTGTCGGGAAGAGCTGATGTCGAAGTCGATGCGCTTCAACAGATTTTTCGACCCGCGCTTCATTTCGATCGCCGAGTAAGAGTCGGAACGAAACGCTTCTTTTAGAAAGTCAAAAGAAATCCAGGCATCCATCTCCCCGCAGGTGAACAGATCCACTGCAGCGTACCCGTACTCCGGCCAGGTATGGATGGCCAAATGGCTCTCCTCGATGACCACCACTCCCGACACCCCATAAGGGGAGAAATGGTGAAAGGTGGAATTAATCACTGTGGCTCCCGCCTTGCGTGCTGCCTCTACCATGTCCCGCTCGATGCTCGACACATCGTTTAAAACATGTGGATCGCATCGCATAAACTCTACCAAAATGTGGTTTCCTAAAGCTCCCATCGCCTTTTTTTTATCGTTTTAACCCTACAAAAGTACGCTTTTCCCCGTCCACCAAAAGCATTTTTTTCAGAAATCCTGCGCAACACCCTTTGGGCCGTGGCCCCACAAACCGATACCGCCCACATAAAATACGGCCCTTACCTACCAAGAAAAGTGAATTTCCCACCAAGAAAGCGAACATGTGCCCGCCTAAATCGGTTAAAATCTAAAAATTAGCTTACATGAAGTACCCTTTACTCCTAGGATTCTTTGCCTTTTTTTTGTTTTCCTGTGGCATCTCCGAAGAGCAGCAGCTCCAGTCCCCCTCGGGCCTTATTCGCGTGGAGATAAACCTGAAGGAGGGCACTCCGCATTATGCCTTACAAAAAAACGACGAAAAACTCATCCTGCCCAGCCCCCTCAGCCTGGCATTTAAGGACTTTTCCATAGGTGAAAATGCCCGACTCGTGGCCGTCAGAAACTGGGAAGAAGAGGAGCCGTGGGACGCCGTCTGGGGCGAAAAAAGCAAGTTCCTCGCCCACTATAAAGGAAAACTGCTGACCTATGAAGAAGAAAATGGCCTGCAGTTCCAACTCGAATTCCGTGCCTATGACGATGGCATCGGCTTCCGCTACATCATTCCCGAACAGGAGGGACTCCCGGACAGCCTATTCCTGCTAAATGAAAAAACATTTTTCCAACTTCCCGAAGATTACACTGCCTGGTGGATAGAAGGCAATTACGATACGTATGAATTGCTGTACACCAAAAGCCCCGTCAGCGCCATCGGAGAGGTAGAAAATGAGTTCAACACCCACACCCACTCCATCGGGGGCTTCCCTAAAAATTCTGCCCATACCCCGCTCACGATGAAAACAAGCCAAGGCAGCTACCTGTCCATTCATGAGGCTGCCCTGATCGATTACGCTGGCATGACGCTAGAGCGTCTGGATGGCTATCGGCTAAAATCGAACTTAGTCCCTTGGCCCGACGGCATCCTGGTACGCAGCGCTGGTGCCTTAACTAGCCCTTGGCGCGCTATAATCGTAGCGGACAGCCCGGGAGAGCTGGTGGAGTCAGAGCTTATCTTGAGCTTGAACACCCCGCGTGATCGCAGTAAAAACTACAGCTACATCGAGCCCATGAACTATGTGGGCATCTGGTGGAGTATGCACCTGGGCATCGAAACCTGGGGCATGGAAGGGGGACGACATGGCGCCACCACGGAAAACACCAAGCGCTACATCGACTTCGCGGCGGCGAATAACATTCGCGGCGTGCTCGTGGAAGGTTGGAACACCGGATGGGAAAGCTGGTATCAGGACGACAATTTTGATTTTCAAACCCCTTACCCGGATTTCGATTTGGAAGAAGTGGCGCGCTACGCGCAAGAAAAGGGCGTGGCGCTCATCGGCCATCATGAAACAGGCGGGCAGGTGCTTTCTTATGAAGAAAATTTAGAGGCCGCCCTCGATCTCTACCAGTCCCTCGGCATAAAAGCCATCAAGACCGGATATGCCGGGCAGATGCGCCCCGAAGGCCACTTTCACCAGGGGCAGTTTATGGTCCGCCACCACCAGCGTGTCGTGGACGAAGCAGCGAAAAGAGGCATCATGGTAAACATCCATGAGCCCATAAAAGACACCGGCCTGCGCCGCACCTATCCGAACCTGATGACCCGGGAGGGTGTCCGCGGCATGGAATGGAATGCCTGGTCACGCGGAAATCCACCCTCCCACACACCGACGCTGGTGTTCACACGCATGCTTGCCGGGCCTCTTGACTACACACCCGGTATTTTCGACCTAAAATTCGAAAATTTCCGTGAGCAAATGACGCTTTGGAACGAGCTCGACGGCCTCGAAACGGAAGGGCGCATGTACAGCACCCTCGCCCGCCAGCTCGCCCACTATGTTCTCTTGTATAGCCCACTGCAAATGGCCGCAGATATGATCGAAAACTACGAGGACCAGCCTGCCTTCGAATTTATTCGCCAAGTTCCCGCTGACTGGGATGAAATCCGCGTACTAGACGGTGAAATCGGCGAGTATGTCATCATCGCCCGCAGAAAAGGAGAGCAGTGGTTCCTCGGCGGGATCACGGATGAGCAGGAGCGCCAGGTAGAGGTCCCACTGGACTTCCTGGGCCCACGCAGCTTTATGGCCACCAGTTACGCCGACACAGCAGATACGGACATGGATGAAAACCCTACCGCCATCGCCATCGAAACACGCGAAGTAAATAGCCGCCAATCCTTGGTATTCACGATGAAGCCTGGCGGCGGATTCGCCGTGCAGTTTACTCCTTAAATGAATTTTAGGCACAGATTTGGCCGGGAAATAAAAAGTCTCGGCCTTTTTTTTGCGCCGGGGCGCAAAACCCCCTCCCTAAAAACACGATCTTCTAAGTGAAATCCACCATGACAACAGACTACGCAGACCTGATCCAAACCGTATATACCCGAGTTAAAAAAATGGACCTCCGCGGGCAGGTGGCCAATTATATCCCGGAGCTCGCGCAGGTGGATCCGGAGCAGTTCGGGATCGCACTGGTGGACACAGCAGGAAAGGTCTACGGCGCAGGAGACTACCAGAAGCCCTTTTCGATCCAAAGCATCTCGAAGGTTTTTACCCTCATGATGGTCTTTCATGTGTTTAAACAGAAGCTCTGGCAGCGTGTAAATGTGGAGCCGAGCGGCAATCCCTTTAACAGCATCGCCCAGCTGGAGTTTGAGGGCGGCATCCCTCGGAATCCCTTCATTAATGCCGGCGCGCTGGTGATTACCGACGCTCTCTACGGCAAATATCCGGATGCACTACAGGCCATCGTGGACTTCGTAAACGAGCTGGCGGGGAAGAATTGTGTCAGTATAAATGAAGCTGTGAAGCGCTCCGAACTGGCACATGCACAGCGGAATAAGGCCCTTGCCTACTTTTTAAAGGCCTATCAAAATTTCCATCACGAGGTGGAGGAGGTGCTCGAAACCTATGTGGCGCACTGTGCCATCGAAATGAGCTGTGAAGACCTAGCCAAGTCCTTCACCTGTTTTGCACTGGATGGCTACTCCCCTTTTGCGCAGCGCCGCATCCTCTCCGAAAGCCATACCCGACGCCTAAATGCCCTAATGCTAACCTGTGGCTTCTACGATGAGGCCGGTGAGTTTGCCTTCCGCGTGGGACTACCCGGAAAATCGGGCGTGGGAGGAGGAGTGGCCGCCGCCCTGCCGGGCAAATTCTCCGTCGCGGTCTGGAGCCCAGAGCTAAACGTGCGGGGCAACTCGATTCGGGCCATAAAGGCTCTGGAACTGCTCACCGATGAGCTCGACTTCTCCCTATTTTAAAGACTGCCAACGGAATACCTGCTGAAATTCAGCGGACTACTTCTCCTATTTTCATCATGAAAGCAGTCCGCTTAGAAAATATGCAAAAAAATTTGGCTACCTTTGCACTTTAATTCAATTTCAACATGCAGCATATTCGGAACATCGCGATAATCGCGCACGTAGACCACGGCAAGACGACCTTGGTAGACAAGATTATCCACGCGTCAAAAATTTTTCGCGAAAACCAACAATTTGATGACCTCATCCTCGATAACAATGACTTGGAAAGAGAGCGAGGCATCACCATTCTTTCTAAGAACGTATCTGTTCGTTATAAGGACCATAAGATTAACATCATCGATACCCCGGGTCACGCCGACTTCGGTGGTGAGGTGGAGCGTGTCCTGAAAATGGCAGATGGTGTTATCCTTTTAGTGGATGCTTTCGAAGGTCCGATGCCGCAGACGCGTTTCGTGCTAAGCAAAGCGCTTTCTTTAGGCCTTACTCCGATCGTCGTCGTTAATAAAGTAGATAAAGAAAACTGCCGCCCGGACGAAGTGCAAGAGGCCGTGTTTGAGTTGATGTTCAACTTAGACGCTACCGAGGAGCAGTTAGAATTCAAGACCCTGTACGGTTCGGCGAAAAACAACTGGATGGGGGAAGACTGGAAGGTGCAGACAGACAGCATCCTGCCTTTACTCGATGCGATATTAGAACATATCCCCGCACCGAAAATCGATGAGGGAAGCTTACAGCTGCAGGTGACCTCTTTAGATTATTCGAGCTTCGTGGGTCGTATCGCCATCGGCAGGGTACGAAGAGGAACGATTAAAGAAGGGCAGCAACTCTCCCTTTGTAAGGCGGATGGTGTGATCAAAAAGGTGCGTGTTAAAGAACTTCACGTGTTCGAAGGCTTAGGCAAGCATAAAGTAACTGAAGTAGGCGCTGGAGATATCTGTGCGGTGACGGGCATCGAAGATTTCGAAATCGGAGATACCATCGCTGACCTAGAAAATCCTGAGGCGCTGCCGCGTATCGCTATCGATGAGCCGACGATGAATATGTTGTTTACGATCAACAACTCTCCTTTCTTCGGTAAAGAAGGAAAGTTTGTGACTTCCCGTCACTTAAGAGATCGTTTATTTAAAGAAATGGAGAAAAATCTGGCCCTCCGCGTGGAGACGACAGATAATGAAGATAAGTTCCTTGTGTACGGCCGCGGTATTCTACACTTGTCTGTACTGATCGAGACCATGCGTCGCGAAGGCTACGAGTTGCAAGTGGGCCAGCCGCAGGTGATCTTTAAGGAAGAAGACGGCGTGAAGTTAGAGCCGATCGAAACCTTAGTGGTGGATGTACCGGAAGAGACGGCAGGTAAAGTGATCGAATTAGCTACGCAGCGAAAAGGCGAGCTACTGATCATGGAGCCGAAGGGCGACTTGCAGCATCTAGAGTTCCGCATTCCTTCACGCGGTCTGATCGGTTTACGGAATAATGTATTGACAGCTACACAGGGTGAAGCGATCATGAACCACCGCTTTACGGCTTATGAGCCTTTTAAAGGCAATATCCCGGGAAGAATTAACGGTTCCCTGATTTCGATGGAAGCTGGACAGTGTACGGCTTACGCGATCGATAAGCTGCAAGATCGTGGGGTATTCTTCATCGAGCCGGGTGACGAATTATACGGTGGACAGGTAATCGGCGAGCATTCTCGCGATAATGACCTCGTCGTGAACGTTCAAAAAGGGAAGAAACTAACCAACATGCGCGCTTCCGGCTCGGATGACAATGCACGTATTGCACCACCGAAGCGTTTTTCCTTAGAAGAGGCCATGGAATACATCCAAAAGGATGAGTACTTGGAGATCACACCGAAGTCGATTCGTATGCGTAAGATCTACTTGGATGAAAATGAAAGGAACCGTCTCGCTAAGAAAGAGGCTGCGGTTTAAGAGCGATAGAAAGGAGGCGAGCACATCGCCTCTTTTTTTATGGTAATCCTTTTTCAGTACGAAGCATGATCCACTTCTCCATGAGGAAATAAAAAAACGAGCTAGCTTTTCGGCTGGCTCGTTTTTTTACTGTACCGATCGCTTACAGCTTACTCCCCTTGAGAGAGGGAATACGCACGCTGACCGTCGAAAGTATATAAATTTTCTGTTTTGATAAAGTCACAGCCGAGGCCCTCCACTTGCTTGAGCAGGTCTAGAATCTGTGCATGCGTCACGGCAGACTGACCGGCATTTTGGAAGCGGCATCTCCAGTGGTCTGTGCAGAAGGTCTCCTTCATACCGCCCGGGAACACTTTCACACCGCGGTTAGTGATGAGCTGCAGCTGCAAGCCATCCGCATCTAGCTGGCGTAATTTTTCCCCGAGAGCGTTCGGATCACGACCTTCCTCATCCCACTCGAGGAAAACATCCACCCCGATTAATTCTTTGGCTTGCTTGACGGCAGGCTTCAGCTTGATGTTCATCGGCTCGGTAGCCTCTTTGCCGAAGGCGACTGGCTCCATGTTCGCTGGTCCCTGCCCTAGGCGCTCGATGATGGCATCGGCAAAAGCCTGTGTGCCTACGCGCTCCTTAGAGAGACCTTCCTGATAGATGTCACCAGTATGGTAGCCATCCTCCAGGGTTTTCATCCAGGCATTCGCGATTTTTTCTGCTACTTCTGGCTGGCCGATATGTACGAGCATCATGATGGCACCATTTAAAAGTCCAGAAGGATTAGCGATATCCATGCCGGCGATATCTGGCGCGGAGCCATGGATGGCCTCGAACATGGCGACCTCTTCCCCTACATTGGCGGAGCCACCAAGCCCTACAGATCCGGTCACCTGCGCGGCGATGTCCGAGATGATATCTCCATATAAATTAAGCGTCACGATCACATCGAAGATCTCTGGGCGCTCTGCGATCAGGGCAGAACCGATGTCGATGATTTTATGGTCCGTTTCGATGCCAGGGTATTCTTTCGCGATTTCGTCGAAGGTTTTATGGAAAAGGCCGTCGGCCAATTTCATGATGTTATCCTTCGTCATGCAGGTCACTTTTTTACGACCATACTTTTTCGCATATTCGAACGCATAGCGGATGATTTTCTCCGATCCAGGCTTAGATATTAATTTTAAAGACTGCACCACCTCTTGCGTCTGGCGATGCTCGATGCCAGAATACAGATCCTCCTCATTTTCGCGGATGATCACCAAATCAGTTTTCGGATAATGCGTTTTAATGAAAGGAGAGTAGGCCTTACATGGGCGGACATTCGCAAAAAGACCGAAAGAAGTACGTGTGGTCACGTTTAAGCTCTTAAATCCACCCCCCTGTGGTGTGGTGATCGGTGCTTTTAAAAACACTTTGGTTTCTTTTAGCGACTCGAAAGCGCTGGCGTCCATCCCCGAACTAATCCCCTTTAAATACACCTGCTCCCCGATTTCGATGACCTCAGGCTCGATCTGGGCGCCCGCTGCATCTAAAACTCTGAGCGTGGCTTCCATGATTTCCGGCCCGATTCCATCGCCGTAGGCTACGGTAATTTTTCTTTTTGATGACATATCTGCTACTGATTTGTTTGGTTTTCTAGTCGTGGACAAAAATAGAAAAAATAATGTGTTAAAAAGACCCTAACTACATCATTTTTGCAGGGTAAAAGGCTTTTACACCCCACTTTCCCTACCTTCTTTCTTTACGGAAAAGTCCCACGATAGTTTTTCCAATTAAAAAGCTTGGGGAATCTTAAAGGGTCTTGTATATTTGATGCTTATTACTGAAATCAGGTATGGCTGAACAACAAAATATTCTTTCGGAAGAAAAAGAAGGTATTCTTTACCTCACCATCAACCGAGAAAGCAAATTAAATGCCTTGAACATCGCTACGATCGAGGAATTACGTACGGCATTCGAAGAGGTAGTAGATAATAAAGGCATTAAAGGTGTCATCCTTACGGGTAGCGGAGAAAAAGCTTTCGTAGCAGGTGCTGATATCAGTGAAATCGCCGAACTCACAGAACTAAACGCTAGAAAATTCGCTGAAAATGGTCAAGACGTTTTCAGCCTTATCGAAAACTGTCCGAAGCCAGTCATCGCGGTAGTAAATGGCTTCGCCCTAGGGGGCGGTTGTGAGCTAGCCATGGCTTGCCACATGCGCATCGCCACAGCAAACGCTAAATTCGGACAGCCGGAAGTGAACCTCGGCATCATCCCAGGCTATGGAGGCACACAGCGCCTCACCTACTTAGTGGGTCGCGGAAAAGCGCATGAGCTGATGATGACTGGCGATATGATCTCCGCCGATGAGGCACGTCAGCTCGGGCTCGTCAACCATGTCATGCCTACCAAAGACGAGGCCATGGACAAGGCCGAGCAGATCCTAGAGAAAATTATGAGCAAAGCTCCTCTGGCTATCGGCATGATCGTAGACTGTGTGAATGCGGTATACAACTGTGACGAAAACGGGTACCAAACAGAAGCAAATGGCTTCGCGCGCTGCGTGAAATCAGGCGACTACAAGGAAGGTACCTCCGCATTTTTAGAAAAACGTAAGCCCGTTTTTAAAGGAGAATAATCTACCCGCTACACGCAGTACCGCCTCATGGGCCGAATGAAACAACTCTTGGGCCAAACGGCCCTGTATGGTGTCAGCAGTATTTTAGGCAGAAGCATAAACTTTCTGCTTATCCTCCTCTATGTCCGCTATTTAAGCAAAGAAGATCTCGGTGCCTTCACCGGGATCTATGCGCTTATGGGATTTTTAAACATCCTGTTTACCTACGGGATGGAAACCACCTATTTCCGTTATGCCACTGGGAAGGGGCTGGACCCCGAAGCCGTTTATCGCTCGATTTTCACGCTCATCCTAAGCAGCTCCTTACTCCTGAGTGGCCTGCTCTTCGCTCTAGCCCCCTTTCTGAGCCAGTGGCTCGACTATCCGGGTCAGACCTATCTATTCCGCTGGATGGCACTTATCCTCTGCTTTGATGCCATCCTCGCCATCCCCTTTGCGCGACTGCGCCTCGAACAAAAAGCAGCCTACTTCGCTGGTATTAAACTCTTTAACATACTTCTAAACGTAGGGCTGAATATTTTTTTTATTCTTTACCTCCGTGAAAACTGGCGCCTCCTGGCCCCGGAGACACTTCCTTCCTGGGCCAGCTACATCTACCAGCCCGACTGGGGGGTGGAATATATCTTCTTGGCTAACCTGATCGCGAACGGCGCCATCCTCCCGCTAATGTTCGTCGTGCTCGGTAGGCCCACCTTTCGTCTGGACTGGGAGCTGCTCCGACCCATGTGGCCCTACGCCCTCCCGCTCCTATTTATGGGGCTGGCAGGTGCCACAAACGAACTTCTTTCCCGCCAGCTTTTTGAGTACGTCCTGCCGGACAATTTCTATCCAGGCCTCAGCCAAAGGGAAGCTGCCGGTATCTTTGGCGCCAACTTTAAGCTGGCCATCCTGATGAGCCTCATCATTCAGGCCTTTAAATACGCTGCTGAGCCTTTCTTTTTCCAGCAGGCGACGGACCAGCAGGCCCCGGAGACTTTTGCACACGTCATGCACGGCTTCATCCTTTTTTGCACCGCCCTGATGGTGGCGCTTTCGGTGAATTTATACTGGTTAGGGCCCCTAATCCTTGGAAAAGAAGGGTATCTGGAAGGCCTATCCATTGTGCCCCTCTTGCTCTTGGGCTATCTGTTTTTAGGTATTTATTACAACCTCAGCATCTGGTTTAAACTTACCGACCAGACGAAATATAGCCTATACCTCACCCTTTTAGGAGCAGGCATCACGCTAATAACAGTGCTGCTCCTAGTCCCTAAGCTCGGCTTCATGGGCGCCGCCTGCAGCACTTTATTCGCTTACATGAGCATGAGCGCCCTCTGCTACGCACTGGGACAAAAATATTATCCGATACCCTACCAAACCGGGAAAGATTTAGCATATTTGTTGGTCGGTGCAGCCCTCAGCTACGCCGGATATTACCTGCCCGTGGCAGAAAGTACCGCTCCCCTGCTGCGCTTTCTTTTTCATAATAGCCTTTTTTTGGGTTATATGGTCCTCCTCTTCTGGCAGGAGCGCCGCTGGTTTGCGACATTTAAACGATAAAACGCATGAAAATACCTGTAATCAATACTTCCGGTCACCCGCTTCCGGCCTATCAGACGGCTAAAGCCGCAGGCATGGACTTATATGCAGCCTTAGAAGAACCGATAATTCTGAAACCTATGGAGCGCCGCCTCATCGGCACAGGCCTTTTCGTAGAAATTCCCGAAGGCTATGAAGGACAGGTGCGCCCGCGCAGTGGACTAGCTTTTAAGCATGGCCTTACCGTACTGAACAGCCCCGGCACCATCGATGCCGATTACAGAGGCGAAATCCGCGTACTGCTGATAAACCTCTCCCAAGAGCCCTTCACCATCATGGACGGGGAGCGCATCGCGCAGCTGGTGATCGCCAGCCATGCACAAATCGACTGGCAGCCGGTAGAAAAACTCAGCGACACGCATCGCGGCACCGGAGGCTACGGCAGTACAGGGGTCTGAAAAAACATTTGCCGCTTTTCCGCGTAATAAAAGGGCATAAAGAGCCATTTGAGCCCTTTCCAACAAACTTTGGCTAAATAGTTGTACCTAGCCATACCACATTCATCTTTATTATTTACCTGCATGCGTACGCCCCTTCTTCGATTCGTTCCTTTCCTGTTTCTCATCTTCTGCCTGGTAACGGTGGAGGGCTTCGCCCAAAGTAAACTGAGCAGAAAGCAACAGAAGCGTGCGCTCGAGAACAAGCGTGCCGACCGCCTCTTCATAGAGGGTCAGAAATACATGATGCTGGAAGATTTCGAACGCGCCTACTTCTACTTGAACAAGGCACGTGAAATTAAACCTCAGGAGCCGGCCATCAACTTTAAGCTCGCTGAAATCTTGCTGCGAGCAGGAAACACGGAGGAAGCGATGGAATTTGCGCGAAGCGCGCGAAGCGCCGATCCGGAAAATAAATACTATGCCCTGATGATGGCCGAAGCCTATACACAGATCAATCAGCCCCTTCGTGCTGCAGAGATTTTAGAAGATCTCATGCGCGATACGGACGAAAATGATCAGTATATCCTCGACCTGGCCTCTATCTACCTCAGCTCCGGCATGTTCACCGAAGCCCTAAAAGCCCTTGACCGCGCAGAAGATTACTACGGCATCGTAGAACAGCTCATCGTGCAGAAGCAGCGCATTTACCTGCGCCAAAACAACCTTGACGCTGCGATCGCCGAGGGCCAAAAACTCGTGGATGCTTTTCCCGGGAATGCAGACTATGTGATTAATCTCGTCGAAATTCTTTTCAACAATGGCCGTACCGAGCAGGCCCTAGAGGTCATCGATGGGGCTTTAGCGCAGTATAACAATCAGCCCGAGCTAGACTTGGCGGCCTACGCCATTTTCCGTGAACAGGGCAAGCCTACGAAAGCCGAACCACTCCTTTTTAAGGCCATGGAAAATCCTGATTTGGATGCAGCCGTGAAGGCGGAAGCTTTTGAGGACATCATGCGTGAAATCCGCACGGAGGCCCGCGAGGCCAAATTAGACAGCCTGGAAGGTATCCTAGAGAAGCTACACCCCGATAGTCCAGAGATACTAGGGGTTTTGGGAATGCGCCACATGCAGCGTCGCCAAACTGCTCAGGCTCTCCCCTATCTGAAGCGCAGTGTACTGTTACAGCCGGAAGATGAAGATTTGATTTTCAACTTACTGAGTGGTCTATTCGAGCAGCCGGATGATTTCGCTGAAATCGAAACCTACAGTAGCATCGCCGTAGACGCCTATCCTGAGCGTCCTGATTTCTGGTTCTTTCACGGTGTCGCACTCCTAGCACAGAAGAAGGGCACGCCTGCGGTAGAGGCATTGGAAAAAAGCCTTGCGCTAAATGCGGGCCAAAACAGCCAGCTGGACCTGCTGCTCTTCGGACAGCTGGGCGATGCCTATCACCAGGCGGGAAAAAAAGAAGAAGCCTTCGCGCACTATGAAAAAGCGCTGGCGAAAAGTCCCGATGATGAGCATGTCCTGAATAATTATGCCTATTTTCTTTCGTTAGACAAGCGTGACCTAGAGCGCGCGAAAAGCATGTCCTCCAAGTTAGTAAAAAAACACCCGAAAAATGCTACCTATTTGGACACCCATGCTTGGGTGCTTTTCCAGCTGGAAGAATATGCGGAGGCCAAAGTCTTCATGGAGCGCGCACTGGCAGAGGAGGAAACCCCGAGTGGTGTGATGCTGGAGCATTACGGCGACATTTTATACCACCTCGGCCAGCGTAACGAGGCGATCAGCTTCTGGAAAAAAGCAGAGGGCGGTGATGAAACTTCAGAGCAGCTCAGTAAAAAAATTCGAGACCGCAGATATTATGAATAAGGCTATTGCACTTTTTCTCCTTATGGGGCTTTTTGTAGGGGGCTGCGCCAAAAGGGCTTCGCTCTTTACAGCAGATCAGGCGATGGAAACCTTTAATCCTGCTACACTAGACTATACCTACCTGAGCGCCAAAGGCCGATTCGTGATCGAAGAACCGAATGGCAAGACCACGCGTGGGGCCATCACCATTCGCGCTGAAAAAGACGAGAAATTATGGTTTAGCCTAACGCCAGGCTTAGGGGTAGAAGCGCTGCGCGGTTTGATCGATGGAGACCGTATCTTTATTCGTGACCGGCTAAATGGTGAAAACATCGCCATGTCTTTCGAGGAATTTGCGGATCGCTATGGTCTACGCCTTTCACTCGAGCTGTTCCAAAACATTCTTTTCGCGAACATCCCCTACCCCTTTTCGTTCGAAGATCGCCTTATACGATTGAGTAAAACGTTCGAACTGACACAGGTGCGCGATAAGGTACGCTACCATACCCGAGTAAATACGCTACACGGAAAGGCCGAAGAAATTAGCACTACCTCCCTAGAAAATAAGGGCTCACTCCTGGTTTCCTACAAACGGATCGAAGAACTGGAAGGACAGCCTTTCCCGGGAGAAATGCTTCTCAAGCTCTCGCTGCGACTCGATGGGCAGCGTCAAAACAGCATTTTTCACCTCGATATCACCAAGGTCACCTTGGAAACTGAACCTCTGAGCTTTCCTTTTCAATATTGATCCTTTCTTCGCTTATGCAGCAGCGCTCCCTTTTCTTCTTGCTCTTTTTCCTTCTGATCGGTACGACGGAGCTGCTCGCCCAAAGTGGCGGCACCTCACGAACCCGTGCACAGCTGGAACGAGAAAAGGCAGATCTCCAAAAACGCATTAACGAGTTCGATCGCATCCTGCAGCGCACCACCGCCAGCCGACAGGCCAGTATTTCGGAGCTGAACCTCGTCAACCAAAAACTACAGGCGCGCTTGAGTTTGATCAACAATCTCAACAAAGAAATCAACCTCATCAATGCTGAGGTGCGCGAAAAGGAACAGCGTATCCGTGAGCTGGAAAAGGAGCTAAAAGCCCTGAAAGAGGAGTATGCCCGCATGATCTACTACAGCGCCAAGTTAAATCAAGGCAGAACGCTCACGGCCTTTATTTTTAGTTCCAACTCTGTAAAACAGCTTTTCCTGCGGCTGAATTATCTGCGGCAGTATGCTGCTGCCCGCAAGCGGCAAGTGGCCCGCATGGAAACTCTTAGCTTAGAGCTCAAGGAGCAAAAAACAGCTATCGAACAGCGCTTAGAACAGCGTAAGCTCGTCCTAAAAGAGGAAGAGGCGCAGCGTAAGGCTTTGGCGGACGCCAAAAAAGAACAAGAGCGCATGGTCGCTAGCCTGCGCCAGCAGGAGGATAAGATCAAAAAGGATTTGGCCGCGGCCAAAAAACAACAAGAAAGCCTGAACCGCCTCATCCGAGATGCCATCGCCGAGGAGATTCGACTAGCAGAGGCGAAAGCCAAGAAGGAGGACGTCCCTGTAGCGAAGGCCCCTCCCGGAAATATGCCGATGACCCCTGAGGTGGCTGCGCTCAGTGCGAGCTTTGCAGGAAATCGCGGTAAATTGCCATGGCCCGTTGCTTCGGGTTTTATTTCGCAGAAATTCGGTTCCACGCCACATCCCACCCTGAAGGGCTATACGATCGATAATGATGGCATCGATATTCAGACTACCGCAAATGCCGATGTACGCGCCGTATTCGATGGCGTCGTGATGAAGGTGGCCACAGTACCCGGGTATGGGGGTACGGTGCTCATCAAGCATGGGGAATACTTTACGATGTATAGCCGGCTGAAAACGATAAGCGTAAAAAGTGGGCAGACGGTGAAGGCACGTGATGTAATCGGAAAGGTCGCCACCAACAAAGATGGCATTTCAGAGGTGCATTTTGAGACCTGGAAGGGGCTTACGCCCATGAATCCAGCCAGTTGGCTTGCAGGCAAATAAGCTGAAAAACAAAGCCTTCCATAAAAAAGTCAGTAGAACTAAGGGCAGATGCTTTGTGTTAGCCCTGTACATGAGTATCTTTGTCCAAAATAAATAAAATGATTATGATGACATTAGGTTTCTTACCGAACGTGGGTGGAGGGTCCCTTATCCTGATTATACTGGTGATCCTTCTGCTTTTCGGTGCCAAAAGAATCCCTGAACTGGCCAGAGGTTTAGGCAGAGGCATCCGAGAGTTTAAGGACGCCACGAAAGAGATCCAAGAGGACCTGGAAGAAGGCCTTAACGATAAGAAAAAGAAAGATTAATTTAAGCAGACGTAGATTTTGGAAAGATTTCTTTCATTTGACGCGATCCAAAAAGCACTGGAAAACAAACAAGCTACCTGTGTGGAGATCGTGGAGCATTACCTCGGAAATATTCAAGAACGTGCTCAGCTAAATGCCTTCGTGGAGGTCTACGCTGAAGAAGCCCTCGAGGCGGCACGTCGTATCGATGAAAAACTGGAAAAAGGAAAGGCAGGCCGCTTAGCCGGCATGGTCGTCGGCATCAAGGACGTCCTCGTCTATAAAGGACATACCGTAAATGCCTCCAGCAAAATTCTAGAGGGCTTCGAATCCCAGTTTACCTGTACGGCCGTAGAGCGGCTTCTACAGGAAGATGCGATCATCATCGGTCGGCTGAACTGTGATGAGTTCGGCATGGGAAGCTCAAATGAAAACTCTGTCCATGGAAAGGTCTTAAATGCTGCCGATGAAAGCCGTGTCCCGGGAGGTTCTTCCGGTGGATCGGCGGTAGCGGTGCAGGCTAACCTCTGTACGGTTTCGCTAGGAACCGATACGGGAGGCTCTGTGCGCCAGCCGGCCGCCTTCACAGGAATAATCGGCATTAAACCTACCTATAGTCGCGTCTCACGCTGGGGGCTTATCGCATATGCCTCCTCCTTCGATACGATCGGTATTTTTTCCCGTGAGGTAAGCGATAATGCGCTGGTAATGGAGATTATAGCAGGGCATGATAAACAGGACAGTACCGCTTCGCGCAAAATGGTTCCCGCCTACTCCACGCTCCTACACTTCGAAAAACGTGCACGCGTGGCCTACCTGAAGGAATCGATCGATTCCCCGGCACTGCAGCCTGAAATAAAATCACAGACCTTACAGGTTTTAGAGAAACTGAAAGCAGAAGGTCATACAGTGGAAGAAGTTCAGTTTCCCCTACTGAAATATGTACTCCCTACCTATTACATCCTCACCACAGCGGAAGCATCGTCCAACCTTTCACGTTTCGATGGCGTAAAATACGGCTATAGAAGCCCACATGCGCACAACCTGGAAAGTATGTACAAGCTGACGCGCTCCGAAGGCTTCGGTGACGAAGTGAAACGTAGAATCATGCTCGGAACCTTTGTGCTTAGCGCCAGCTACTACGATGCCTACTTCACAAAAGCCCAGAAAGTGCGGAAGTTGATCCGGGACTTTACCGAAGACCTTTTAAACAAGTACGACTATATCGTACTCCCGACGACGCCGAGTACTGCCTTCAAGTTTGGTGAGCACTCCGGTGATCCGGTAGCGATGTATTTAGAAGACTTGTTTACAGTACCTGCCTCCGTATCGGGAGTCCCAGCCATCTCCATCCCGAATGGCAAAGACGCTCAGGGACTTCCTATCGGACTTCAGATTATGGCCAATGCCTTTAAGGAAGCTGAACTCTACGCCTTTGCGGCCTATGTATTAAAACTTAACCCATAACCCCTCTTGCCCATGAAGTGGACAGCGTATACCTACATGTTGTTGATCGTTAGTGTAGCCAGCATCCTGGTAAAACCGCACACCAGTCAGGGGCAAGAGTTATTTTTATTCGAACAAGGCCTGCAGGAAACACTGATTGAGCCTGACTACAGCGTAGATTTTATTCCAGATTTCACCTTTGATGAAGTGGCCGAACGTATTCGAGCCATGGAAACGGACATGCCCTTTACCTTAAATGACAGGGTATACAGCTTTATAGACTACTTCGCCGTACGAAATAGAGACTATGTGCGCATGATTCTGGAGCGCGAGGTGCAGTACTTCCCGCTTTTTGATGAAATATTACGCCAGCACGACATGCCAGAAGACATCAAATACCTGGCCATTATCGAATCGGCATTAAATCCAGCTGCTCGCTCTCGAGTAGGTGCCATGGGACTCTGGCAGTTTATGCCCGCCACGGGCAGAATGTACCAGCTAAACATCTCCATGGATGCAGATGATCGAAGAGACCCCTTGGCAGCGACAGAAGCAGCAGCCAAGTACCTCAAGTCGCTCTATCGCATGTTCGACGACTGGGAAGTGGCGCTAGCTGCCTACAACTGCGGGCCTGGAAATGTGCGTAAGGCCATCCGCCGTTCCGGGGGAAAAAAAGGCTTTTGGGAAATCTATCCCTATCTGCCACGAGAAACGCGTGGATATGTACCGCAGTTCCAAGCGATGATGTATGTCATGCGCCACAAGGAGCTGCATGGTTTAGTGCCAGATCAACCCGCTTACCCTATCGCGCTGACGAAAATTAAGCCCGGTATGGCGGTTGACTTCGAGCAACTAGCGGCAGTAACTGGTGTTAAAGCGGAGGATATCATGCAATTCAATCCTGCCTACCCTAATGGATTCTTGCCAGAGTCCCATCAGCATAAAGGGATACAACTTCCGGCTGCCGCCGTGGCTGAGTCGCAAGATTGGGCAGCCTTAACCGAAACCCTTCAGCCCGATAATGAGCGGATAATGGCGCTACGGGCTACCTACAATCCGAATGTCCGCCTGGTAGCAGGTGGAGGTCCCGCCTATGAAGTCAAGTATCGTGTGCAGGCTGGAGATGTTTTAGGTAAAATCGCCCAGCGTCACGGCACCACTGTGGCCAATATCAAGATGTGGAATAATCTCCAATCGAATACTATCCGCGTAGGGCAGCAGCTCACCCTTTATACCGCTGCACCGACTGCCGCTAGCTCGGGGGGTGCTTTAGTGGCACAGTCTACCGTTAGCATCACCGAAAAAGGAGGGAAGAAGTTGTATACCGTTCAACCGGGAGATTCTCTTTGGCTTATTTCGAAAAAGGTGGAAGGACTCAGTGTCGAACAGATTAAAAAATTAAATAATCTTCAAAATAACCAAATAAAGCCGGGACAGCAGTTGATTATTGGCTAAAAGTCTTTTTATAGCTATAAAATTACGGTATCTTTAATGGCTTTAAGCTAAACAAGAAGATTATGAAAAACATCACCTCACCTTTCTCCCTGACTTTCTTTCTGTTTTTTGTTGGCCTACTTTTCTACTCCTGCGCTGGAGATCAAGAAAGTAAGGAGGGTTCTATCTTCGATAACAAGCCAAAAGCCCGCGGTCAAATCGGTGAAATTATTCTAGCCATAGACAGTGCGAAATGGGCGGGTCCCGTAGGAGATCAGTTGAAAAAAATCTTCCAAGAAGAAGTCCCAGGCCTTATTCGTCCGGAGCCCATGTTTTCGGTAAAGCGGGTGGAACCGAAGTCCATGACTCGTATTTTACGAATGGCGACGAACTTGGTCTTTGTAACCACTTTCGACGATAAAAAACCCGGGAGCCAATCGATAAACGCGCAGTTCGCACAGAATTTAAAAGATAAGGCGGCAGAAGATCGTGACTTTCATATGTATCGGGCGAATGATGAGTTCGCTAAAGGCCAGGAAGTGATCTATTTCTTCGGAAATAATGAAGAGGAGCTTGTGAAGAATTTGGAAAACAATCGGGCGCGTATCCAAAATATCTTTCGCCTTCGTGAAAAAGAGCGTTTAGAGAAGTTGATTCTAAACCGAAAAAGTGGTGATGCCCGTGCGGGAGGAGAGTCTTTAGGGCTGAACATCAACCTACCGGCCTCATATCAGGTGGCGAAAGCCGAGTCTGACTTCCTTTGGCTGCGCCAGCCTACGCCCAACACGAATCGTGCAGATATCAGTCTGTTTTATCATGTCCAGAATTATGTTTCTGAAGAGCAGCTGAAGCCGGAAAACATTATGCGCATGCGGAACAGCATCACCCGTCAGCACATTTATGGAGACCCTTCAAACAGAGATTCCTTTTTAACATTAGAATACGAGTATCCTGAGCCCGCTTTCTTTTACACCCAAGTCGATGGCAACTATGCGATCGAGATGCGAGGAGGATGGAAGACGAACACCAACAGTATGGGAGGTTCTATGCTCGGCATCGCCTTCGTAGACCAAAAGGAGAACAAGCTATACTACATGGAAGGCTTCGTGTACTACCCGAATGAAAAGCACCGTGAGGCCATTCGTGAAATAGAAACCCTACTGACGGGGACGACATTGCTGCGGGAAGCAGCAGAGTAAGCTGTAGAAACTCGATAGAGGCGCTTTAACCACACGGCCGCATCAGACCTATTAAAACAATCAATAGTTTACCTATATGGCTATTAAAATCAGAAAAGAAGACGCCTTAAATTACCACACCCAAGGTAGCCCGGGGAAGATCGAAGTGATCCCCTCTAAGCCCTTATCTTCCCAGTTAGACCTGGCCCTCGCCTATTCACCCGGCGTGGCAGAGCCCTGTAAGGAAATCGCCGCGGATAAGGAAAATGTTTACAAATACACGGCAAAAGGCAATTTAGTCGCCGTTATCTCGAATGGTACGGCTGTTTTAGGCCTCGGAGATATCGGCCCTGAGGCTTCCAAGCCCGTGATGGAAGGTAAAGGAGTCTTGTTTAAGAAATTTGCAGGTATCGATGTCTTCGATATCGAGATAGATGAAAAAGACCCAGAAAAACTCATTCAGATTATTCGTTCGCTGGAGCCGACCTTCGGTGGTGTGAACTTAGAAGACATTAAAGCGCCTGAGTGCTTTCTTATCGAAGAGCGCCTCAAGCGTGAGATGCATATTCCGGTGATGCACGATGATCAGCATGGCACGGCGATCATCTCAGGTGCAGCCCTTCTGAATGCCTTAGAAGTGGTAGGAAAAAAAATCGAGGACATTAAGTTGGTCGTAAGCGGCGCAGGGGCTTCTGCGGTTTCGTGTACACGCTTTTACATCAGCCTCGGTGTTCGCCCGGAAAACATCGTGATGTGCGATCGGGAAGGTCCCATCACGGTAGACCGCCCGAATGTGGATGAGATCCGTGCGGTATTTGCTACCACACGTGACATCAAAAATTTGGCAGATGCCCTGGTGGGTGCCGATGTGTTTTTAGGCTTATCGGCTGGAAATATCGTGAGTGCCGAGATGATTCAGAGCATGGCCGAAAACCCAATCGTCTTTGCGCTAGCGAACCCTGATCCGGAGATCGCCTACGAGACCGCCATTTCCTCGCGCCCCGATGTGATCATGGCGACGGGAAGGAGCGATCACCCGAACCAGGTGAATAATGTTTTAGGATTCCCTTACATATTCCGCGGCGCACTGGATGTGCGTGCCACGGCGATAAACGAGGAAATGAAGCTGGCAGCGGCACATGCGATAGCCAAACTGGCCAAGGCTCCCGTTCCTGAAATCGTAAACCGTGCCTATGGTAGCTCCAAAATGGTTTTCGGACCACAGTACCTCATCCCCAAACCTTTAGACCCACGCCTGATCACCACGATCGCACCTGCAGTAGCGAAGGCGGCCATCGCCTCAGGTGTGGCTAAAATCGAGATCAAAGACTGGGACAAGTATGAGTTAGAACTACAGGAGCGCATCGGCATCGACCAGAAGTTGATGTCGCGCGTAATCACCAAAGCCAAGCGTAATCCGAAGCGAATCGTTTTCGCGGAAGCAGATAATGTAAATATTCTTAAGGCAGCACAGCAGGTGCGGGATCAAAAAATCGCTACGCCGATTCTGTTAGGAAATAAGGAGCGCATCCTACATCTTATCGCCGAGCATCAGCTGGACCTACTGGACGAGGCCATCATCGATCCCTTTATGGAGGATGCTAAGCGGGAGGCCTATGGCCATGTTTTGTTCGAAAAGCGTCACCGCAAAGGGCTTACCTTGCAGGACAGCATCCGCCTGATGCGCGACCGGAATTACTTCGGAGCTGTTATGGTGGAGCTAGGTGAGGCCGATGGATTTATCTCCGGATTAACGAAGGACTACCCGAAAACGATCATCCCTTCCCTACAGATTATTGGCCCGCGCGAGGGAGTTAAGAAGGTTTCTGGGATGTACATCGTCAATACCGATCGTGGTCCTTACTTCTTTGCGGACACCACGGTGAATGTGGATCCGACGAAGGAAGAGCTCCTGGAAATCATCGAAATCGCCGCCCAGGGTGTACGCTTTTTCGATTTGGAGCCGAAAATTGCCGTGCTTTCCTATAGTAATTTTGGCTCCGCCAAAGGTGCTATTCCAGAGAAAACAGCTTGGGCCACAGCTGCTGCGAAAGCCAAATACCCCGACCTTATCATCGAAGGTGAGATGCAGGCTAACGTGGCCCTAAACGAAAAACTTCAAAAAGAACTGTACGGATTCAGTAAGTTGATCGATAATAAACCGAATACCCTCATCTTCCCGGATCTGGCCAGTGGAAATATTGCGTATAAACTACTAGCAGAGATGGGACATGCCGAGGCGGTAGGCCCCGTGCTACTCGGCATGAAGAAGCCCGTGCATATTCTGCAGCTGGGAAGCTCCATTCGGGATATTGTCAATATGGTGGCCATCGCCGTGGTGGATGCACAATTTAATGAAGAACATAATTTATGATCGCCTATTTAGCCGGTACGTTTAAGCAGCTGGATCCTACCCATGTCTGGATCGATGTCCAGGGGGTAGGCTACGAAGTAAAAATCTCGCTGCAGACATACAGTGAAATTAAAGGTAAGGAGCAGGGTATGCTCCTTACCTATTTACATATAAAAGAAGATGCCCATACGCTCTATGGGTTTACCCATGCGGAAGAAAAAAACCTTTTTTTACAGCTCATCAGCATCTCCGGAGTAGGACCCAATACGGGCCTGATGATTCTATCTTCCCTAAAGACACAGGAGATTATCGAGGCTATTTTGTATGGAGACCATAAAACTATCCAACAAGTAAAAGGAATCGGACTAAAAACAGCACAGCGTATCGTTTTAGAGCTGAAAGATAAGGTGAACAAGGCAGCCGGAAACGAGCTCCAAAGCAGCCTACAACAGGCACCTGACAGTAGCAATAAAACCAAGGAGGAAGCGTTACAAGCACTGATGACTTTAGGTTTTGCGAAAGCGGTGGCTGAAAAAAATATCCTTGCTGTACTGAAAAAAAGCGGGCCAAATATTTCGCTAGAAGATTTAATTAAAGCATCTTTGAAGATTAATTAGCGTCTCATTTCACCCAGTTTAATGGCTTGTAATCTGCACTTTTTTACGACTACGAAAGCCAATTGCACGCTCTATTTATGGGTGCTGCCCCTTTTGCTTCTCTGTGCACTCCCTTTCCGAAGCGGTGCACAAGTGGTAGCACCCGAAACTGTAAGCGGCCTATCACAAACCGCCGCTAAGGACACCCTGCCTTCGAAATTAGATAGCTTAGACCTTCGACGCAAGCTGCCCTCCTTTCTCATTTGGCCCGACCGCCAAACACAGCCGCTATACCCGCAGCAAAGCCTCCCGCGTAATCGCGTCTACTCCCCTTTCGATCTCGTGCCACCGAGTAGCACCGATATCCAAGTGGAAATCGATACCGCCCTCCGCTACCGGGTGCGCCAGCCGATCGACAGCACGGATGTGCTTCCCGGTCAAATTTATGATTTCGAAGAGTTTTCTAAGATTCAAGAGTACCGCGTCCGACAGGAATATTGGCGCAGCCGCTCCCGTGGTCTGGATGGAGAATCTGCCGTTAGCGGTAGAGGGATCATACCTCCGCTAACGGTAAGCCCAGGCCTGGACCGCATCTTCGGCGGCTCTGACTTTAACATTACCCCTACAGGCTATGTCGACCTAGATCTGGGGGCCATCTTCCGCCGCACTGATAACCCCGCTATCCCGATCCGGCAGCAGCAAAACGGAAATTTCAACTTCAACCAGCAGATTCAGATGAGCGTAAACGGAACGCTGGGGGAGAAGATGCGGCTGGGCGCCAATTTTGACTCAAACAACTCTTTTGACTTTCAAAACCAGCTCAAATTAGAATACGTCGGTTACGAGGAAGATATCATCAAATCGATCGAAATCGGTAATGTGAGCATGCCCATCCAGAATAGCTTGATCCCGGGAGCTCAAAACCTCTTTGGCGTACGCACACAGCTGCAGTTTGGGAAATTATTCGTTACCGGTGTGGCCTCCACCCAGCGGGGACGCCGCGATGAGCTCATCATCGAAGGCGGATCGCAGGGGCGCCCCTTCGAAATACAAGGGCATAATTACGATGAAAACCGGCACTTCTTCCTCGGTCACTTCTTTCGGGAAAATTATGAGCGCTGGCTGCGAGGAATCCCTCAAATCCTATCCGGAGTGAACATCACCCGCGTGGAAGTGTATGTCATGAACCGAAGCAATACCACCGAAACACTCCGGAACTTCTCCGCATTTATGGATCTAGGCGAGGGACGGCGCCTGCTTAACCCCGAAAATAGTGCTATCGGAAGCCCTAACCCCAGCTCTCCTACTGCCAATGAGGCGAATGGACTCTTCCGAAACTTGGTAAACAATCCAGCCTTTAGAGCCTTTGATACAGGTGCACGCGCCATTGAAGCGGAATTCAACCTAACCCGAGGGGCTGACTTCGAGCAGATCAACAGTGCCCGCCGATTAAATGATAATGAGTTCGTCTTCCACCGGGAGCTCGGTTATATTTCCCTCATCCGAAAGCTGCAAAACGACGAGGTGCTCGCTGTTTCTTTCGAATATACCTTTAATGGACAGACCTTCCGTGTAGGGGAACTCTCCGAGGACTACCAAAACCGCCCCGAATCTGAGGTGATCTTCTTGAAAATGTTGCGCCCCGCACGAATCAATACCCGCGTGCCCACCTGGGACCTGATGATGAAAAATATCTACAATCTAAACGCGAATCAAATTCAACGTGAAGGTTTTCAGCTACAAATCATCTACCGCGACGATAGAACGGGGCAGGATAACGTCAGCTTGCTGGAAGGCGAAAACGTTCGGAACCGACCCCTTATCCGCTTACTAGGTTTAGATCGGCTAAACCCCCAAAATGACCCCGCGCCAGATGGTAATTTTGACTTTGTGCCAGGCATTACTATCTTCCCTGAGCGCGGCATGATCGCGTTCCCGGTACTAGAACCCTTCGGCAGCACCTTGCGCGAGCAGTTTCTTCCGAACGAAGCGCAGCTCGTCGACCGCTTTGTCTTCGACACCCTTTATCGCACCACCCGGGCGAATGCGGAACTGGTCACACGGCTTAACAAGTTCTTTATTCGCGGGCGCCTTACGGCAGGCTCCGCCTCGGAAATCATGCTTCCCGGGCTAAACATCTCTCCCGGATCGGTCATCGTGCAGGCAGGAAATATCCCCCTCACCGAAGGGGTGGATTTTACCGTAGATTACAACCTAGGGCGTGTCAGCATCATAAATGAAGGTATCCTTCAATCTGGAAAACGCATCAGCATCAGTTTCGAAAAGGCCGATCTGGTCTCCTTTCAGACGCGAAGCCTTCTTGGCACCCGCTTGGATTACCTCGTGAACGAAAATCTAAACATCGGGGGTACTTTTATGTACTTAAACGAGCGTCCGAACATCACCCGCATCGCCACTGGGAATGAAACGCTCCGGAACAGCATGTGGGGACTGGATGTAAATTACGACGACGAATCCCGCTGGCTCACCAAACTGGCCGATGCACTACCTTTTACAAATACGAAAGAAAAATCTTTTCTTCAGTTTAGCGGGGAGTTCGCTCAGCTCATTCCCGGCACCTCGAACCGAGTAGCCGGAGAAGCCGCTTCCTACATAGACGATTTCGAAACCGCCATTACACCTTTTAATCTTGGTGGCGCTGCCGCGCAAAATTGGAGCTTAGCGGCTACGCCTGTCACGCCAAGCAATGCCTTCGACGAAAGTCAAACCACAGGAGAAGAGCTAGGGCGTGCTTACCGCCGCGCTCGTGTCGCTTGGTATAACATCGATAATATCTTCTATCGAGAGACAGGCCCTGGGGTGCCTCCAAACATTACGCGCGAAGACCGTCGCAACCACTACGTACGTCGCGTGCTGCCGCAAGAAATTTTCCCGAATCGGGATCGCGATGTGATTATCGTGCCGGAGCCTCTTTTCGAAATGGCCTACTTTCCGAGTGAGCGGGGGATGTACAATTACAATCCGCGCTTAACACCAGAAGGACTACTTCCGAATCCGCGCCAAAACTACGGAGGGGTCACCCGAGCGATAACTACTGAAGTGGATTTCGATCGAAATAACGTGGAATTCATCGAATTCTGGTTGTTAGACCCCTTTATTGAGGGGGAAAATGGACGGGTGATCGATGGGCGCTTTAACGAAAACAACCGCACCGGTGGTATTCTTCGCTTTAACTTGGGCGATGTCTCCGAAGACATCATCCCAGACGGTCGCCATGGCTTCGAAAATGGACTTCCTGCGGATGGGGATGCCTCACGGGCAGGCACGACACCTTGGGGCAGAATCACACGAGAGCAGTTTTTACTTCCTGCTTTCGATAACAGCCCAGAAAGCCGTCGAAATCAGGATGTGGGGTTGGATGGACTGCGTAACGAAGAAGAAGCAGACTTCTTCCGCAGCACCTTTATTAACCGCCTCAGCGTCTCGCAAAACGCCCTGCAAGAAGTTCTGCGCGATCCGAGTAACGATAATTTCCGCTACTACCTGGATGAAGAATACGATCAGCGGGACGCCAAAATATTAGAGCGTTACAAAAAATTTAATGGCATGGAGGGAAACACGCCGATTACGGCGAATAACAACTTGCCCTTCACTCCTTCCAGCTCCAACTTCCCCGATAATGAAGATCTGAATAACGATAACACGATTAATGAGTTAGAGAGCTACTACGAATACGAGATCGATCTGCGCCCTGGCAACTTGGAGGTAGGAAGAAATTACATCGTGGACCAGCAAACCGCCAATGTCGCCGGAGAAGAAGTCAACTGGTACCTATTCCGCATCCCTGTGCGTACTCCCGATCGAACGATTGGTGATATTACTGGCTTTAACTCCATCCGTTTTATGCGGACCTATATGACCGATTTCGAGCAGCCGGTGGTCCTGCGGATGGCCAACTTCCGCCTAGTCGGTAGTCAGTGGCGGGTCTTTCAGGAATCACTTTTTGAGCGCGGCTTCTTCCAGGTTCCCGAACCCGATGTGTCGAATTTGACCGTAGGTGTCGTAAATATCGAAGAAAACAGTCAGGGTGGTCCGGACAGAAGTCCCTATGTCCTTCCCCCGGGCATCGTTCGGGATCGGGACAATCTCGCCACTGTAGAGCGCCAGTTAAATGAGCAGTCGCTCTCCCTTTGCGTCAGCGAACTAGAACCTCGGGACGCGCGTGCTGTCTTTAAAAACACTCCACAGCTGGATCTCGTGCAGTTCGAACGGATTCGCATGTTCTTCCATGCCGACAGTGATGATGCCGAAGACGGAGAGGTGACCGCTTTTTTACGCATGGGAACGGACTACACCGATAACTACTACGAAATCGAGGTTCCATTAACGATAACCCGTAGGGGCACACGAGACCCACGCCAAATATGGCCTGAGGAGAACGAAATAAACCTGGCCATTCAGGAAATCGTGGGGGTAAAAGTGGAACGTGACCGTAGGAGCCATCCGATGAACCTGCCTTTCACACAGGACATCGCACAGTACAAAGTCACCGTAGTGGGAAGACCTGAGCTCTCCATGATTCAGGGGATGATGATAGGGATTCGAAACCCCGGTCGTACCGGCACAGCTTCGCGCAGTGTGTGTGTGTGGGCGAATGAGCTGCGTGTGACAGGCTTTACAGAATCCTCCGGCTGGGCGGCGAATGCGATCTTAAACGCGCAGATAGCAGATATCGCCACTATTTCCGCCTCGGTTCGCCATAGTACGATCGGCTTCGGAGGGTTGGAAACTCGCCTATCACAGCGCGCCCGAGAGGCGGCTACGCAGTTTGATATTTCTGCTAATGTGGCCGTAGATCGCCTGCTCCCTGAAGGTCTAAATGTGAGTGTCCCCATGTACTTTAGTATAGAAAATGCTTTTGTGACACCGGAATTTGACCCTCTGAATCCAGACGTACCCTTTGAGCTGGCGCTCTCCACCTTCGAAACGCAGGAGGAACGAGACTTCTATCGCAGTCAGGTGATCGATAGAAGCAGACGGAGGAACATCGGCTTTACGAATGTTCGAAAGCTGAAAAACCCTGAAAACACAAGGAATAGGCCCTATGACCTAAGTAATTTTGCCGTTTCGTATGCCTTCGGTTCAGTAAACCAAAGTAATATCCATACAGAAAGCTTCGTTTTCGAAAGTTATGTCGGAAACCTAGCCTATGCCTACTCGCCGGACCCCGCCATCGTGGAGCCATTTAAAAGCTGGTCCTTCTTAGACGGGAAGTATGGCAAAGCCATTCAGGATGTCAACTTCAACTTTAGCCCTAGCTCAGTGGTGGCACGCTTAGATGTCGACCGCAGGTTTATGCGCACACAGTTCCGAAATGATCAGTTGACGACAGATGGAGTAGACCCTCTCTTCCAAAAAAGCTTTTTTATCAACCGAACCTACGGCGTCAACTGGGACCTTACCCGAAGTCTTCGTGTGGACTTTAACAGTCGCGTCATGGCGATAGTAGATGAACCTGAGGGCGATCTGGATACAGAGGCAGCGCGCGATTCGGTGCTGGTGAATCTGAGAAACTTCGGCCGTACGACGAATTACAACCATCAGATAAATGTCAATTATAAAGTCCCACTCAACAAGATCCCCGCGCTGGACTGGATCAGTATGGATACCCGCTACGGAGCGAATTTCAACTGGCAAACGGGAGCCATCGGGCAGCGAGACACCCTGGGTAACGTGATCAACAATACCCGTGATCGCTCCGTAAATGGAAAGTTGGACTTCGTTAAACTGTACAATAAAAATAAAAAATACAAGGCCCTAAATGCGCCACGAAGACCGAGCATTCCGGGTCGAGGACAGAAAAGCGCAGAGGACACCATCGGAACCCCTTTTACCCGACGCTTAGTGCGTTTTGCGACGATGTTAAAAGACATCAACTTCCGCTATGCGATCGTGGAGGGCACCTTTTTGCCCGGTTACATGGCCGAAACAGGCTTGCTGGGACTGGATCGAAGCTTTTTAAACCCGGGCCTTGGCTTTATCATCGGGGCACAGGATCCCGGTATTCGGAATGACCTGGCAAACCGAGGCCTAATCGCGCCGAGTCCGGAGCTCACGCAGGCCTTCCGCCAAAATCAGGCGGTAAACATTCAGGTAAATGGCCTCTTAGAGCCTTTTAAAGATTTCCGCGTCACACTGGAAGCACGAAAACGCGAAACAGGGGAGTTCAGCGAGATATTCCGAAATTCGATGGATAGTCCTGGTGATTTTGTAAGCCTAAGCCCGAATCGAATCGGCGCTTACAGTATCTCCTTCAGCATGCTGCGGACGACTTTCGTCCGAGATAATGCCGGTGGAAGTGACAGCCGACTGTTTGAACGCTTTGTCAGCTATCGCGAAATTATTCAAAGCCGCCTGAATACAGAAAATCCGGGAGGGGAATTTGCCCTTAACGGGCAAACGGTCCTCGGTCTATCCTTCCTAGCTGCCTATTCCGGAAGGGACCCGAACACGATCGCGCTAAACCCTTTTCCAAATATTCCCATCCCGAACTTCCGCGTAGACTATGCTGGACTGTCGAAGCTACCTGTGTTCTCGGATATTTTCTCCAGTATCAACATCACACATGCTTACAATTCGTTCTATGAGGTAAGTAATTTCTCTAATTCCCTACTCTATCAGGATGGCTTAGAGTTGTTTAACCGCATTCAAAACATCCCAGGAGCCACACTTACGAATGAATTTGGAGAGTTTATCCCCGTGTTTGTGCTGAACCAAGTGATTTTGGCAGAGCGATTTGCACCCCTTATCGGGATAAATCTTTTGACAAAGGATCGCTTAAATATCGGCTTAGAGTACAATACAGAGCGCAACTTAGGCCTTAACTTTTCGAATGCGCAGATCACCGAGCAGCGCAGTAGAGATTTCGGATTTGATCTCGGCTACACGAAGGCGGGAGTGAAGATTCCATTTAAAATTCAAGGGAGACAAGAAGTACTCAATAATGATTTGACAGTACGGCTGACCACGCGTATCGTAGACACGAACCAGCTGCAGCGCAGAATCGGCGAGGCGAGTACGGTTACGAATGGGAATATCAACATTCAGTTACGGCCTACAGTGAGCTATGTGGTGAATCAAAATCTAAATTTGACCCTTTATTTCGATCGGACGATTAATGAGCCGCGTGTCACGACAGCCTTCCGTAGGAGCGCTACTGCCTTCGGGGGACAGCTGCGATTTAATTTAGCCCAATAGGTTTCCATATTGGCCGAAAGCTTGTATTTTTGATCTCTATAAAAGAAACGCTATGAACTTCCCAAAGGAACTAAAGTACACAAAAGACCACGAGTGGGTCCGAATCGAAGGTGATGTCGCTACTGTAGGCATCACGGAATTTGCGCAGCGTGAGCTCGGCGACATTGTTTATGTAGAGGTAGAAACAGTAGGCGAAACCATCGAAGCAGGTGAGGTTTTCGGCACTGTGGAAGCAGTAAAGACGGTGTCTGATCTGTTTATGCCTGTAAGCGGTGAAATTTTAGAGTTTAATGAAAACCTAGAGAGTACTCCCGAGTCTGTAAACGATTCCCCGTATGAAGACGGTTGGATGATTCGCATTAAAATCACAGGTGGCACAGAAGAGCTTTTGGATGCTGATGCCTACACTGAACTCATCGGCGAATAAAAATGAAAAAAAGATTTTTCCCGGTATTAGTACTGCTGGTGGGGATTTCCATCGCATTGCTAATGCCGGGAGAAGCCATCCCCTCAGAAGGACCTGAACTTCCTTACGTCGATAAAATCGCACATTTCACGCTATTTTTTCTACTTGGATACAGCCTAGGGTTCGCCAGTGTAAGCGAAAAAGACCAGCAAAAAGCATTAAGAAAGAGATATTTATTCACGATTTATTTGCTTTTTGGGGTAATATATGCGATATTTATAGAGTATTTGCAGCAATTGGTGCCCAATCGGAGTTTTGAATACGCTGACATCTTCGCGAATCTTTCAGGTAGTGCCGTCGGTGTAAGTATATTTTACTTCGTATATAAGCGAAACCGAAAATTTGCGTAAGTGAATTAATTTGGTTAAGATTGTTGAATCAAAACGGTAATTAAACCATCAACCTTAATAGTTAATCACACATGGAAGCTAAAAAGACGCCAGGAGCTGATTTAACCAAGAAAACAGGCATGTTCCTGAATATTGGTTTGGCAGTATCTGTTGCTCTCGTCCTTGGTGCTTTTGAGTACAAGTTTTACGATGACTTGGGCCTAAAAGACTTAGGGACTCTTACAGATGACTTCGAGGACCTCCTCGATATTCCGATCACGGATCAGCCACCCCCACCACCACCCCCGATGGAGCAGCCGATCATTCAAGAAATTCCAGATGAAATCGAAATCGAAGATGAGATCGAGGTGAATTTTGATGTGGATATTCAGGAAGAGACCGTTATCCAAGAAGTGGTGATTTCAGAAGCACCTCCTGTAGAGAAAGCAGATGAGATTTTCGACGTGGTGGAGTCCCCGCCAATGCCTCCAGGTGGAATGGAAGGTTGGATGAAGTACTTGAACTCCAACTTAAAATACCCGACCCAAGCGCGAAGAATGGGTATCGAGGGGACAGTTTATGTGGTGTTCGTCGTTAACACAGATGGCTCGATCCAAGATGTTGAACTTCTTCGAGGTATAGGTGGAGGTTGTGATGAAGAAGCCGTTCGCGTAGTTTCTAACGCACCGAAATGGGAGCCTGGTAAGCAGCGTGGTCGCCCAGTACGGGTACGTATGCGCCTTCCGATCAAATTTAAACTAGGATAAAAATACCTATAGAGAAAAAGGAACACATTTTCATGTGTTCCTTTTTTTTTGTCATTTTCGATTCTCCATTTCCCCTTCCCTGAGTGTCAGCCTGTACCTAAACCATAAAAGGGAGCACGCCCCCTTTTATGGTTTAGGTACATCGTAGCAGAATGTCTACAGAATATTTAGGCTTTGCTCCTTAATCTTTTCTAACTCATCCTTCATCAGAATTACGTGCTTCTGCATCGCTGCATCATTTGCCTTAGAACCAATCGTATTGATTTCTCTACCGATCTCCTGACTGATAAAGCCAAGCTTCTTGCCCTGGCCATGTGACGCTAATAGTGTTTTCTCGAAGTAGTTCAAATGCGTTTCTAGGCGTACAATTTCCTCCGTGATATCTATCTTTTCAAAATAATAAATCAGCTCTTGTTCGAAGCGATTTTCATCAAATTTCATATCCCCCAGCCAGTCACTCACATTCGTCGTAATTCTGGAGCGCACCTTCTGCCTACGAATAGGCTCTTCTCGGCGTACCCCCTCTAGCTGTTCGCGGAGCACCTGCAAACTCTCCTGAAACTTCTCCATCAGAGATGCACCTTCATCCTCTCGAAAACCATTACACTGACGTAACGCCTCTTCTAGTACAGGTACTAAAAGTGCCCAATCCTGCTCCTCTGAATCAGACTTCTCCGACAAGGTATGCATTACACCGGGCGCTTGCAAAGCAAGCTTGATCAGTTCCTCGCTGTGCGCACCCACAGACAGCGCCATGGTGGAGAACTCACGATAAAAGCGCTCAAACAAGGCCTTATTTAAGATTACCGGAAGCTCGTCGGTTTGTTTTTTTACAAACTCCACCGAAAGCGATACCTTCCCACGCTCCAAATGCTGACTGACCAGCTGACGTATCTCCAACTCCTTAGCAGAAAACTGCTTGGGATATCGCATCGATAAATCTAAAAACTTAGAGTTTAAGGTCTTCACCTCTACATGCACAAAGGCCAGCTCATTTTCAAAGCTGGCCGTGCCAAATCCCGTCATGGATTTAATCATCTTTCTTCTCTTTAGAAATTATACCCTAAGGTCACATAAAGCCTTAAATTCTCAGGCTGATTGTTGCGTATCGGACGCGCTACATCCATCTTGACATAATAGTTTAATAAGACCGTACGGATACCCGCACCGTAACTCTGCAACCATGGGTTGTTGAAATTATTTAATGTTATCGTAAAAGGTGAGGCCGGTGTGCGGATCACCTCTGTATTCTGATCATTTACACGCTCCCAAGGAGCCGCCTCGTTCCATGCAGAACCGATATCATAGAACCCTACCATCTGGAAATTACGTAAGAAATTGCTCGTCAAGTTCCCACGTGACAAGAAGGAAAATATCGGTACCCGAATCTCCGATGTGAACGTAATTACATTGTTCCCTCGGATTTCATCCAAGTCATAGCCCCGAAGATCCACAAACTCCGCAAAAAGGATATTCGAATTCTCCACCCCCGTGGGATTACGCACAGGAGAAGGTTCATTGCGATTGGCCGCAGGCTGACTGAATCGATTAAATACCCAGTTGTCCATACCCCCCACCAGATAGGTCTGCGGATTATTCCCAAAGAAACTCCCCACAAACAGTCTAGAAGCAAAGGTAATGTTCTTCACCACCTTCTGGTAGTTGCGCACGTCCAGATAAAAATTAGAAAACGACCTGTCTGCTGCATTCAATCCCTGAAAGTGCGCGAAACCCGCCTTTGCCTTAAACCCTTGCTGCATGTACAAGCCTAACTGTGTGGTCTTATCCACTACAAACTCCGCACGCGCACCCGCATAATTTACCATCAAGCTATTCGCCTCTCGGTCCGTGGCACGTAATAAAGAATCTGGGTTCAAATTAAAATACTGTGTGTTCGCATAAAAGGGCGCCAAGGTCAAGCGACTATGTACATTTAATGGATAGGAAACCCCTAACTCTGCTTTGTTCAACACATAACGCTGAAACGTTTCGCCTTCTGACACTTGCAAAGCGCTACGATCGTAGCGGAAACGGAAATCCAACCTTCTTTTCAGATACTCATAGTCGAAAAACACATCTGAGCCTGAACGAAAATCTAATGCCGCCATTATCCCGCCCTTAATCCGATGATTGTCGAGTAAATCATTCATCTCGCCATTCAGCGCGATACCAAATCCACGAAGCGGATCGATAACAAAGTTCGTGCGGAAGCTAGAGGTCATAAACTGAGGCGTGATTCTGCGCGGTCCGGTAATACGCCGCTGCAAGCCTTGACGTCTGAAATTTTCTAACAGTGCATTGCGTCCCGCTAAATTTCTTCTCGGCTCCTGCTGAAAATCCTGAAGCGCCGGAATCGTGTCAAAGGTATAATTTTCATAATCGATACCTCCTCTTCCCTCAAAACGTAATCCCTGTGTGTCGATTCGTCCACTTCCTCCTGTTCGTGGAGGAACGGTGTCCGAAACATCTCCAAGCATCACTTCCGGAAGACGCTCAAAAGTAGGCGACTGCATACGTCTAAACTGATCGAGGACGCCGCCCTGCGGAGCAGGTCCCTCTCCAGCCTGCGCGGCCGCCTGGCCCGCAGCACCCTGCGTGGCTGCCCCCTGCGTGGCTGCGGCACGCGGAGTCCCTGCACGACTTGGGGCACCGATAAGTAGCTCTTCTAAATTCACCCCCGCCGGAGGACTAGTCCCTGCCCTGCGCGTGGTATCCGACTCCACTGTTTCCCGCTCTGTTCTTCTAAGTGCCTGAGCTTCTCCTTCTGCTGTCTCCTCCGTAGAAACTGCTTCCTCTGTGCTGCTTTCCACCTCCTCAGCGATTACTTCTAACACTTCCTGCACCTGTTCCTCTAGCTCCTCTTCACGCACCTCCTGCTCTGTCTGCACTTCGGCTTCCACCTGCACCTGCTCTGTTTCTTCGCGCACGCCTTCTGCTTCCGCCACCTCCCCTTCCGAGGTGCTAGAGATACGCTCTGGAAGCACGATCAATTCCGTCTCGGAAACCTCTTCCTCCTCCTGCTCACGGCTCGTCCGCCGCTGAGCACCTGACTCGGCAGCATTCATCCGCTCATTTAATTGTTTGGCTTGCGCCAATTGCATCCGCGGAGTAGAAGGCGTAAACTGGTCTGAGTTCGAATACGGCTCATATACTAAGCGGGCTTTATTACCATCCCGAACCGCATAAGCGATCCGGTTTAACTGTGAAGAATAATCGAACACCTCGATACTCTTATTTAAAGCCGAAACCTGACTACTCACAGTGGAAGCCACCGACATCCGGTTTAGGTTCGTGATCCCACTCTGGTCACTTAAATACAAGATGTTATCCGAATTTAAACGCATCGGGCGCACATTTCTGTAATTCACATTTGTCAGACGCTCGAAGGTCACCACCGAGTCCACATCCGCCTTCCAAAGGTTAAAATAGCCTGGCAACTTATTCGCATCCGGCGTACGGGTCAGCACCGAATCCGGTAAGTCCACCTGATTCGATGAGAAAATAATCGTGCTATCATTTAACCACATCGGCGTCAAGTTATCGAACACATCATTTGTTACCCTTCTTCCCTGACCACGCGCGTTTAAGGTATAAATATCCGATCTCCCCGCAGAAATGACCGACATGACGATATTTCGGCCTGAAGCATTGTAGTCCATATGCGTTATCTGCGTGATATTTCGCAAATAAATCTTGTCATTCGACGAGCCATCGATCGCACGCTGCCGAAGTGTCGTCACCCCGCCACGGAAAGTGGCGATGGCTAAATTTAAGGTATCCCGCCAAGCGATCACCGGAGAAGTCGTATTCACCGGCTGATCCTTACTCACCGAGCCCCCCGTATACAAGGTAGTCTCACGCTCAGTAGCTAGCTCCCGTACCTGCACCCGATAGCGCCCCCCGTTATTAATCACATAAGCCAAATGCTTGCTGTCCGGACTAAACTTGATATCCGTAATCGCACCAAACTGCCTGTCTGAGGTCTCCGCGATAATAGAAGTCTCCTTAACCGCCTTAAATACATCAAAAACAGGCTTATTGACACTCGTATAAAAGGTCTGCCACTGCGTCATGACATTTTTATAGTCCATCCCGATTGTGTTGGCGATGCTCGCCTCCTCATTTCGATTGATACGACTTAAGTTTAAAATCGAACTGATGTAGCGCTTGCCATAACGCTCCCCTATAAAATTCCAGATAGACTGCCCCACTAAAGCGGCCTCTTGCTCCTGCAACTTATACAGACGCACCTTTTGGCCCTCACGCTTAAAATAATGTCGAATGTAATCATCCATTTCCCGACTCCAGCCATGTGCTAAATACATCGCCGCACCATCTACATACCAATCCGGAAAACGATTCACCAAGTTGGACTGAAAAGCATCTACAATAGAAGAACCGTACAGCATTTCCTCGATGATTACCTTCGAGGTCACATAAATCAAATCCTTTTTGAAATCATCCCAATTTCCCGGAAAAGCCACCTCTCCCAACAAACGACTAAAAAACGTCTGCCCGTCGATCGTGTACTCATCCTTATTTAAATTTAAATTGCTCTGTAAAATTTCCTCCGGAGAATTGTAAATAAAAATTTTTGGCTTGGTGTAGGCGACATAACCGATGGACTGCGTCAGACGATCGAATTCAGACTCTAAAAAATCTATGGCCATACGGGCATTATTCATCCCCTGATCGTAATAGTACACCTCGAAATTATTACTGCTGTAGTAAAACCACTGCAGCTCCTTATGCTGTACCCTGTTTTTCCCGAACCGTTCTCGGTCGAAACGCTGTGCCCATCCCACCGATGCCTGGAGGATAAACACCATCGTTAGGAGTACAAAGTATGTATTTTTCATGTTGAGTTTAGCTATAGCCTCTAAATATACTTAAAAAAACGATTGATGTTTACTTCTTTTGGCACTTCCTTCCCCTCCAGCATAAAATCCATCAACACCTCACTGAAATAAGGCGCCAAAGACACTCCTTTGGCACCCAATCCATTCAGTACATAAACACCAGATGATTCGGGATGTTTACCTAAAATCGGTTTTCTGTCTTTCGTCGCCGGACGTAAGCCATGCCGATGCGCGAGCAGCTCATCCACAGGCGCTTGGACGAGCTTTTCCAGCTTTTCCAGCAGCTCCTTTTTCGCCCGCTCCGTCGGCCCCTCTTCCAGATCGAAATGCGTATACGTACTGCCCACACGGACACGATCCTGCCCCAGAGAAATACGAAAAACACCCCTATTCACGATGTAAGATAGCGTGGGCTGCTGGCGCAAATCCAAGATCTCGCCCTTCACTGGCGCAAAACCCGGAACCGAAAAGCGGCTGGCCTGGTGGGCACCCAGCCCGGTGCAGAGCACCAAAGCACGCGCCTGCACACCTTCATACAAAACAAGCCCCTCCTCTTCCCGGACCTGATCGAGCTGAAAGGCACTTTGGCGCAAAGCGCCTCGGGCTGAAAAATAAGCCGCCGCAGCATCTAAAAAAACAGGAATATCTACATACCCCGAGCGCTGTAAGGCCACCCCTCCATGTGGATCCCCCAGTGTCCTGTCGCGAGAATGCTGATAGACCTGCCGAATATAGGATGTATAATGGGGCTCGGCAGACTTACCCATCCACTCATTCTGCTCCTCCAAGCTCCAAAAAGGCCGATAAATCTCCATAGGGCGCAAGAAATCCGCCCCAAAGTCCACGGCACAGGCACTGTAAAAAGCCTCCAGGTCAGCAAAAAGAGCGTCAGCCATCCACGTCTTCACCATCTGCCTACCCGTGATCGGATTATACAAACCCGCAGCGATACGACTGCTGCGATTTTCTTCCGGACTATCGTAAATGAGTACCGAGTAGCCCCTTTTAAGCAACTTATACCCCAACACCGACCCGGCTAGGCCCTGCCCTACTAATAAAAAGTCAACTTCCATACCCAAAATTACAGCCTTTATTTTTAATTTTGATGTCCCCAAGAAGAGATTCCCCTATGCTGAAGATAAAAAAATTTACCTTTAACGCCTTCCAAGAAAACACTTACCTCGTCTACGACGAAACCGGAGATACACTTATCATCGACCCCGGCTGCTACGAAAAACGCGAACGAGATCAGTTGGCAGACTTTATCGCACAGCATAAGCTTCAGCCGAAAGCCCTCCTAAATACCCACTGCCACATCGACCATGTCCTCGGAAATGCCTGGGTGATGGCGCAGTATAAGCTCGGACTGGCGATCCATGAAGCGGAAGTGCCTGTGCTGAAAGCAGTAGAAAGCTATGCTGCCAACTATGGATTCCCGGCCTTTGCGCCCAGCAGCGCCACAGAATTCCTCAGCCCCGGCACAGACGTCCCGATCGGGAATACCCGATTAGAGGTACTTTTCGTCCCCGGACATGCCCCTGGACATGTGGTTTTTTACCATCCAGAAACGGCCCAACTCATCGCTGGGGATACCCTCTTTCAGGGCAGCATCGGTAGAACAGATCTCCCGGGGGGCGATCATGCCACCCTGCTCCGCTCCATCCGACAAGAGCTCTTTCAGCTTCCGGATGAAACGATCGTCTACTGCGGCCATGGCCCTGAAACCCGCATCGGTGTTGAAAAAATCCATAATCCCTTCGTAGGGGAACGTGCCTAACTTCCTCCCCTTGCCTAGCCCTGCTGTCATGTCCATCAAACGCCATATCCCGAATACCGTCACCTCGCTCAACCTGCTCACCGGCATCATCGGCATCCTGACCGTCGCCGGCGGAAATTACCTAGCAGGGCTTTATTTTATTTTGATCGCGGCAGTTTTCGACTTTTTAGATGGTTTTCTGGCGCGGATCCTTGGCGTGCACAGCGAAATCGGCAAGCAGCTGGACTCACTGGCGGATATGGTCACCTTCGGCGTGCTTCCCGCTTTGATCTTGCAGCAGTTTCTGGCTGCCTGCTGGCCTGAAGGAGGCTACTGGACCTATATTCCTTTTCTCATCGGCATTTTCTCCGCCCTCCGCCTGGCTAAATTCAATATCGACACGCGCCAAAGCGACCAGTTTATCGGCCTACCCACGCCGGCAAATGCTCTTTTTATGGGCAGCTGGCCGTTTTTGGTGGCTGCCAGCCCGGAAGCAGTCGCCACTGTCCTCGGCCATCCCGCCCTGCTGATCGCCCTAGCCCTGCTCTTTTCCTACCTATTGGTAGCCGAACTGCCCCTTATCGCCTTAAAATTTAAAAATTTCGGCTGGCGCCAAAATGCCTTTCGCTATGCCATCATCGCACTGAGCATCCCCGCTCTCCTGCTCGGCCAGGCTGCCGGTTTTCCTTTTATAATTTTATCGTATATTGGCCTGTCAGTAGCAGCGAATTTACGTCATGAAAGGAAGCAGGGTTAGGAAATCTATCGGCGGCATACCACGCAGTGGGCCGTTTTTCCGTGCCCTACTTTTGGCCATCGGCCTACTCCCCTTCTGCCCTTTACAGGCTCAGAACGTCTACCGCTTTCCCGTCACCGAGACCGGGGTCATCGCTATACCGGGAGCGCAGCTGCGCAGCCTGGGGTTTCAGCCCGAGACAGTCCGCATCATGGGGCGGGGCGGTATGCTACCGCAAAGGCTGGACAGTGGCCAACACTTTACGCTCAGCGAAAGTCCGAGCCTCTGGGAGGCCGACACCCTCTTCGCGCTGGTGGAAGGACCTCATCTCTGGCAAAGTAGCCCCATGGGTGAACTGCGTTACCAGCATCACCTCTACAGCGATACCCTCTATTATGAACTTCGCGCAGGTCTTCCCCTGCACCGCTTGACGCTGGAAAGGGGTGAAGATGTAGCACCGGCATCGACGGAAGCTGTAGCGAGCAGCAGCGAAATACCACGCTTTTGGCTGCACTTACAGACGGTGAAAGAGGAGCGCTTCAACTTGCTCTCTTCAGGTAGAAACTGGTACAGCGATGCCGTCTTTTCGGGCAATCGCTATACATGGAGCAGACAGGATCAGCCTGCGGCTAGCCCCGCTGCTACGAGGCGCTACCTGCTGCAAGCCCGCTGGATGGGGGCCGCCTTCAGCCCCTTGAATGTGGAGATCAGCAGTGATGTGGGCCCCGTGGGCAGCGGTCAAATCCCGGCTATCGTCAGCAGCCCCTTTGGCGTGCAGGGGCGGGAGCAGGTGGACAACTGGGAATTTAGCGCAGCAGCAGCCCCCTCAGAAATTCGACTGCAGCCCCAAAGTAGCCATGCGAATGCAGCGCTTTATGTCGATCATCTCGGGCTATTTCAAGAAGTAGCTCTGCAAGCCGGCCTCGAAGGGCTACTTTTTCCCAAAGATGTAAGGAATCCGCTGCGCGGAAATCTCGCCATGGGGCAGCGACTCTGGATACAGGATTCCACGGGACGCTGGCAGGTTTTCAGCAAGCACTTTACGGTGTCCGCGATGCAAAAGGCCTTCTTGCAGGTCTCTGGCCGCGCCCAGCTTTTGCCCGAAGGGCGTCGGCTTCCAGCGGCTCCAGATGTGCTGCAGGGCAGACCTGCATTGATTATCGTGACCGCCCCGCGCTTTCGTGCGGCAGCGGAAAGGCTGGCCCAGTTTCGGCGGAGCCAAGGTCTTCAGGTGCAGGTCATCAGTCCCCAGGAGGTGTACGAAGCCCTGCATGCTGGCACGCGGGATATCACTGCGCTCCGTAATTATTTGGCACATCACTTCCAGGCCGGCCACCTCCGGCATGTGCTTTTCTTCGGGAAGGGCACCTTTGATTATAAAGGTCGCCTGGGTGGCTTTCCGAATACCGTGCCCACCTACACCTCACGCAATAGCCTAGAGCCGCTGGCCACCTACAGCTCAGATGATTTTTTTGCCCTTTTGGCCCCGGGCCAAGGGGAATGGACGGAGGGAGCAGCAGCTACGCCGGAAATGCTGCAAATAGGTGTGGGCCGCTTGCCCGTCGTCACGCAGGCAGAAGCCGATGCGGTGGTGGAGAAGTTGATCGCCTACAGCAGCAGCGCGCCGGAAGGGGCATGGCGTAAGCAGCTGGCCTTTCTGGTGGACGATGGCGATAATAACATCCACTTGCAAGATGCCGAGCAGCACAGCCGTTTCTTGGGGGAGCAATTCCCCGGATTCGTCCAGGAAAAGATCTACCTCGACCGCTTTCCGCTGGAGCGCAGAGCGGGGGGGCGTGCCCGTAGTCCGGAGGCGCAGCGTGCGCTCTTAGCGCGCTGGGAGGCAGGGATGCTCTTGCTTAATTTTATCGGCCACGGAAATGAGAGTACGCTGACGGAGGAGGAAGTTTTTTCGGTTAATGACTTGCCTAGGCTTCCTGCTGGAGCGCCCCTGCCGATCGTGGTGACGGCCACCTGTGCGTTTGGCCGGATGGACAGTCCCTTCCTGCGCTCCGGAGCGGAACGTCTGCTTACCTTACCAGAGCGGGGTGCGGTGGCGCTTCTCAGCACAGGCAGGCCTGTGTTTAGCAGTGTGAACTTCACCTTAAATGAGGCCTTTATGCGCAGCGCCTTTTCCCGAGACGAAGGGGGCCGGCCTCAGGAGCTGGGAGAGATCTACAAAGCCACCAAAAATCTGAGCCACAGCGGTGTGTTAAACCGAAATTTCAGTTTGATCGGTGACCCGAGCATGCGCATCGGCTTGCCGGAGTATGCGGTGCTGGTCGAGGAGCTTACCGATCCGGGGGGAGCGGCGCTGGACACCTTACGTGCCTTCCAGCGCTTCCATTTACAGGGCAGCGTGGTGGATCCGCTAACAGGAGCCACCCTCAGCCTGCGCGGCGGAGAGGTCGAGGTGAGTTTATTTGATAAGCCCAGCACCTTGCGTACGCTGGGGCAGACCAGCAGTGTCACCTCCTTTTCAGACGATCAAAACCGCCTGTTTCGCATTTCCTCACCGCTGGTGGATGGGCGCTGGAAGGCGAGCGGCATGATGCCTCAGCAGATGGATTACCGGGATGGGGCAGGGCGCTTTCGTTTATTCGCGCAGCTAGAGGAGGGCAGCACAGCTTGGGGAGCTACTCGTCCGACCGTGGGCGGCAGCTTAGCCCCGCCGGAGGATCGAGAACCTCCACACATACGTCTGGAGATCCTAGCCGATGCGGATGAGAATGGCCGGTATGGTCTCGGCCAGCTCCCTTACCGTCTGCATTTTCGTGACAGCAGCGGCATAAACAGCAGCCCTGTTCAGCTGGGGCAGGACCTGCTCCTCCAGCTCCATGAGGGGGAGCCAGAGGTGCTAAATGCCCGCTTTCGCTCTATCGGCGGCGATATGCGGCGTGGGGAGCTGCAGGGGAACCTGCTTGGCTTAGTAGAAGGAGAAAACCGCATACGTGTCGAAGCTTGGGACATCGTAGGCAATAAAGGGGTTTTGGATACCAGCATTTTCGTGCAGGACATTCGCCAGTTTCGGATCCTAGCGCAGCGACTTTACCCGAACCCGGGGGCAGGACGGCGGCAGATGGATTTGCAGCATAATCGTCCTGGTGAAAACCTTGTGGGGACATTTCGGGTTTTTAGCCTTACGGGTCAAATACTACTCGAAAAACAATTACGTTATCCTTTGGCTGAGGCGCAACTTCAAGGCATTCCATTGAATTTTTTAGACGAGAAGGGGCGAATAAATGCAAAAGGAACTTATATTTACAAGATAGAGCTCCGTTCAGAAAAGGATGGAACCTCTGATCAAAGAAGTGGAAAACTGATTATCGAATGAGATTAAGGAAAAAAAGCTGTGTATCACTCCTCATCGCAGGTGCCCTTTTCGGGTTAAACCACTTCGCGAATGCTCAGAACTCCATCGTGCTTTCTGGGCAGGATCAAAACGGCAGAAGGGTCATTACGACAGCAGTCCCTTTCTTGAACTTTGCACCTGACAGTCGGCACTCGGCTATGGGTGATGTAGGAGTAGCGACAAGTGCGGACGCGAACGCCGCACACTGGAATGCGGGGAAGTTGGCCTTTAATGAGCAGCCGATGGCCGTGGCACTCTCCTACTCTCCTTGGCTGGGAAGACTAGTAAACGATATGTCCGTCAGTTACCTGGCTGGATATAAAAAAATAGATGAAAACTCTGCCTTTGGCTTTGACTTGCGTTTCTTTAACATGGGTGACGTACAGCTCACAGATGAGATGGGAAATGAGCTGGGGGAATTTAATCCACGCGATATCGCTATCGGGGGCACCTACTCCCGAAAACTTTCTGAGAAGTTCGGCCTTGGCATTTCGGCACGCTTCATCCATTCTAATCTCTCCGGAAATCTTTCCTCAGCGGGAGGCAGTGAAGCACGTCCCGGCACCTCAGTAGGGGCGGATATCGGTGTATACTATCGAAACGCTTATACGACAGAGGCAGGAAAAGACCGCGTATTTTCTTGGGGGGCCACTATAACGAATATCGGACCACGAATCACCTATAATAGCGCCGAAGATTTAGATTATATCCCGACTAACCTCCGCGTGGGTGCGGCCTATCAACTCTTCTTGGATGCTGACAATAGCCTGACCTTTGCGCTTGACTTGAATAAGCTGCTAGTGCCCACACCGCCCGTTTTCGAGCGGAACGAAGACAATACCATCGTGACAGACACGAATGGAAATCCCATCATCGCAGCAGGTCGCGATCCGAACCGTCCGCTGTTAAATGGGATGTTTACCTCCTTTTTCGATGCTCCAGATGGTTTCGTGGAGGAACTGCAGGAAATCACCATTTCCACCGGTGTAGAATACCTGTATAAGAACACCTTTGCGGTACGCGCAGGATACTTTTACGAAAATCCGAGAAAAGGCGGAAGGCGTTATTTTACGATGGGCGTCGGCTTTAATTATCAGCGATTAGGTTTTGACTTCTCCTATTTGGTTCCACAAACGCAAAATCATCCGCTAGCAGAGACACTTCGTTTAACGCTTGCCTATCGATTCAACTAATCTGACCATGTCATTATTACGTGCTGAGGCACCTCCTTTACATGCGCCCGAGGCCTTACGCCTGGAAAATCCACAGTTTTTCACCCTTCCGAACGGGTTAAAAGCCTACTACATGCCCACTCCGGGCATCGAGGCGGTAAAGCTAACGGTGGTAGCTGCTGTACCTGGCGACATTTCCTCTCCTAAGCTTAACCGGCTAAGCGCTTATTTCACGTTAAAGATGCTCTCTGAGGGCACCACCGCGCAGAGCGGTGAGCAGCTCGATCAGTTTTTTGACTTCCATGCCAGCGAGATCGAACACATCCAGGGACTGGAGCAGATCGGGCTAAGCCTGCTGAGCACGAAAAAACATTTTGCCCGCGTACTCCCGGTCTTTCGCTCCTTGTTTACGGAGGCCAACTTCCCAGAGGAGCGCTTAGACAAGCTGAAGAAGCAGAAGCAGTTGAGTTTAAAATTGCGCTTTCAACGCAATAACCAATGGGCCAGTCAGCGCTTCCGCTCCCTGCTTTTCGGGCCTGAGCACCCCTATGGAGAAATCAGCACCGCAGCAGATGTGGACGCGATCACCCGGGAGGACTGTGTCGCCTTCTTGCAGCAGCACCTTTGGGCGGAGCCCGTACTTTACCTCAGCGGCCAATTTGATGAGCTTAGCTTGCGCCAGGTGATGGATGCCTTCGTGGACTTGCCTGTTAAAGCTGCGGAACCTATCGGCCAACATTTTCCGACCCTCTTTCCGGAAAAAGTATATGAGGTCCGGGAGGAAGCACTCCAGAGTAGCATTCGCATCGGGACACATCTCATGCACAAAGCGCATCCCGACTATCTTCCCTTCTACGTTTTTAACGTGTTTTTAGGGGGCTACTTCGGCTCGCGGCTGATTAAAAATATCCGTGAAGACAAGGGGCTTACCTATGGAATCTACAGCAGTATCGGTAGCTTAAAGAGCCAAGAATACTGGGTGCTGATGGCGGATGTGGAGAAGTCGCAGCTGCCGCTCGCCCTTCGCGAAATTTATTTGGAAATCGAGCGCATGCTGGAAGAACCTCTCCCTGCCGATGAGGTGGAGGTGGTTCGCAACTATCTCGCCGGAAGCTTTTTGTCTAAATTTAGCAATGCCTTCGACCTGATGGAACACTATAAAGCAGTAGACAAGCAGGGTCTGGACATGCGCTTTTATGAGGCGCAGCTCCAGTATGTGAAAGATTTTCGGCCAGCAGACATCCAGGCTGTGGCCAAAAAATACGTACAACTTCCGCGTTTGCTTGAGGTGGTCGTCGGATAAGTGTCTGCCTGCACCGGGAAGCACCCGGTGGCATTTTTTTTTAACCCAAATCTTATAACGTGAAAAAAATTAACGTCATTCTTTCAGGCGGAGTCGGCAGTCGGCTTTGGCCCCTTTCCCGAGAAAAACAACCTAAGCAGTACTTGCCCATTTTTGAGGGCCATACGCTTTTTCAGCATACCGCACTGCGGAATCAGCGTCTCGTCGATGCACTTATGGTGGTCGGAAATCAAGAAAATTATCAGCTCTCGCGCCAAAATTTAGAAGCTATCGGGCTAGAGGCTGCGTATGAGTTGATCGAATCCACGCCCCGTAATACCGCTGCGGCCATCGCATTTGCGGCGCTTCAGGCGGCACCGGAAGATTTACTTTTCATCACCCCATCCGATCACCTCATCGAAGCGGGGCCGCGATACGATGCTGCCGTCGCCCGGGCCTTCGAGCTGGCCGAAGAAGGGGCGATCGTGACCTTTGGGCTGCAGCCCGACAGTCCGGAGACGGGCTATGGTTACATCCAGGCCGTAGGCGAAAAAGTGATGGGCTTCCGCGAAAAGCCGAATAAAGAAACCGCAGAAAATTTCTTGAAGCAAGGCAACTATTTCTGGAACAGCGGCATGTTCTGCTTCCGTGCGGGGGTCTTCTTACAGGAGTTAGAGCGGCTGGAGCCGGAAGTACTGCGTACAGCCGAGCAGGCCTTAGCACAGGCAGCGGATGGATTTCTGCCCCTAGAGGCCTCCTTAAAAATCCCCTCCATCTCAGTGGATTATGCTGTCATGGAGCGTACGCGGCAGATCAAGATGGTGGGAGCTGCCTTTAACTGGTCCGATATGGGCTCTTTTCTTTCTATTTACACCTACTTTAAGGCAAAGGGCCACCCGGTAGATCGAAATGGCAATATGGTGTTCGGCACAGCGCTACACACCGAATTTTTAGGCCTCTCCCACTGCATGTTGGTTCACACGCCGGATGCACTTCTGGTCCTGGCGCTCGAGCATGCGCAAGACGTGAAAAAAATCTATGAACGCCTCGGCAAGGAACGGCCCGAGCTGGTGAAAGGGTAAGGATAGAGCGGGTGCCCCGTAAGGAGGGAGTTTTACAGGTAGAATCGGATAGAAAGTCCAGTAAACTAGCGCGTAATTGATATCTTTGTACCATGTCAGAAGCGCCCCCTACAGATGCCTATTGGACCCTTGCTGCCCCTGCTGAAGCTTTTTTAAAGGAAAAAGGAAGCAAGTTCCTCGCCTACGCCTTTCCAGTGCAAGATAAAGAGGACGTAAAAGTGCGGCTCGAAGAGCTGCGAAAAGTGCACTACGACGCACATCATCACTGCTATGCCTATCGCCTGGGTGTGGCGGGGGAAGAGTTTCGTGCCCATGATGACGGGGAGCCCCACCACAGTGCGGGGGATCCCATCTTGGGACAAATACGCTCTTTTAACCTGAGTCATGTGCTGGTCGTCGTCGTGCGCTATTTCGGAGGCACCAAGCTCGGTGTGGGTGGCCTGATAACTGCGTATAAAGAAGCCGCCCGCATGGTTTTGGCAGAGGCGACCTTGGAAGAGCGCCTGGTGAAGACGCATTTCCACGTACACTTCGACTACCCGCTGATGAATGAAGCCATGCAGCTGGTGAAAAGTTTAGAACCAGAGGTGGTCAATCAAGATTTCGGGCTGAGCTGCACCTTACACCTGGCGATTCGCAAATCCCGCGAAGAGGAACTCCTCCAAGCTTTCCAAGACATTCACGGCATCCGTGTCCAAACAGATTCACTCGAATAAATCATCTAAGTAGCCTGCATCGAAGAGGCGATCGAAAATAGCCAGACAAGCCCAAGCATCCGTAGCTGCATATAAAAGTTGCTTATCCGTAAGGGTATCCGCTTCCCAGTTGGAAACCTGCTCGGATTTAGAGATTCGGATGTTCAGCACCATGGCTGATAGGTTGCGCACGCCCACATTATGGAAGCCCACGCGCTTCAGTTCCTCGTTTAGGTCGAAGAAATTTTGCTCTAAGAAGGTGGGGTCTATTTTGCGCAGGGCGCGCAAATCATCCAAAACGGCCGCCCCTACCTTTAGAATATCTTGATTTTCGAGGAGCCCTTTTATCTGAGGGGGGAAACCCACATGTTGGAGGCGAAAAAGAAAGGCTTCCTCCGAGGTGGACAGCTGGAGCAGGGACACCTTATACTGCGTGCCTTTCCGAAACGAGGGACGTGTCTCCGTATCGAAGCCAATCACCGTTTCTTCACGCAGCCGCTCGAAAGCCTCCTGTACCTGTTCAGGCTTATCGATCAGATGAATTTTCCCTTCAAAAGCCCCGAGGGGGAGTTCATTAACTGCATCTTTACTGATGCTCATCGGTATCATACCTGCAATTCCTTTTTTATTTCTAAAAGCTCTTCTTCCGTGTAATAGTTTATGCCCAGCTTAAAATACCCATATAAAATCGTCATAAAAGGGCTGATGATATTAAAGAAGCAGTACGGCGCATAGGTAAGCGTGGCCACTCCCAGCACGGACGCTTGCGTGGCGCCACAGGTGTTCCATGGGATCAGCACTGAGGTTACCGTAGCACTATCTTCCAGGGTACGGCTTAGATTTTCCCCCTTTAGGCCGCGCTTCTTATAGATGTCTGCATACATACGTCCGGGCACTAAGATGGCCAGGTACTGGTCCGAGGTGGTCACATTAAAGAACACACAGGTGGCCGCCGTGGATGCGATAAGTGAACCGATGCTGTGCACACGTCGAATGACCGCTTCGGCTAACACCCGGAGCATGCCGCTTTCCTCCATGATTCCACCGAAGATCATGGCGCAGATGATCAGCCAGATCGTATTCAGCATCCCGGCCATCCCTCCAGTCTGCAGGAGCTCGTTCACCACTTCATTTGAGGTGCTGACCGCGATTTCCCCATAAAGTGCCTGCATGACACTTCGGAAACTTTGGTAGGCGAAACCCGCATCCGGTGCCTCGCTGATTAGGGCGATGATTTCAGGCTGAAAAATGACGGCCGCTACCCCGCCGAGTAGCGCCCCTACCAGAAGGGCAGGAACTGCTGGAGTTTTTTTGATGATCAGGAAAAGCACCACGGCGGGTACGAGGAACAACCAGCCAGTGATGGTAAACTTCTCGGCGATCACTTCGCTGATTTCACGCACCTGATTCACCGAACCTGCCGCATCGGTGTAAAAACCGATGACAAGGAAAATGAGGATCGTGATACTGATGGAGGGCACTGTCGTTTTCGTCATGTGTCGGATATGGGTGAACAGATCCGTTCCGGCCATGGCTGGCGCCAAATTCGTGGTATCCGAGAGCGGAGACATCTTATCCCCGAAGTAGGCCCCCGAAATAATAGCCCCACCGATAAGCCCTTCACTAAAGCCTAATGCCTTACCGATTCCTAAGAGCGCCACCCCTACTGTGGCGACCGTCGTCCAGCTGGAGCCCGTAGCGATGGCCACGACCGCACCGATGATGCAGGCCGCCACCAGGAAAATACCCGGAGTTAGGATTTTAAGCCCATAGTAAATCATCGCTGGCACGATACCACTCAGCAGCCAGGTCCCTGCCAGCGCTCCGATAAGCAGTAAAATCAGAATACTTGACATAGCCGAGCTGATACTGTTAATGACCCCATCCTGCAGCTGCTCCCAGCGATACCCGAGGCGAAGGACCGCTACCAGACCCGCTACTGCCGCACTGAGAATCAGTACAATTTGGTTCGATCCGCTCAGCCCCTCATCGCCAAAAACGGAAATATTTATCACCAGTAAGACGATCAAAAAGAGAATCGGGAAGAGTGCCTCTAAGATGTTTGCCTCACGGACAGTTTGTTTCATCATACTTATAACTCACACAAAAATTCTTGTAAAAAAGGAAAATTAGTAAAAATTTGACCATTTCCATAACCTAAGCCGAAATACGGTCTCAGTTTTTTTCCGTAATTTGCCTATTAATCGAAAATGAACTAGCTACTATTTTATGACTGGATTAATACTTGCAGCCGCAGAACTGCCCATTTTATCGGATTTGGTCATTATTTTCGGCTTAGCTACAGGGGTAATTTTGCTGTTTACGCGCTTTAAACTTCCTACCATCATCGGCTTTTTACTCACAGGCACGGTAGCAGGACCCTTCGGCCTTTCTTTAGTAAATGACTCCAGCGTCGTAGAAACTTTATCAGAAATAGGAGTCATTCTCTTACTTTTCGTGATCGGCATGGAATTCTCCCTAAAAAACCTGTTCTCCATCCGAAAAGCGGTGCTACTGGGTGGAGGTCTCCAGGTCCTACTAACCATCGCTGCCACCGCTGTTTTAGCTAACTTCCTTGGCTTCGACTGGAATATCGCCGTATTTTTAGGCTTCCTTTTCGCTCTCAGTAATACCGCTATCGTCCTCAAGCTGCTACAGGAATCAGGCGAGATGGCCACTATCCCCGGAAGAACCACGCTGGCCATCTTGATCTTTCAAGATATCATCATCGTTCCGATGATGCTGCTCACGCCTATGCTAGCAGGACAAGCTGATAATGTAGGATTGGAAATTACACTTATGCTCCTAAAAGGATCGGCTGTCATCGGACTTACTATCGTGACTGCTCGATACATCATGCCCGCGATTTTATACAGAATCGTTAAAACTCGAAACGAAGAACTCTTCTTACTGAGTATCATCGTCATATGCTTCGCCGTTGCCTATCTAACCTCCCTACTTGGACTTTCCATCGGCTTAGGGGCTTTCTTAGCAGGATTGATTATTTCTGAATCCGACTATAGCCATCATGCCACAGGCCTGGTACTTCCTTTCCGAGAAATTTTCCTAAGCTTCTTCTTCGTTTCTGTAGGGATGCTCTTCGATATACAGTTTTTGTTCGAGAACTTTCTGGTCATTCTAGGCTTTACCCTAATTACCTTTGTAATCAAGTTCATAATCATTAGCATCTCTGTAAAAAGTATAGGCCAGGGAGCAAAATCAGCCTTTATGGTCGGCTTTAGTATCTTCCAAATAGGTGAATTCTCCCTGCTGCTAGCGAAAGAGGGGGTTCGCTTTTCCCTACTAGATGATACGAGCTACCAGTACTTTTTAGCCATCTCGATTCTGACCATGGCCCTTACTCCTTTTGTGCTAAAAGCGAGAGAAAATCTCGCCTGCCGCTTATTGGCCATCCCGCTCCCAAAGCGAATTAATGACCGCCTAAAGAAAAACAAAGAGGTAATCCCCGCTCCTGAAATCAAAAACCTACGTGACCACTTGGTTATCATCGGTTTTGGACTGAACGGACGAAATCTAGCGAAAGCCGCGAAATCAGCAGATATCCCCTATGCAATCATCGAAATGAACCCCGAAACCGTAAAGGAAGAGGGCGCAAAAGGTGAACCCATACTCTATGGTGACGCAGCGAATAGCGTGGTACTCGAACATGTGCATGCAGGACAAGCTCGCGTCATCGTAATCGCCATCTCAAACGCAGAAGCTACCAAAAGAATTGTAGCCCAAATCCGTATGATGTCTAGTAACCCTACTGTCATCGTCAGAACCCGCTACATTAACGAAATAGACGAAAACATTCGTCTCGGAGCAAATGAGGTCATCCCCGAAGAGTTCGAAACATCCATCGAGATTTTTAATCGTGTGCTAAGCAAATACCTCGTCCCTCGCCATGACATCGAAGCCTTCACCCGTGAAATTCGCTCCCATAACTACGACATGTTCCGCAGTGTGGACCCCGCGGGAGATATCAAGTTCCAAATGGAACTTCCTGCTATCAACTTTGTGAGCATCGCCGTAGAAAAAGACAATGGCGCCTTCATCAACAAGGCCCTTAAAGAAACCCATGTTCGTGAAAAAACAGGCGTCAACATCGTGGCCATCAAGCGTGGTGCGAAAACCATCACCGAAATTTCTGGAAATGACAAGCTAAAGCTCGGCGATATCGTCTATGCCGTCGGCAAAAATGAGAACTTGGAAAAATTAGCAAAAGAACTGGAGGTTGACTAGGACCCGATAGGTATACAAAGCCTCGTTGCAGCGGAAGAAAGCCGGAGCCAAAAGCCCTTTTCAAGAGGAGACAACTAGCGCCATGCACACCGTCTCCTGAGGGCAGCCCCCCTTTTATGGCTACATATCTACTCCTCTAGATGTACCTGCGTCAGCCGAATGGCTCCCGTCTCAGCATCTGCATTCGGCCAAGCGGCCATGATGGCTTCAAAACGAGCCAGGCTGGCTTGATTCTCCGGCCGATTTAAATTGTTGATGATCGACAACTTCTCGCGGGAAGTCAGCCGCCAGTTCAGCGAAGCACGCTGCACCTCGAGCTCATCCGCCGAATAAGTCCCACTGGGATTCCGATCCTTCAAGTAGCTGCTCGCAGCATATTCAAAAGGCACACGCTCGATAGGAAAGGGCATCTGCTCCCGCATGTAATTCAGTAAGGCCTCATTGTGCAGCGTCTGCACATTGTCCCAGTTGACCAAAACCCCACGCAGTGGCGTAAAAAACTTTTGCAGCAAGCCGCGCGACACATTTTCCTCGATCTCCTCCACCTTCTCACTATCCCGAATCGTCAGCAGCACCACCCCGGAGGTATGCCTCTCGATCCACTCCTGAAAGGTCGCCACAAAGCGCAGCGCATCCTGTATCCCGAAATTATCCGACAGGCCCGCATCCATGGTCTCCATCCGCGGCAGGGTGGGCAGCTGAATGTTTGGCGTCACATAAGGAAAAGTCGCCGCCATTCGCAAGGCCGAGCTAAAGCGCAAGTCTTGCGCACCATATGCCTCAAAAAACCGTGTAAAAGACAGCCCCTGCACCTTTTCCGATACACCGGAGGCCGCTAACACTGCAGAAGAGGCCCCCAAATACCCCATCGGGCTGGCACTGATGATCAGCTTGCGCCCATCATTCGTAATCAGTGGGTTAATCGGCAGCAGCGGCAGCTCCGCCAGCTGCTCGCCCGCACGAAAATGCTGCAGCGGCACATCCAGCAGCCCCTCCGTATTTTTATTGAGCTGCTGCTCGAATGCGAAGCCCCTGTCCTTCAGGTAGCGCTTGCCCCCATACTCGAAATGCTGTCTGCGAATTAAAATATCATTCACCAGCAGCGTGAATATAATCGGATTTAAGTTGTCAGCAGCGATTTTCTCCCGATAGCGGGTCTCCAAAAGCGGATAGGCCACAGGATCCTTTAGATGCGCCTGATACAGGGCTCGAAAATAAGCCGCCCCCACCAGACCGCCCGAAGCACCGGTGATCAGGCGGGTGTTGGCCATAAACCGACCCGGGGCCAAAGCCTCCAGCTGCTGCAGCAGGTGAAAGGTCCACAGCGCGGCCCGCTGCCCTCCCCCACTCGTGGTGACGATCAGCAGTGGTGGTGGGCTGTCCGCCGGATACTGCGCACGCCAGCGGTCTAATATCCGCTCCGTATCCTCCCGGTCCGCGCGCAGGTCTTCCTCCTGGCTAGCCTCCTCGATGGCCGCCAAATTATAGACTTTGGGCGGCAGCCCGTAATCCAAGCCGAAGGCCTCATGCGGACGGTTGAGCCACTGCGTCTTACTCGCAAAATTAAAGAGCAGCAGGATACCCACTACCGCCAGGGTGGTCCACTCCCGAAGCCAAAAAGAAAGCGCCCCTACCGCCATCATCAGCACGGTAAGCATAAGCAGCCCACTCGCCGCGGCCGGAATCTGCAGCAGCGGAATCTCGCGCAGGAAGCCCAGCAAAAAAAGTAGCGTAAACAGCCCCACCTGTATCAACACCAGATTCAAGTGATTCTGATCGAAAACGCGTAGCAGCTTGCCACTTTCAAAGTCCCGTAGATCGCTCCGCACCGGCTCCCAGCGCCAGCCCCAGCTCAGAAAATGTGTGACCTTATAGCGATCTCGCTTGCGCTCCTTATACTGCTGAAGCATATTTGCCCGCGGAATTTTCGTTTTTTTCAGACGGCGCTCGACTTCGTCGGCAAAAAGGATGAAGAAATGCTTATTCGTAAAGCCGAAATACACGAAAAAAAGGATAAACGTGAGCAGCGAGCCCAGCCCGAAGCCCAGAAAATGCACCCAAGGAGTGAATGGACTCTCTGGCAGGTTTTGATACTGGAAACGGACGAACTGAACGATATATATGAGGTAAAAAATCAGGGGAATAAGCCCATTGTTCACACAAAACTGCAGGAAGGGCCTTTCTATCACGGCCAGAAACTTAAACTTGGCACCATCCAATATGTATGTCGTCATATGAAAGCCCATGGTAAACAAAGCCAGGGCGATGCCTAATATAAAAAAGCTTTGGAAAGAGACCGCATTCAGATACTCGGGGTCTAAAAATAAAAAGGGGATACCCAAAATGCCTCCAAAGCGCTCAAAAATGATCAAAAAAAGCAGTAGCCACAGCGCCAGCAGCAGCAAATTCTTGCGCAGATGCAAGAGCAGCAGCTGAACGGGAAAGGCATAGCGAAGACGATGGTGTGGCATAGCAGTTTCCATTTAAGGCAAGGGATTTCTTCTACACAGAACCTTTCCTACGCGAAAAAGATAGGAAAAACACCCTAATGTTGACAAGATATACGCACTTTTTCGTCGCTCGTTCCTAAAATTTGGCGATTTAGACGAAAAAAAGAAGAGAAAGGGAGCCATTCATAAAAACCCTTTGGCCCCCGGACTAAAAAAAGGCAGCGATCAGATTTGGCTGCGCAGCGCAGAACCTGTACCTTCGTAGGCGATAAATTTTTACCCCTTATGAGAACCTGGTTTTTATGTAAAGTCAAGTATGCCAAGGAAGATGAACAAGGCCTACTGAAAAATGTGTCCGAGCAGTATCTGGTCGATGCCGTTTCCTTTACCGAGGCAGAAGCCCGCATTTACGACATGCTGGGCTCGGTGATCCGTGGGGACTTCCAGGTCACAAATATCAGCAAAAGTAATATCGTGGATGTCTTCTTCTACGAGGACATCGACCTCTGGCACAAATGTAAAATCACCTATGTGGTGGCAGATGCCGACAGCGGAAAGGAAAAAAAAGTCACGCAGTACATGCTCGTGACCGCCATAGATGTGAAACAGGCCTATGAGCGCATTCACGAGAGCCTAAGTAACATGCTCGTCACCTTCCGCGTGCCGGATATCACCGAAAGCCCGATCGTGGAAATTTTCCCTTATGAGCGAGAAGATGAGGAGCTCCTGCCACCGCCGCCACCGAACCTTAGACCTCTAAACGAAGGAGAAGGAAACGTAGAGTAGGCCTGGCCGGCCAAAAGTCGCTGGGCTAACAAAAGGCAGGAGACATCTCTTTTTATGCAGGCACTGTCTAAGGCCCGGTGCTAGCGCACCAAAAACTCGCGCGTCACCTCTCCACAGGTCATCATCTTGGAACCGAAATACGGGTTTTGGATCTTAGATTCCAGGCTCAGCCAGGAGGCACCTTTATCATCGAAGGCCATCGGGCAGTACTGCACATAAACTTTCTCTGCACTGCCGAAGCGTTCTACAGCGGCCAGCATGCTATCGGAAACCAACTCAAAAAGGGCGCGCTGCTCCTCTACATCTCGCGTCTCGGCGAGCTGTCGCAGCTGACGCTTAAGAAAGTCCTGCTGCCGCTTCCACCAGCCTGCCGCTGCTACCTCTAGACCCGAAGCATCAAGGGCTTCCACCTGATCCCGCAGGGCAGGCACCTTTTGGGCAGCAGTGGCAGCATCTGTCGCCACCAAAGCATCTTTTAAATCCATATAACGGGCTAGCACCTGATCGAAAGCACTGGCAAAATCCGCATCCACCTCCACCGCCGAATTTTCGGGGCGAAGCATGAGGCTGTATTTGCCCGTCAGTTGGGCTGCCGCATCTACGGCGAAGGCTCCCTGTTTCACCACACGGTCGCCCTCCTCGATGCCCGATAGAATCTCGTAAGCATCTCCGAGACGCTTGCCCAGCTTGACCTCACGCATGCGATAGGAAGGACTGCTGGCTCCACCCTCCTGGACGAAGACCACCGAACGTGGCCCGGACCAGAGCACCGCGGCACGTGGCACCACGAGCCCTTCTGTGCTGGAGGCGTTAGCGACAGCCCGCACGAACATTTCCGGCTTCAGACGCCCACCCGGATTCGCGAGCACCACACGTGCAGCGGCAGTTCGCGTCTGCGGATGCACGACCGGGTCGATGTAGCTGATTTTGCCCTTCAGGGCTTTACCAGGGGCCCCACTAAGTTCTAACTCCACCTCTGTACCCACGCGTACCGTGCTTAAATCCTGCTCGTAGACAGCCAGCATCGCCCAAACCGTGCTCAGGTCCACGATTTCAAAGAGCACGGTGCCTCGTGTGATAAAATCGCCCTCCGTGACATTGCGCACGGTCACGATACCCGAAACATCGGCATAAATCGCCAACACATCTTCTAGCTCCTCCCCACTCTCCAGAGCGTCGATTTGTTCTCCGGACAACTTCCACAGCCGTAGTTTTTCGCGTACGGCACGGTAGAGCTCCGGCTGCTGTGCCTTGCGGGCGGCTGCTTGCCGCAGCTCCTGCTGGGCGCTGAGGAGTTCCGGAGCATATAATTTGGCCAAGAGGTCTCCCTTCCGGACCTGCTGCCCGGTGAAATTCACCGCCAAGTGCTCGACGCGCGCGCCATAGTTGGCTGCATAGCGACGGATTTCCTGTTCGTTGGCTTGAATTTTTCCGGTAAGGGTTAGGCGGGCAGTAGCGGAGCCCCGTACTACCTGTTCGGTCTCCACGCGCGCCAGCGCTGCTGCATCTTCGCTCATGGTGAGCAAGAAAGGATCATCGTTTTCCATGCCTTTAAACTGCGACATCGGCACCAGGTCCATCCCACAGATCGGGCACTGTCCGGGCTCATTTTGGCGAATGTGAGGGTGCATGGGAGAAATCCACATGCCCGAATCCCCTTCCTCTTCGGCCATCTCCTCCGTGTGGCCACCTAGCAGCAGGCCGAGGCCCGCTCCGAGAACAAAGACCACTAAAAAACTAGCGAGAATTGTTTTAGTTACTTTCATCGTATTTTATTGTATGTTTTGCTGCTAGGCGATCGTAGGCCGCCCGCACTTTTTCCACTGCTACTTCTGCTTCAATACGCTGCGCCTGATAGCTCAGGAGCTCCTGCTGCACACTTACCACCTCGGACAGGCTGCCCGCACTGCTGACCAGCGCCGTCCCTGCCCAGCGTAAGGCCTCCTCTAGGAGTGCCACCTGCTCGGCTAAAAGCTGCTGCCTGCGCTCAGCCTCCTGCTTATCGCGGTGAAGCCCTTGGAAGGAAAGTAACAGCTCCTGCCGCACTTGGTCCTGCTGATGCACCAGGGCACCCGCCTCCTCCTGAGCCGCACGGGCCTTCGCCTTATATTTACGCCTGTAGAGCGGCAGGTTCAGCGAAACCATAGGCATCACCATGTTATCCCCCATGCCCATGGGTACGAACATGCCCCCTTCAGGACCTGGCGCCCCCATCTCAGGACGGGGGCTAAAAACCATGTAGCTAAGCCCTAAACCGATCATTGGAGCCCCTTCCAGGCGCGCCATTTTCGCCTCCTGCTCGCGTGCTTGCTGCTCTTTGGCCAGCATGGCCAACATAGGATTCGCCTCCAAGACCTCCAGGGGAAGCTCCTGCGCATTGGGCAGCTGCCAGCGGGTTCCAGCAGCGCCTAAGGTCGCCTGCACCGGCACGGGCTCCGCACGACCCAGCAGTGTGCCGATCTGAAAATAAGCCAATTCCAAATCATCCCTACGCTGCTCCAGGGCACTTTCCAAGGCTTTGCGCTGCATGCGCAAACGTAAAATGCCCGTGTAGGCATCCGATCCTGAACCCGTTTCCATGCTCCCCATAGCACCACCACCGGAGGCGGAAGCACTCGAAGAACCCGAAGCAGCGCTGCCACCCATCCCCTCCATACCCCCCATGGCAGGAGCCGCAGAGGAGGATGCCGCAGCAGGCAGGGCCGTCAAAACCGAACGAACTGCCGCCACAGCCCCATCACCACCCTGAAGGCGAATCAGCGCCAGCTCCTCCAGGGCCTCCAGTAAGGCTATATTCTGTCTGTCTATCTCCTGTAATTCCTGCAGGCGATAGACCTCCAAATAACTGATTTCTAGCGCATATGCAAGCTCGGTAAGCACCTCACGGTAAGAAGCATGCACCGCTTCAGCCATAGCGGCGGCCTCCGCTTTTTCTGCCTTCAGCATCCCGAACCAGGGGAACATCTGCATCAGGCTGCCCTCACCCCGCTGATCCCCCATGAGCAGCTCCATGGGCCGTGTAAATACCCCGACCTGCAGCTCCGGATCCGGCAAAAAACCGGCTGCACCTGCCCGCTCTAAAGCCGCTCGATGCCGCTGCGCCGCCGCTTTAGCCTGCGGATTCTCCCGGAGCGCCTCCTCCAGAAGCGTCTGAAAATCCTGCCCCCGTGCGGGACGCTGCACCAGCAGGCTTAGCCCCAGCAGCATAAGGATGGGTAGGCCTACCGGCCAAAGCCTATTCAAAAGCCTATTCATTCGTCTGCGTATCATCTTTCCACCTCCATTTAAATTCTTGATAAGTCCCATACAACACGGGCACGATAAATAAGCTGATGAGCGCCACCGCCATACCGCCAAAGGCCGGAATCGCCATCGGAATCATGATGTCCGCTCCTCGCCCCGAGGAACTCAGTACGGGTAGCAGCGCCAGCAATGTCGTGGCCGTAGTCATCAGGCAGGGACGTACCCGCTTCAGACCTGCAGCCACCACCGCCTCACGGATCTCTTCCCGAGATTGAGGCTTGAATTTCTCAAAGCTTTGCTTGAGATACGTCCCCATCACCACACCATCATCCGTAGCGATACCGAAGAGCGCGATGAAACCTACCCACACAGCCACAGAAAGATTAAACGGCTGCATCTGAAACAGCTCGCGCAGGTTCGTGCCCATCACCTCGAAGTTGAAAAACCCCTTTTGCCCATACAAGTAGAGCATGATGAAGCCTCCGGCAAAGGCCATCGCGATCGAGGTGAAGATCATCAGACTCACCGCCGTACTCCGAAACTGTAAGTAGAGAATCAGAAAGATCACCGTCAAAGAAAGTGGAATCACCAACTGAAGCCGCTGCTGGGCCCGCACCTGATTCTCATAGCTGCCCGAAAAGACGAAGCGCACGCCCGCCGGCACCTGCAAGTCACCGCTTTGGATCTTCTCTTCCAGCAGGCGCTGTGCATCTTCTACCACCTCCACCTCAGCATAACCGGCGCGGCGATCGAACATGACATAACCAACTAAAAAGGTGTCCTCTCCACGAATCATCATGGGCCCGGGACGGAAACGGATCTCTGCCAGCTGCCCTAGCGGCACATGCGCACCACTGGGTGTCGGCACCAGCAAGTCCCGTAGCCGATCCGGATCGTCACGGTATTCGCGTGCATAGCGCAGTCGTATCGCATAGCGCTCGCGGCCTTCTACCGTGGTAGAAACCGCCATACCCCCTATCGCTAACTCGATAAACTCCTGGATCTCCGTCATGCTTAGCCCGTAGCGTGCGATTTCCCTGCGCTCAGGTGCCACCTCGATGTAAGGCTTGCCGAGGGAGCGGTCAGCAAACACCGCCTCTGCCTTCACGCCAGGAACCTCCCGAAGTACATTTTCCAGCTCCAAGCTGAATGCCTCGATGGTCTCTAAGTCTGGACCATACACCTTCATCCCCATCGGCGCTCGCATACCCGTCTGCAGCATCACCAGCCGCGTCTCGATCGGCTGCAGCCGTGGAGCCGCCGTCACGCCGGGAATATCGGAAGTCGCCTGCTGGATTTCATTCCAGATGTCATCGGGACTGCGAATATGATCGCGCCACTGTCGGTAAAATCGCCCCTTTTCAGGATCTGATAGCAAATAGCGCGGCAGCGCTGCCACTAGCTCACGGCGTAGCTCCTCCTCCACATAGCGGACATGCTCATCCCAAATAAGCCCTGACACCCGATCATGCCAGTACATCTTTTCCCCATAGCGCAAAGGAAAAAAGCCATCCTCATCTACTTGAAAGCGCAACTTACGCCCAGCCTCATCCTGCAGGTATTCCGACTTGTAGTTGATGATATTTTCGTACATGGAAAGCGGTGCCGGATCTAAAGGACTCTCCGCTCGGCCGGCCTTGCCTACGACCATGTCCACCTCCGGAATCGCCTGCACCAGTAGGTCCAGCTGGCGCAAAATCTCTCTGTTGGCTTCCACCCCACTATGTGGCATGGAAGAAGGCATCAGCAGAAAGGCCCCTTCATCGAGCGCGGGCATAAACTCATTTCCCATGCCAGGAAAGCGTTTGGCTAGCCCCTTATACCAAGAAGTCTCTGCTGGAGAAGCTCCCGTGCTCTGCCAAAGCCGCGGAAACCCGAGCCACATAACCACTGCCAGTAAGATTAAGCTCAGCGGCAGGAGCATAAAAAGAAGCGCATGGCGCAAAAAGAGCCGAAGCAGACGCTCGTAAACCCGTAAAAACAAGGCAAAGCCACCTAAAACAACGCCCAAAACCATGAGTATAAAGAAAAAGCTGGCGAATAGGCTGTTTTCAGGCCCCAAAGGCCGCCATGCTTCGGACAGCAGGAGAGAGACCGTGAGCAAACCGATGCCTAATGCTACCGCATTTTGATAGGATCGATAGGCCTCCCACCGTCCTCCGAGCAGCGGCAGTGCTTGGTTTACCCCTAAAGCCAGAAGCACGAGGGCCCACCAGAAGGAAACATAGAGCCCTGCTAGGGCACCAAAAATGAGGAGCAGCACCGGCGCCAGCCAGCGCCATTTCGGACTTCGGATGCGACTGCCCAGCAGCCAATGCGCAAGCGCTGGCATAATCAGCAAGGTAAAGAATAGCGCTGCGATCAGCGCGAAGGTTTTCGTGTAGGCCAGAGGCCCAAAAAGCTTGCCCTCCGCAGCCTGAAGGGTGAAAACCGGTAGAAAACTGATGATCGTCGTCAGCACGGCCGTTAAAATGGCCCCGCTTACCTCAGTGGTGGCGCGAAACACCAGTTGCAAGCGGTCCACAGTCTTCCCTTTGGCTTCTTCTAGGTGGCGAAGGATGTTTTCATTTAAAATAATCCCTAAATCCACCATCGTACCGATCGCAATCGCGATACCACTTAAGGCCACGATATTCGCGTCCACTTCTACATACTTCATCAATATAAAGCACATCAGCACCGCCAGCGGAAGCAAGGCTGCGATAAGCAAGCTGGCCCGCAAGTGCCCCACCATCACCATGATCACGATAATCGTTAACAGCATCTGCAAGCTGATCGCCTCATTTAAGGTGTGGAGCGTCTCTTTAATCAAGCCCGAACGATCATAAAAGGGGACCAGCTGAACCTTCGAGATCGTCCCATCAGCGAGCTGTTTCGATGGCAAGCCTGGGCTGATCTCCGCGATTTTTTCTTTGACCGCCTCGATCACCTGTAAAGGATTATCCCCGTAGCGCGCCACGACTACACCACCGACCGTTTCTGCGCCTCCCTTATCTAAGAGGGCACGCTCCGCGCGGCTCGAAGGACCTAGCTGCACACGCGCCACATCTTGCACACGTAATGGAACACCTTCCACCACACGCACGACTGCCTCCTCGATATCTTCCAGACGTTTCACATAGCCTAAGCCACGGATGATGTATTCCACCTGATTGACCTCCATGGTATTCGCCCCCACGTCCAGGTTGGAACCACGTACCGCCTCCATCACTTGCATCAGACTCACGCCATTTTCGCGCATGGCCACAGGGTCTAATTCTACCTGGTACTCCCGCACATGCCCTCCGATGCTGGCCACCTCGGCGACCCCAGGAGTCCCTGCTAGGGCGTAACGAACGAAATAGTCTTGAATACTGCGCAGCTCATGAAGCTCCCAGCCACCGGTCGCTTTGCCGGAGGCATCCCGTCCCTCCAGCGTGTAGAAAAACACCTGCCCCAAGCCCGTAGCATCAGGGCCGAGCTGGGGGGTCACCCCCTCAGGAAGCAAGTTAGCAGGAAGCGCATTTAACTTTTCTAAAATGCGGGAGCGGCTCCAGTAAAAGTCCACATCGTCTTCGAAGATGATGTAAATGGACGAAAAGCCAAACATGGACGTCGAGCGCGTCACTTTCACGCCCGGAACTCCGAGAAGCACCGAGGTCAGCGGATAGGTAATCTGGTCTTCCACATCTTGCGGAGAGCGCCCCATCCACTCGGTATAGACGATTTGCTGGTTTTCTCCGATGTCCGGAATCGCATCCACAGGCACCGGATCGCTAGGTAGAAAGGGAAGCTGCCAGCTAAACGGTGCCACCACGATCCCCCAGAGGGTAAGCAGCACCAGCAGCATCACCGTCACCAGCTTTTGGGTAAGAAAAAACTTGATGATTTTAGATAACATACATGAATTTTAAATAGCCACACATAAGAAGCGGGAGTAGCCAGGCTGCACCCAAGCGAAGAAATAACTTCCTTACACAGGAGGGCCAAAGCCGAAAAAGAGCGCCTAGAAAGCCGCCTTGAGCCAAAAAAAATCGCTTACTAAATCAAAAAAACACCGTACTGCACATGCAGTCGGGGACGGTTAGGTTCCTTTTCAGCAGCCTCCCCGGGGGAAATCGGAGAGGCGTCTTCTCCAGAAAAAAATTCACCCACTACACCCGAAAATAGGAAAGGCACAAGCAGAAAATGAGGCGGACATACCGCGACTTCACAGGTAAATGTTTCACTGCTGGGCACCACATGCAGGCGATTAGGCTGCTCTACATGTGAAATATCTTCACAGCAGGGCATCGGGGTTTCTGCTTCTGGACAACAGGTTTTTTGTTCCGCGTAGAGGTTAATCCGCTTAAAATCTTCTCCACAGTAATGCATGGAATAGCTCATCCCTGCATGGAAGAGGGAATAGATGAGAATAAGCGCTATTTTTACAGAAGCTTGCATGGGATTACCGATCGTAACGTGACAAAGAACGGAAAGTTGTCACTTCTACCCGTATAGAATTCTTGATTTTTTTTATACCTACCTGATCTGTGGGGTGCGTACCTTAGAGATTTGGAATTTCCTCCGAAATGCTGCTGTTTTGTAAGGGCAATGAATCGGCCCCCTTCCTATGCAGCAGTTGGCTTACCATCTCGATCAGCTCAGCGGAGTCTCCCCTTCGATAAAGAACTTACTCTACCAGCGTATTTTACATCAGCCGGAGCTTCTAGCCCTCCCCGCGGAGTGCCCTATAGCAGAGCTTTCTTTAAAGCACTGGCAGCGGCTGTGCCACCAAAAGGCAGCGCTGGCTGAGGAAACCCGGCGGCTATTTGCCGAATGGGCCCATCTGGGCGTAGAGGTCATCCAGTGGACCGATCGCTTTATTTATCCCGCCGCGTGGAAGCAACAGACCGGGACGACGGCCCCATTTCAGTTTTTAGTACGTGGCGCGGTCGATCTTTTGCGCCAGCGCCCAGCAGGCTTTTTAGCCTCTGCAGGTGCGGCTTCAGAACTGGAAGCCCTTTCCAAAGCCACTTTTCTAAAGAAAGCACGTCTTTATGGCTTGGCCACCCTGTTTTTTGTTGCCGATGGTGATTTTGAGCGTGTTTTAACTGCCGAGGAAGCCGCTGTACAGCCCTGCTTGCTTCTCCTGCCAAGCAAGCAGCTCGCGAAAGCCTGTGACTTCTACGCAAAAGCCATAGCAAAGGGAAGCTGCCTACTCATCGGCGTGCATAGCACAGAAAAACGCTTGCGGGCTCAGGCATGGGCACTCTGTGACAAGCTTTATGTGAGTAACTGGCCAGAAGACTCTGCGCTTCGACAGCACCTTCGGCAGCAGTGGCGCCGCGGATTATGCTGTCTGCTTGCGGGCGAAAAGGCGATAAGCTGGGAGGCTTTGGCACTGGGCTTTGTGCCTGTGAACCGTTTTGGTGAGCTCCGGCTTCTGGATGAGAGCCGGCGGGATTTAGACAGTTTTTTGTTGCCGCGAGCGAATATCCCTACCGTGCCAGAGCAGATCGGTCAGCTGGCTGCGCGGCTCATTTTGGCCAGTGGGCCCAAGAGCATACCGCCGAAGCGTTTACTACAGGCACTTCATGCCCCGGAAGCGGCCCTCCCTCAGCTTTTAGACCTTTTAACCGCTTCTAAAGACGTCTATCTGCGCCGTCAGGGCACCAAGACCATCATCGGCCTCCGCTACCTACAGCGCCAGGAACGCTTGGCATTAAAATAACACTTCTTGGTACTCGACTAGGCGAAAAATCTCTCGTGGAAGCACTAAAAGTGCATGGAAAATTTTAACTTGCGTTAGCAACTAAAACCATGCCGTATGATGCAGTCGAACTCCCCACTTAAGCGCGGTGTGTGCGTGCTTTTTTTCTTTTTTTTGGCCCTCGGGGCCAAAGCACAAGTGCCGGCTACGGTAACGGAAACAGTCTCCGACAGACTAAGTCGTCATGTACACATTCTCGCTGCTGATTCCATGGAGGGGAGGGGCCTAGGCACAGAAGGCCGTCTGAAAGCCATTCGCTACATCGAAGCGGAGATGGCACAGATAGGCCTGCAGCCACTGCCTGGGGCGGAAAACTTTCGGCAGGAATTTGATTTTCGCATCGCGCTGGTCAATTTAAAAGGAATCAACTTGGTCGGCATGCTTCCTGGGTCCGATCCGGAGTTGCGGGAGGAATTCATCCTAGTAGGTGCGCATTACGATCATTTAGGATACAGCGAGCGGGGTATTTTTTCGGGTGCCGATGATAATGCCTCTGGGGTCGCGGGCGTGTTAGAAATCGCCCGCATGCTACAGGAAAGCGGGGAGCTGCCGGGCCGCAGCGTTCTTTTCGTGGCTTTCGATGCCGAGGAGAGTGGTCTGATCGGGGCCGAAAAATTCGTAAAAGCAGAAAAGCCCTTTCCGAATTCAGCGATTAAAGCCATGTTTTCTTTAGACATGATCGGGATGTATGAAAAAAAGGGGAGTCTAGAGCTGAAAGGTTTGGAGACATTAGCCGAAGGCCTTTCTCTACTCAGGCGCGCTGAAACTCGGCACGAGCTCCGTATAAAAGGGACAGCACCTTCTATAGAGCGTCGAACAGACACCTGGCCCTTTGGGCAAGTGGGCATTCCGTCCATCTATGTTAATACGGGCATCATTTCACCTTACCATACCCCTCAAGATAAGGCACACCTACTCGACTATGCGGGGATGGCAAAGGTGAGTGCTTTCCTTAGCGATCTGGTGAGTGAGATGGTGGTGGCACCTAGTCTTAGCCCTATCGAAAGCCTAAAAAGCCTCCAAAATGGGCGTTCAGCCAAGACGCTAAGCATGGGTGTACAATTTGCCATGGGCAATGCCTATAACCGACATCGTGGTGCGGCGTTCAACAGTTTCGGGGTGGTAGCCTTCGAGGCAGGTTTTAACGCGGAATATAGGTTTAAAAAACGTTTGGGGTTAAACTTGGCGACCTTGGTGGAGTGGCATGGTGCTGAGCTTGGGGAAAGCATCCTTCGGAGAACCTCACTTACAGCGCCGCTACACCTGCGCTTTAATATGGTCAGTGAAGAGGAAGACCTGAGGCTTTTTTTGGGTGCAGGCCCTTACCTCCGCTATGATCTGGGCCAGCGTGACCCGGACGACTACTTGTCTTTTGCGGGCAGAACGCCGCAGGATGTTGCGGACGCATCGTTTCAGCCTGTAGAAGTGGGGGCTAGCCTCCAGGTGGGCATGCAGCTGTACCGCGTCACGCTGCTCGTAGACTGGCGCTATGCCCTTACGTCTCTCTATGAAGTGCCTGGGGACACCCATATTTTCGCTCGCGGCTTCCGGGTAGGTATATCTTATGGATTTTAAAGAGACATAGCGATGAAAATCTTTCACATGCCATTAGCGGATATCTACCCGCATTATATGCATAAGGTGACTAAAAAAGGCCGCACAGAAGAAGAGCTGGAGACAGTGATCACATGGCTAACAGGCTATACAGTGGAGGGGCTACGGGAACAGTTGGCTGCGGGATATGATTTGGCCACCTTTTTTGCGCAAGCGCCTGCTCTGCACCCGAATGCTTCGCTAATTACGGGTGTCCTATGTGGTCAGCGCATCGAAGAGATAGAAGACCCTCTTTTGCGTCGGATTCGCTACATGGATAAACTGGTAGACGAGCTAGCCAAGGGGAGAAAGATGGAAAAAATCTTACGTAAAGCCTAGCTGGCGGAAACCAGCGTACTAATCCCACTTTTTGTATATCAGCGCTTGCATTTTTTTGACCCTACTGCATTTCCAATAGCGATTTGATAGGTAAGCTTTTTGCCGTCAGTCCAGAACTTTGACACTGTCTCGATCCTACAACACATCCTGTTTATAGGCCTATTCCTCCATCCACGGACATCCCACTGGCAAAAGCTCCCGAGCTCGAAAACATACTTCCCACTACGAGAAAAATAAGCCTATTTTCTGGACTTTCAAACTTCCCGCGTACAGAAAATTGTAAAAATTGCCCTCGCTGAACCTCTTGATACCGAACGGGGCTGAGGGACGTGTTTTTGTGCCAAGCTCCTTTCGATTCTTAGTCAGGACTAAGAATCGAAAGGAGCTTGTAGGTGTATTTCAGGCCCGATACATGGGTGTCGGAAAGACGCTTTAGAACGCTTTAACTAAACGTACAGAAATGAGATCCTTGACAGACATCTGTTCTATGATTTTGAAGAAGTTAGGGCTTTGACGGCATATTGGATATACGATTATAATAAAAACAGGATCCATGACAGTCCAGGCGATATATCCTCAAGGGAGTTTGTCAGCCGCACTAGGGCGTTAACAGTGGCCACCTTCCATGATTTAGCCCAAAAATATTCATAAAACTAATCAGGAAGCTTAAATTCATAAATATTTTTTGTAACTAATCCTTGAACCATTAATTTTTTATTATTATCGTCAACATAAAAATTCAATGGATGAAATCTGTCATCATCAGTACCAGTCTTAAACTTGAAAATGCGTTCAAGGTCACAACTGTTTTCATCCAACTTAAATTCTAATAAATTTCTTGCTTTAGTTCGGTCCAATCCAATTCTATCAGTAAATGACACATATAACCGACCATTTACATATTGTGCATCTTCTATGTATATCGGAATGGAACTTGGTTCATGTCCTCTTTTTTTAGTAATTATATCATTTTCTAATGAATCAAGTGCTCTTCTAATAGGTTCAAAACCTGTTAAAGAAAATGAGTTTAAACTTTTACCAGAATTGTCTAAAATTTCAATATAAGGTAGACTGGCTCCTATCAAAATTATATTATCGTTTTCGTCTAATTGAAAAAGTTTCATTTGCCTATTTGATCCCACTCCCGTTTCAGGAAAATTAACACCAATGTATCTAATTAATTCACCACTTGAATCAACCTCTACAACAGAGTTATTTTCGCCTATTTCCAATACAGAAAAATAGAAATTTCCATTATTTGAAATTGCAAACCTTTGTCTCATCACAGGCTTAGGAATTCGAAATGAAGAAAGAAAACTGCCACCCTTAATGTCAAAACTTTTCAAACTTTGATTCCCATGATCTAACACATATAGTATACCATCTCTTATGACGGATTGCTCAGGATATCGTAATTCTCCTGGCCCTACTCCTTCTTTATTATAAGTCCAAATTGGTTCAAAATCAGAACTAGTTTTTGAAAGAAAAGCAGGATTTTGACTCAATATAAAATTATCACTATTAAATTTATTAAAACTCACTTTCACAAAAAACAAGCTATCAAGTTCTGAAACAACTCTATCTGGCTCTAATTCGAAAGTTAAGACTTCTTTTTGACTTTCGACTTTACAAGAGACTAGGAAAAGACATAATACAAGGAAAAATAATGGATTTTTCATTTTAGTTAAGATATAAAATTCTCTGATTCACAAAACCAACCTTTGGTCTTGAAAAATTCACATTTCGGCGCCTCTCCTGAACTTTCCCTTGTAAATTAACTATGCTTGATGATAAAAGCAATAGTAGTTCGAAAAAAATTAGGAGAAAGGGATAACGCACTGATTTTCAGCACTAAAATTTAACTATGCAATACATTCAAATAGTTGACTGCAAAATCAGAAATAACTCAAAATCTAATTGACACTTAGGAGTGTGGCGTTCATAAAACAGGTCTTATTTTTTTGGCCCTTCGAATAAAAATCTCACCTGTAACGGTGTAGAGCGTAATATCAACACCCCACCATTAATTTTACCTTCACACGTTTGGCTCTCAAACACTTGACGTAAATTTGTTTTAGACTATTTGGTAAGTTCAATATCAAAATCGGAATAAACTTCTCCCGATAAACTACTTATTTTTAAATCGGCTTTGGCTTTGGAGGGGTGATGTAAATCAGCTATTCCTGATTCAGCGGTAATTGAGCTGGGACTAGTTTGGATCAAGCTTGTAAATTTTAAAACTAATTCACCAGAAGTGGAATTTGTCATTATCGAGGACAAGAGAGCAGTCGAACAGCTCAGGCTTATCCAGCAGCTCGAAGAAGAGGACAGGCAGACTATCTTCAAGCTGATCGACAAGATGCTCACAAACAAAAAGTTCAAAGACTTCTTCCAGAAGAAATGTGGCTGCGCTATAAGCAAAAAAGCCCGAGCAATCAGGCTTTCTCTAAACTCAAAGTTATATTGATTTAAAGAATCTTAAAATGGTCGAAGAGAACGTAAATACCTATGAAGATAAACATTATACCCGACGCATATCCTTTAAAATTGATGGCTCCGTCATCATATTTAAAAGGGTGTCTAACCATTTTATAAAGTATCAGAGCACCAAGAATCAAACTAATTATTCCTAAGAATAGCATATGCCTTATTTTTTTTCGATTTTGAAAAGCAGGCACTATTAGATGATTAGTAATCTCCAAACTTGTATTCTGGGGTCCTCTCAATATGCATCGCCCAGTTGAATTAACCACACTTCCCTCAAGACTTTTTATTCCTGCACTTCCGAATGAACCGACTGAAAGTAACGCGACATCCGTAAAAGCTGCTCCTATATTTCCTTGACTTAAATTTAGCGCCGCACGGCTGTTCCAGAAACAGCAGAAAATGTTTCTCCTATTGTTATCAATCCAGCACCAAGAGGCGGGCCAAAAGGAACAACAACAAGGCCAGTCACGGTAGACCCGGCTCTCACTTTTCTTGTGACGTCCTTTGTCACTCCAAGAGCAGAAGTAGCAAATTCTCTTATTGCCTTATAAACCCCGTCCTGAACTGGGTTGGGAGAGGATACTGTAAATTAGGGTAAACTCCTAATTCCTTCTGTTGTACTTCCATCGGAATTGTACACCACGGTATTCCCTGTTTGTTCGTCTATCCCCGTCCCCGATTTACCCAGATAAGTTTCATCAGAATTTGTGTTTGCCTGGAAGTTGCATTTTCATCCCAATACACTCCTCCCTCCCTATTGGCAACCCAGTCTAGCCTTCCATCAGGATCGATCCTGTTGAGAGGGTTGTTTTGAACCAAGTTATAGGGTGATACCCATTCTCTTTGGTCTGCCAACGGGTCAACAACGTTCCAGCGTCCTATAGCCGGATCGTAAAAACGAGCCTCGAAGTCGTATAGATTGAGGTTCAGGTCGTCCAGGAGTTCCTTGCCGTTGTAGAGATAACGATTATCATGCCCTTGGTAATCATAGCTGAGTCCACTGAGCTTTAAGCCGAAGGGATAGTAGTGGCGCTCCTGAACAATGATAGGGCCACGTTAAGGCCCCTCCTGAAATTAGCCACTGTCTCGATCCTACAACACATCCTACATATAGGCCTGTTCCTCCATCCACGGACATCCCACTGGCGAAAGCTCCCGAGCTCGAAAACATACTTCCCACTAGGGGCAAAATAAGCCTATTTTCTGGACTTTCAAACTTCCCGCGTACAGAAAATTGTAAAAATTGCCCTCGCTGCACCTCTTGCTACCGAACGGGGCTATGGGACGTTTTTTTGTTACAAGCTCCCTACGATTCTTAGTCCTGACTAAGAATCGTAGGGAGCTTGCAGGTGGGTAATAGCAGTATTTTTGCTCATGTGGGTCAATAATTCGTGCAAAGGTATGATTCCTTTACCCTACCTGTTAAGTCTCAATAATTGTTTTATCTGACGCATTGATTTCGATTTTCCTTCCATGGGCTTACAAGTAGCGGGTTGAATACATAGTCCGCTTAGCAACCAATATTAAGAGGGGTTAACATGAACCGGAGTTAGACCAAAAGGGGTCAACATCCATCGGAATAATCCTGAATATCCTGTTTTAGGTGGTTAACATCCATCGGAATGTCAGTCGAGTCTGGTAATTCAGGCCACGTATTACTCCAAATCATTCCGGATTAGAGATCTCAAAATGCTCCGGAATATTCAATTATATTGAAAACAGGATCCATTACAGTCTGGGCGAAGTGTCCCTTAGAGAGTTTGCCAGCCGCACTAGAGTGTTAACAGTGGATAACTTTCATGATTTACCCACAAGTAACACCTTTTGCAATACTAACTAAATTTAACTGTATATTTTAAAGTTGTCCAAAGAAGGGGAAGCCTTCACCGATGAAGTGACCATTGAAGATAAAAGCCTGATGGAACAGGTAAAACTGATTGCCCAACTCTAACCCGAAAAAAATGGTCTTTAAAATGATAGACACTTTCCTAACCAAAAAGAAATTCAAAGGCTTCTTCCAAAAAAATGTGGCTATCCATTAAAATAAAACCCGGACTTGCCGGGTTTTTGGTTAGTATTTTTTTGGATAATAGCCTACCCGATGATAACAAACATTGTATTTTGTATGCCCTTGACAGCCTGCTGGCTTCTGCCACAACCCGACTGGCTTATGGAAAGTAAAAGCGAGATTGTATTTCCGGCTTCTAACTCCTTGGAAGAAAACGCCCGACTATGGGCAGAGCATTACAATAATACAGTACAACCCGGCCACGGCCTCTTTATCAACTTCAAACAAACCCCGGAGCTTGGTAAAACCTGTACCGACTACATCACCAAACATTACGGATGGGTTCTCGAATGGCCTTATTACATCAGAAAGCCTGAAAAGTAAAAACCCGGACTGGCCGGGCTTACTTACATTGGTGTTTACTCTCTTTTTATTTGCAGCTTTTTAATAGCATCACATTCAGTAAAAAGCAAAGGGGCTACCTTTTGCTGAAGGTATAGCCTCCCTGCTTCGTATCCTTTATCATAACCCGAATCTTTCTGGCTTGAAAAATAACTCTCCAACTCTTTTTGGTATTTTTTTACTGTACTGGTACTACAGGTATCCAAGGCGGCTGATACTTGCTTGTTCATAACTGTAAAACCGTTTTCCCCAAAACATTTGCAAATATCATCTGAAATACGCTTTTCTAACGGCAATTTCTGTTGGGCGTAAAGAGAATTAAAGCATAGTAACCCGATTACATAAATGTATATAATTGATTTTTCCATATTATTCAATCCACTCTCCTTTTTCAATAACTTTCAATAAATGGCTTACAGATAAACTTTTTTTGTCCATCATATTCCTTCGAAAAATCTTTTTAATCAAAGATAAAACAATAAATTCATCTTCTTCAAAATATCGATAATATGGAAATGAACTCATATCAATTTTAAACTCAGATTGAAATAATTCAATAAATCTATTATTGTCTTCTGAAAGAGTTTTGAGATTATTTATTTCTGTATCGTAGCTAATTTCCTTAACTCCAAAAACCTCATTTATCAATGATTTAAGCTTAATGAAATCTTTATTGCTATCCATAATTACTTATTCTGCAAATGCTGTAACTGTCCAACTCCTATAACTCTTCCAGATGGAATAATAAAATTCCTATTATAGAAGGTTGCCTTATCTAAAGTATATCCACCTGTAGGCCAAGTAAATTGTCTTTGACTAAAAGATCCCCACTTGCCATATGTGTTAACGGATTGTATAGTGCTGAATCTGCTTGCATTACCAACATTCCTAACCCCTAATGCCGTTTTCGGAAGAGGCGTTACTCTTCTTGTAATTGCTATCTCTAAAGCTTTTTCAGTACCAAACCCAAGATCATAGCCCATTTCATAAGACGACATATTTGGGATGTTTTGTATGTAGTTGATTGTTCTATCGGCCATCTGGGTTCGCATCATCATGCCCTGAGGGCAACTTTGACAGCCCAACATTGCCATATCAAACATTCCCTGCCCCAAATCTTTCCAGCCTTGGGTCGTTCCTAAACTCTTGAAGAAGTCAACCGTACTTCCAACGCCCGCTCCAAAGCCATCAACAAAGCCGCTTCCAAAACCTCCATTATTTTCACTTCTTGAAGCTGTTACAGTTACCTCATTCAAAGTCCCTCCAATTCCTGTCCATTCACCATTTGTGAAAATGAAGTCCATACCTCCATTTGGATTTACAATATCACCTTCATTTGCTGTAGAAGGATCTGGACAATCAGGACATCTTCCGTCTGGGTCCGTAAAAACAATAGGGTTGTTCCAAAAAGCAGCATAAGGACTCTTATCAATTTGATTAGGATGGTCTGCCAACGGGTCAACAACGCTCCACCTCCCTATAGCGGGGTCGTACATCCTAGCTCCATAATCGTATAGATTAAGGTTTAAATCATCCAGCAGCTCCTTTCCGTTGTAGAGGTAACGCTATACTCCCGCGCAACTTTCCGCCTTCACAAAACCAACCCAGACACACACTTTTAAAGAACGTCATGACCTTCCGGCACACTCCCATAAAGATAGTTTTTTTCTTTCACTTGAAGATATTTTCAGTTGAAAAAAA
>NZ_JBSZCV010000003.1:0-19002 GCF_054166705.1 Nitritalea sp.
CTCCCCGGTGTCCCTATCGATGACTTCGATCTTTTTTCCAGCAAAATCAATGTAAACTTCATGGCCAGGAAGATGTTCGAGCTTCATAGAGCCTGCTGCCTTGGGGTACTTTCTGTGGTAATGCTCCATAAACTGAGTATAACTGTATGGATTATCGACTAACTGTCTATATTCCTCATAATGGTACAGAAAGGTAAAGCCAGGGTGGTTTCTTGAAGCCCTGCCCTTTTCAAAGTATCGCATCAGGGCATCAAATCTGTCGTTATTAATGGTGGTGCGGGATGGGAAGATCTCCTTCAATTTACCGACGTGAAGGCTCAAGATCTCTTCCACATCATAATCCGAGGCATGTAACCAAGAAATATACTGATTAATAGTATTGCGGGAAATACCTAGCACGTAGGCTATTTTCCTATTGCTGAGTCCATCTCTGTGTAAGCTAAAAATCTGTTTTATATCCATGGGATCTAGTACATTCGCCATTCCTTTTTTCTGGAAAAGATACGGCAGGTGAAACTTAATCCCCCAAAGTGGCACAAATCGAACCGTTATATCCAAATCCGTGAGTTGGTGGCTCGTGACCACTCATGACCACGAGTCCCCTAGCAATTCGGGACTTTTTTTTGTTTCTAGATGTTTTGATTTTATTCCTTTGCAGAGCAGCATTTCTCCTCCAATAACGTGAAGCAAAATACAAAATAGTCTGCTTGCGCACTATTTTTTTGATTTAGTGAAACTTGAATTCATTCTAAGTTGGAAAATTTTTTTCGCATTTTTCTGTAACATTTCCAGTCCCCATGCATCATCTTCCCGAATGAAGTCATTTTTTGAAACACATATCTGGCCTTTAAAGAGCAAACTCTATCGGATGGCATATCTCTGGGTCAAGGACCGGGAGGTCGCAAATGATATGTTGCAGCAAGTCTTCGAAAAAGCTTGGATAAGGAAAAATGACTTAGAGCATATGGATAACCCCACGGGGTGGATGGTTAAGGCCTTAAAGAATGAAAGCTTACAACACTTTCGTTCTACAAGGAAAATCGATCCTCTGGGAGATTTGGACCTAGAAGATTCCACAAAAATCAATGAAGAGGAAAGTACTGATAGAATACAGCTGGTATGGAGGTTTTTGGAAAAACTTCCTGAAAAGCAGCGTGAGGTATTCCTCCTTAGGGAAGTGGAAGGATTAACGTATGAGGGAATTGCCAACTACTTGGAAATCAATTTAGACCAAGTAAGGGTCAATTTATTTAGAGCACGGCAGCAATTGAAAGTCCATTTAACTGGAAAGAAATGAACGAACGGATAGATATTTTATTGGAAAAATATTGGGAGGGGGAAACGAGCTTAGATGAAGAAAAAGAGCTACGATTTCTTTTGAGTCAGGTAGATGGGTATGAGTCAGCCAAGGAGTTTTTCTCAGGGGTCTCCGACTTTTCTCAACTGGAAGGAAAAGATCCTGTAAAGCCTACAGTAAACCTGCCGATTTGGAAAAGACCTTGGCTCGGTTATGCTGCAAGTATTGCTTTTTTCCTGTGTATCGCTTTTGGAATAATACAACATCAGCAACAAAAAGCAGAACAAGAGGCCTACGAACAGGTCGTGGCTGCTCTATCTCTTATTCAAGAAAATATGCAAAAGGGAAGTGAACGTATGGAAGTCCTGCAGGAACTACACCACCTTCAGGCTCCCATTAATTTGTTTGATGTAGAATAATAAAACGTATGAAAAAATATTTCTTTACCATTTTCTGCCTCTTCCTGTTAGGATCTGCGCAGGCACAAGATGATGCCATTGTCAAGTTCTTTTCCAAATACATGGAAGATGATCGCTTTTCAAGAGTCTATATCAGCCCCAAAATGATGCAAATGGCAGGTGGATTTCTCAAATCTGACAAAGTCTCCGTTAACGAAGAAAAGGATCTTGGAGAGTTGATTTCCAAAATCCGAGGAATCCGAATTTTATCTGCCGATAAAGTAAATGGGAAAACACTTTACCAGGCAGCCATGAGCACCTTGACGAAAAATAAGTATGAGGATCTTATGGATGTTCAAGAAAAAGACTCTAGCGTAAAATTTATGGTTCGGGAGGAAAATGGTCGAATCCGAGAATTATTGATGATCACTGGCTCCAAGGAAAGTTTCACATTAATGAGCATGCTAGGGAATTTCACCTATCAAGACTTGAATAGGTTAGCGGATAAAACAAGTATTCCCGGAATGGAAAAGTATAAGGGGAATTAGGATTGAAGAAATAGAAATAATTTGAAATAATGAAAACTGCTATGAAGTACAAGCGAGATCCGAAAGACAACAAAAACCTAGAGTTTCAACTAAAAGAAATTTTAAACGACTAAACCCGATTCTATTATGAAAAAAGTACTCATTATCTCCGCTCTACTTATAACTCTTGCCGGTAGCAGTTTTGCTCAAAGCAAATCTGTAGAAACCTTGTACCAAAAACATAAATCAAATCCAGAATTTTTCCACTTGGACCTTGGAGGAAGTTTTATGCATTTGGCCAAAGGCCTAAATATTCAGCTAAATGATGATGGAGCTGATGTGCTATCAAATTCCATAGATCAGATAAAGATGTTTAAATTACCTACATCCGCAGCAGGCAGTGAGTTTAAGGCACTCGCCAAATCCTTGGAAAAAGAGAATTTTGAGCTTCTGATGGAAGCGGGACAAAATCCAATGCCGTCCAAATTTACTCAAAAGGATCAAAACAAATCAAAGATGTGGTGGTATTGGTAAGTGGAGAAAACGGGGATTACATAGTCTTCGAATTATTGGGCGATTTCAATTCAAAATCCCTTGGAGCTCTCGGGAAAAGCTTTGAATAAAAAGCATCTTACCAACTGAATCGAAAGCGTAGATGACTACCTCTATATAAGCTACCTGCAATGAAGCCTTCAGGCCTAATGGAATATGCTGTTAGAGATCCAGGTAATTTTGAAATCAAAGGTTTTCTGAAATAGTAAACTATACATTTGGCTTCTTAACGAACCATCCATTCCAATCGCTACTTATATGCCCATGACTGCAAAACCTTCAGCTCTCCTCAATGCCTTCCAGCAAACATCACCTGGCCTCTGCTACCTTGACTTTTACTTTTTTCAACTTCTCACCATGAAGCCGCTGCACCAAGCGGACAGCCTTCGCCCGAGGGACCGCCACATAGGCAGCGTAATCTAAAACCGTGATTCTGCCGATGTCCTCCTGGGTGGCTTGGCCAACTTTAATAAAGAAACCTACGATGTCTCCCTTGCTAATCTTATTTTTCTTTCCGGCGCTCAGGTAAAGCAGGGAAAGGTCAGAGGCCTTAGAAGCCACGGTCGCGGGAAGCGCCTCCTCCTGCAAGCTTTGCGCATCCAAGTAGTCGGGCAACTCTTCATCCTCGGCCAAGAGCACATAACTTTGTCCAGAAGCATGCATGCGTGCCGTGCGGCCATTTCGATGGATAAAGGCATCTTCCCGCGGCGGTACCTGATAATGCACCACATGCCGTATCTCAGGAATATCCAGCCCACGCGCAGCCAGATCCGTGGCGATCAAGAGATGGACCACCCCGCTGCGGAATTTGATGAGGTTTTTTTCCCTGTCGAGCTGCTCCATCCCGCCATGCAGAACTGCGTGTTCATACCCATTATCGCTTAATAGCAAGCTGATGCGGTCCACCGCATCTCGATGGTTGCAAAACACCAAACAAGCCTCTCCCTGAAAATGAGAAAGCATACGCATCAGGTTAGGGATTTTTTCCTTCGTGGGGGTCCGGACCAGCTTTTGCTCCAGTGTACCCCGCTGTTCCGCTGTTAAAAAATCTACGACCGCCGGGGCCATAAAAGGAATAAAGTCTGGCAAGCGCTCCATCGGGGTAGCAGAGGTAAGCAAATGCTGCTGCACCTGAGGCAGCTTCCCGAAAATATCCCGCAGCTGCTCGTGAAAGCCCAGCTGCAGGGACTTGTCGAACTCATCCAAAACGAGCGTGCGAATCGCCGCGGTGTGCAGGGAGCCTTGGTTCACATGGTCGGAAAGCCTGCCCGGCGTGCCGATCACCAACTCAGGTAATTCTGCCAAACTATTTTTTTCCAGCTTCATCGCGTGCCCCCCATAGCAGGTACTCACCCGAAATCCAGTCTTCAGCGATTTGAAAACCTGCTCTATTTGAAGTGCCAACTCCCGCGAGGGGACGATGATCAGCGCCTGCGTACTTCGCGAACTGGGATCCAGGCGCTGCACTAAAGGGAATAAGAAAGCCAAGGTCTTGCCTGAACCCGTGGGTGCAAGCAGCATAAGGTTCGGCTCCTGCTCGGCCGCCCCTATAAATGCCCGCTGCATTTCATTAAAGTTTGCTATGCCTAAAGGGTGTAAAAATTGCTGTTCGCGCTCGCTAAGTTCTCGTTCCATGGGGCTAAAATAAGGGAAAATTTAGGGAAAGTGTGCTGGCGCAAAAAACAACAGGCAAAAAAGGGTTTTGCGAAACTGCTGAGTTGCGGGTGATACCTCCTCAGCAGCAGTTAAAAGAGGTCGGTGATAGGTACAGGAATCTCTAAAAGCAAAAAAAGCGGCCCAAAGACCGCTTCTCCAGCTTTGCCGCCAGGCAAAACGTTTACATCTTTACTGCCAACCCTTAAAAAGCCGCCTTAAAGCTTTCCATTTTTTGGTCCACCTGCGTATCTACCGGGAAGGTCACGCGGACATTTTCCCAAGCCATGTGCACATGAGCGACCTTATTGTCTTCAGCAGAAATACTGTACTGCAAGCGCTCCTGAGGCTTCGTAAGTGCCTCTACCTGCACCGTGAAGGACACCGCATCGTCTTTGGCCAGCGCCTCCTCATCGATTACGCCATCCTTCCAATACGCAAAAACGGAACTTCCTTTCGCATTAAGGCGCACGGTCCACTCCCCATTTTCTTTAGGGGTCATAAATAAGGAATACTTACCTGCGCGCAGATTTTTTCCTCCCACCTGCACCGGTGTGCTAAACTCGATGATCGTGGCCGCATTCGCACCAGCTCTCCAGGTAACGCCATACTTTTCGATCTCGCCGAAAATTTTTCTTCCCTTCACGGCTGGAGAAGAATAGTCGATACTGATTTTGGTGAAGCCCACATTTTGGCTTACATGCGCAGCAGGGCTAGGGACTGGAGCCTGCATCTGGGCGATGCCCTGGCCTTGGAAAGTAAGCATGAGCAAGAAGAGCACGCTCAGCGCGCCGAAAACTGAATTTTTCATAACGTGTAGTCGATATTTGGTGTTTATATCCGTTTTTAACCGATTTTTCGTCGGCTTGTTGCGTCTGACTTTGCCCATGGGGCAAAAAAAAATCCCAGCCAGCGCCCCTAAGGGTTGCCACCGGGATAAAAAAGGCCTTAAAATCAGCTTAGATCTTGTCTTTCCCCTGAGTAAATTTTCGCCAGTAATAAAGGAGCGGATTTTTATATTTAAGTGCTTTCCAGGGGCGGCTACTGTGCGGGAGATGCTGCACGGGAGGGCTCATGAGCACTAGATTTCGGTAGCCCTTTTCCCGGACGGCCTTCGAAATCATGTTGTCGTGCCAGTCCTTTGCGCTGTCCAGCGCCTCGAAATCGTATGCCGCCATAAAGTCAGGGTGCAGGAGGGTGCAGCAAAAGCTCAGGCTCCGCTCCGTCTCGAAAAGTGTGCACCGCTCACCCTTAAATTTCTCATAGGGATAGTTGACCTGCCCCGCCGCATCCACAGTGACGGCGCCGACCATGCCCACGCGCTCCTCCGCAGCAGCCGTAGCACACAGTTGCTGCAGGGTATCTGGATGCACGAGCACGTCGGACTCCACGATGATCAGAGGCAAGCCATCGGCTAAGCATTTATGACGCGCATCGATAAGCACTTCGCGGTAGTTCGGAGAGGGCTTTTCAGTCAGCGTGCCCGTATGCAGGAGCGTAAACTGATAGCGCTCAGCGGCCTGCTTGAGGGCCTCATGCGTCTCCGGGCTACTTTTATCATCGTACACGAGGTACTCAAAATGGCCTTTAGCTGCCTTTACGGCCTGAAAGGTGCGGAGGGCGGTCTGCAGTGACTCCTTCACCGGTGTGATAATGCGCGCTTGGGCGTGTGTCATGAAAGAAATAGATTAATAAATTTAGACAGGCTTCTTTGCTGGCGCAAAGGGCCTCTAAGGTGCCGTTGAAAGAAACGTTTATGTTTGGCATTCAGGTAGGCGATCGTCTTTTTTTTCTGCTCTTTGGAGAAGCGTTTTCTTCGAGAGGCGCTTTGGATGCGGTAAAAGAAGCCCACATGCTCGAGGCAGAGCACTTGGCCACCCCCTTTGAGCAGGTTGATCCAAAACTCCCAATCTTCCCATCCCTGACGCATTTTCGGGTCAAAGCCCCCGGTGAGGAGGTAGTCTTCTCGTTTGAAGACAGCCGATACGAAGATCATATTTTCTATGGCTAGCTTATCGAGGGAGAAGTCAGGGAGGTTCCAGGGACCCTCTTTGGCTCCGAACTTTTCCGCCTGACAGTAGACCAGTTTCAGCTTGGGGTTTTGCTGAAAAGCATCCACTGCCAGCTGTAGGTAGTCTTCGCTGATGCAGTCATCGGCATCCAATGGAAGGATAAAGCTCCCTTTCGCGTGTAGGATGCCGGTATGCCGCGCCACGCTAGGCCCGCTATTGGGCTGATGGAGGAGTTGGAAATCCTGTTTTTCTTGCTGCAGCTGGCGCAGATAGTCTACATGATCTGGCTGGCTACCATCGTCCACTACGATGACTTCTATTAAAGGGTAGCTGCTGGCTCGTAGGGAGTTTAGGGTTTCTTCGAAAACGCTGCCTGTATTATAATAAGGGATGATAACGGAAAGAAGAGGAAGTGGCTGTGGGGTGCTCATAAGCATGGGGAGGGTTTTCTTTAAGAGACGCTAGGGAGGGCGCTGCTGTCCTGAAATACCCGAAATTTTATCACTTGTAAAGGTACGATTTTTTCGCGCTGTGCGCAAAGTTCCTGACCGCCGTGGAATTTTTCATTTTTTAGTAAGTGATGTAAGTGCCTGAATATTTGTGTTCTAGGAAATAGGTGGGCCAGGCTTCATGTTTTTTTTACAGGGATATTTTTTGATTTCGTGCTTTTTTTACAAACTTAGTGCGCTGAAAACGATTCGGAGAAAAAAGTTCCCGAATTACCTGAAAACAGGAGCGTTTTTAGACAGAATTCAGGGTTTATGCCGTTTTTTCGAAAGCTTGCAAGACTCGGGACCAACGAAAAGCTTCCACTTATTGCCCAAATAACTCCACTCAAATAAATACGAGTAAGAAATCGCCAAGCATATCTTAGCTTGCTGACAGGTTATGTGAGGGTATTGGAGGAGGTAGAAATAAAAATTGTACCCTAGTTTTGCATTTTGACCCGAAAAAATCATAACTTTAAAATCTGATTAGAAATTAAGAAAACCGTTTAACCTTTATTTAAAGTCTATTAAAATCTACATTATGAAAAAGTTAATCGCTTTGTTCATGCTTTCCGGAATCTTATTAAATCCGGTGATAACAAAAGCTCAAGACGCAGATGCTGACGCTGCAGATCAGGACACCGAAATGGTAGAAGATCAGGATGAAATGGAAGAGGAAGAGGAGCAAGCAGCTGCAGAGCCCGCTACTCCGGCCGTCGTAGATGATGAAATCATCGATGAGGACAAAGGCTTCCATCAAATCATCAAGGAGAAGTTCATCGAAGGGGATCCTACGTTTATGACTCCGGTATTGATCTGTCTTATTTTAGGTATGGCAGTAGCCTTAGAGCGTATCATTACCCTTAATCTATCTACGACAAACACGAAAAAGCTTTTAGCGAAAGTGGAAGAGGCTTTAGAGCAAGGTGGTGTAGAAGCTGCTAAAGATGTGACGAAAAGCACAAAAGGTCCAGTAGCCTCTATCTTTACACAAGGTCTTATGCGTTACTCTGAAGGAATCGAGATGGTAGAGAAGTCGATTATTTCTTACGGTTCGGTAGAGATGGGTCGTCTGGAGAAAGGTCTTGTGTGGATCTCCCTATTTATCTCACTAGCGCCGATGCTTGGGTTCATGGGTACTGTAATCGGTATGATTGGTGCCTTCGATTCCATCGAAGCAGCAGGTGATATCTCTCCTTCCCTCGTAGCAGGTGGTATTAAAATCGCCCTTTTGACCACAGTAGCTGGTCTTATCGTAGCGATTATCCTTCAGTTATTCTATAACTACTGCGTGGCGAAGATCGACTCTTTAGTGAATGACATGGAAGATGCGTCTATCTCTTTAGTCGATATCTTAGTGAAGCATAAGCTTACGAAGTAATCCTAATCGGATACGCATACCTAAATTTTCACATTAAAGAATAAACTAGATGGATTCTATAGATATTTTCCTCTACACGGCTGACTTACTCATCATCATAGGAGCTTTGTTAGCGGTTGTGATGCCTCTTATCAAGTCGCTAGACAATCCGCAAAGCTTGGTGAAGACCTTAGTCGGTGTAGTAGCCCTACTTGTGGTGTTCTTTATTTCCTATTCCGTATCTGATGGTGAGGTGTTACCCAAGTATCAGGCAGAGCCTTTTAACGTAACAGAAGGCATCGCGAAATTTGTGGGTGGAACACTTTACACCGTTTATGCGCTATTTATTGTAGCGATAGCAGGTATCGTAGTCACTGAAATAACCAAAGCAGTAAAATAATGGCAGGTAAGAGAGGTAGAATGAGTCAGGAGGTAAATGCAGGGTCGATGGCTGACATCGCTTTCTTGCTACTTATCTTCTTCCTCGTAACAACGACGATCGCTTCCGATAAAGGACTTTTAACAGTTCTTCCTCCGAAGCAGGATCCGAATACGCCGCCACCTGAAGTGCCTCTTAACGAAAGAAACATCTTTAACATTCTGGTCAATGCAAACGATCAGCTGCTAGTAGAAGGTGAGCCGATGAATAATACGGAGAACCTGTCTGCAGAAGTTAAAGCGTTTATTTTGAATTTTGGAAGACCGAATGAAGAAGCGACTGCTTTATACAATTCTCTTCCAGAGTCACTAAAGGCGCAGGTAAGTCGTGATCCGAAATCTTCTGATCACCCCATGGCGGGTGGTGCGGTAGTATCGATAAAGACAAACCGTGGGACTTCCTATGAGAAATACTTGGAAGTATATGATCAAGTGAAGCGTGCATACTTCGAAATTTATGCGGAGCGTGTCGGACTTACAGCAGATCAGTATCGTGCACTTTCGGGCAGAACCGCTGCCGAGAAAGAATTAACAGATAGAGGTAAAGAAGGTATCCCGATGGCAATCTCTATCGCGGAACCGGATAAAATTGGAGGGAGTTAATTATGTCAAAGTTTAAGAAAAAGAACAAGACGAAAGAAAATATCCCTACATCTGCACTTCCGGATATTATCTTCATGCTACTCTTCTTCTTCATGGTGACGACTGTACTCCGGGAGAACGAGATGTTAGTAGAGCAAAAGCTTCCTCAGGCAACACAGTTACAGAAATTAGAGAAAAAATCTTTGATTTCGTACCTGTACGTAGGAAAGCCGAAAAATACGGCACTGTATGGTACTGAACCGCGTATTCAGGCAAACGATGTGCTCATTGGGACGAAAGATATTGTTCTTTGGGTTAACCAGGAGAAGGATAAACTTTCAGAAGTAGAGCGAGACCAAATCACCATCTCCATGAAATCGGATATCGAGGTGAAAATGGGTCCTATCGCTGATATCCAGTTGGAACTTCGGGAAGCCGATGCGCGTAAGTTGATGTACGCCGCTGTAGGTAGAGTGGATTAATTTCCGCTTTCATGATAAAAACAAAAAGAGCTATCCTTAAAAAGGATGGCTCTTTTTGTTTTTAATTCGTTTCATAGCTAGGGGAATATTTCCGATTTCTCTCTTCTGAGTTAAAGTTTTAAACATGCAGACTCCTTTCCTTCCGATTCTTTCAGGTGCCACGATCCAAGCGCTTGACCGCCACATATGTGCGACGGAGCAGATTAGCTCTTGGCAGCTGATGGAGTGGGCAGCGCTACGTGCTTTCGAAGGGCTGCGCGAGCGCTGCGGCGTTCAGCCGGAAGATCATCTGCTGTTTTTAGTGGGACCAGGGAATAATGGTGGGGATGCGGTGGCGCTGGCGCGGATTTGCCAGCAGCAAGGCTTCCAGCGGGTGGAGATTTTACGGCTTTCCGAGCAAGCGAGCCCCGATCAAGAAGAAAACTGGCGCTTTTTGCCAGCAGGAATTCCTATTCACCGAGAACTTGCAGCTGCACTACCTCCCAGGGAAGGTAATGGTTCGCGAAGACTAGTACTTGTCGATGGCCTTTTTGGTGTAGGTTTATCCCGTTCGCTGGAAGGCAAGGCCCAAAGTTGTGTGGAGGCCTGCCAGCACATCGAGGCGCTTAAAATTAGCTTGGATATTCCGAGTGGGCTTCCTGCTGACACCTTTGGCCAAGGGCCCATTTTCCGTGCGCAGCATACGCTGACTTTCGCCTCTCCCAAGCGTAGTTTACTTTATCCCGAACATGCTCCCTATGTGGGACGCTTGCATGTGTTGGATCTGCCCTTTCGTGCTTCCTGCTGGGATCCTTTTCGTACAGATAGCTTTTATTTGACGCGTTCGGCTGTGCGTATGCTGCATCGGTATTTTGACCGTTTCGCGCATAAAGGAAGCTATGGGAAAGTGCTCGGAATAGGCGGCCATGTAGGCATGGAAGGTGCACTGAAGCTTACGACTTTAGCGGCCTTGCGTACAGGTAGTGGGCTAGTTTATGCAGCATCGCCGGCTCCTTCTTGGGCGCCTCTTAGTCCAGAAGTGCTGGTGCAGCCGTACAGCCTGCAGCCTGACTTTAACCGCTTGGATGCTGTAGCTATCGGGCCAGGTTTAGGTCAAGAGCTTTCCGAGTCCGAGTGGTGCGCGTTTTTACAAGCGCTGCCCTTTCCGGTGGTCTTGGATGCAGATGCACTGAATTTACTAGGGAAGTTCCCAAAGAGCAGAGCTTTTATTCCTTCAGGGAGTATTTTGACCCCACATCTGAAAGAATTTGAGCGTTTAGTGGGTCCAGCGCTGGATCAAGAGGAGCGTATTCAGCAAGCGAAGACCTTTGCACAGCGGCATGACTGTGTTGTGGTTCTTAAAGGGGCACATACCTTGATCGCTTTGTGGAACGGCCAAAGCTTTTTTAACAGCACGGGTACTCCCTATATGGCCACAGCCGGGAGCGGGGATGTACTTACAGGCATGCTGCTGGCTTTCCTTGGGATGGGATATGCACCGGAAAATGCAGCCATTTGCGGTGTCTTTTACCATGGTCTGGCTGGCGAGTTAGCGGGAGCAAAGCTGAAACGTGGTACTTTAGCTTCAGATATCATCGCCCATATTCCGGAAGCACTTTTCGCGGATATAGAGGATGGGTGAGGGGTTTTTCTATGTAGCAACATGTAATTTGTGCTAGGTGCGAACTTTCGTTTGGAGGTAGAGGTTCTTAGAAAGATGAACTTTTCCTTATGTCAAGAGAGAAACTTTTAATTTGGACGCTGGCGGCGATTAATTTTACGCATATCGTGGACTTCATGATTTTAATGCCATTGGGCCCACAGTTAATGCGTATTTTTGAAATTACCCCGAATGCTTTTGGGCTTTTGGTATCTTCGTATACCTTTTCGGCTGGTATCAGTAGCTTCTTTGGCGCTTTTGTTTTGGATAAGTTCGATCGTAAGCAGCTTTTGTTGTGGGTGTTTTCTGGCTTTTTGGTAGGAACACTTGCCTGTGCACTGGCGCCTAACTACGCCTTTTTATTAGCGGCCAGGATTCTTTCTGGTGTATTTGGTGGGCTTACCTCGGCGCTTATTTTAGCGATTGTAGGCGATGTGGTACCGGATGCGCGCAGGGGCTATGCCATGGGTTTTGTGATGGCGGGCTTTTCGGTGGCTTCCGTTTTTGGGGTCCCTTTTGGTTTATTTATTGCGAGTTTAACCAACTGGCATGCTCCTTTTTTCTTTTTAGCCGGTGTATCGCTTGTGATCTTGGTGTTGATCGTACGCTTTGTACCGCAGGTACGAGGACACTTAATCAGTGGCAGTAAGCGGCCTAGTCCGCTGCAGGTGATTCGGCGCGTGACAGGGAATCCGAATCAGATGAAGGCGATTACCCTCACGATTTTTATGATGCTGGGTCAATTTTCCATCATTCCTTTTATTAGTCCTTATATGGTGGCCAATGTCGGGTTTACGGACATGCAGCTGACGTATATTTATATGGCGGGTGGGGCGCTGACGATATTCACAAGTCCCTGGGTGGGGAGGATGACGGATCGCCATGGCAAAGTAAAGATTTTTACCATCTTCATGGTGCTGAACCTAATTCCGATCGCAGTGATAACGAACCTGCCTGCCACGCCGATACTCTATGCGCTGCTGATCACTTCCTTGTTTTTTGTTACCTCGAATGGGCGCATGGTGCCCGCGGCGGCCTTAATTACGGGGACAGCAAAGCCGGAAAATAGGGGGAGTTTCCTCAGTTTTAATAGCGCCGTGCAGCAGCTGGCCTCCGGTTTAGCCTCCTTTATCGCGGGGATGATCATTTTGGAAGGTGCGGATGGTAGCCTCTTGCACTATAATCGTGTGGGTTATTTTGCGCTTTTCTTTAGTATTTGTTGCATCCCTTTGATCCGAAGGATCCGAGAGGTACCTTCAGGAGCTCCCGCAGCGGAGCTGGAAAAAAAGGTATAAAAAGCAGGGGGGGAGCCTGCCGAAAAAAAGGCCGATACATGTGGATATGTATCGGCCTTTTGTGCTTTGGGGCTGAGCCCCAATGTTTCCCTAGCGACGCCCTTAGAATTCGGCGTTCCCCGGCGTACGTGGGAATGCGATGACATCGCGGATATTACTCATGCCGGTCACAAAGAGCACGAGGCGTTCAAACCCGAGCCCAAAGCCTGCATGCGGTGTGCTCCCAAAGCGACGGGTGTCCAAGTACCACCACATCTCTTCTGTGGGGATGTGCATTTCTTCCATACGCTGGGTAAGCTTATCCAAGCGTTCCTCCCGCTGTGAGCCACCCACGATTTCACCGATTCCGGGGAACAAAATGTCCATGGCAGCTACGGTTTTACCATCTTCGTTTTGGCGCATGTAGAAAGCCTTGATTTGTTTCGGATAGTCGGTGAGGATGACAGGCTTTTGGAAATGTTTTTCTACGAGGTAGCGCTCATGCTCTGACTGTAGATCTACGCCCCATTCCTCTACGAGATACTGGAATTTCTTCTTTTTATTTGGCTTAGACTGTTTTAAAATTTCGATCGCTTCGGTGTAGGTTAGGCGTTCAAAGCGGTGCTCTACCACCATGCGAAGCCGGTCGAGGAGCCCAAGGTCGCTACGCTGTTCAGCTTTTTTCGTCTTTTCTTCTTCTGCTGCTCGCTTATCAAGAAAGGCCAGGTCATCTGCGCAGTGCTCCAGGGCGTAGGCAATGACATATTTTAGGAAGTCTTCTGCCAGGTCGGCATTATCTTCTGCATCGTAAAAGGCCATTTCAGGCTCTATCATCCAAAATTCAGCCAGGTGGCGAGTGGTATTGGAATTTTCTGCGCGGAAGGTAGGGCCGAAGGTATAGATTTCAGAGAGGGCCAGAGCCGCTAGTTCCCCCTCTAGCTGTCCGGAGACGGTGAGGTTGGTTTCTCTTTCGAAGAAATCTTCTTTATAGTTGATATGCCCTTCTTCTGTGAGGGGAGGGTTTTTCAGATCCAGGGTGGTAACCTTAAAGGTTTCGCCGGCACCCTCAGCATCGGAAGCGGTGATGATAGGGGTATGGATGTAGAAAAATCCTTTATCATTAAAATATTTATGGACGGCATAGGCCAGTGCATGGCGCACTCTGAAAACGGCGCCGAAGGTATTGGTCCGCATGCGCAGGTGCGCGATTTCCCGAAGAAACTCCAGGGAGTGTTTTTTCGGCTGTAGTGGAAATTTTTCTGGGTCTGCTTGTCCGAGGACCTGCAGCGATGCTGCGTGTAGTTCAGTAGCTTGTCCACTACCTTGGCTTTCGACCACGGCGCCCGTAACTAGGATACAGGCCCCCGTGCTGACCTGCTTCAGCAGTTCTTCAGGGATTGTTTGCGGATCTGCTACGACTTGGTAGTTTTGGATGCAGGAGCCATCGTTTAAAGCGATGAAAGTGACATTTTTATTACTTCGTTTCGTCCGCACCCAGCCCATTAGTGTCTGTGTCGTGCCTGTTACTTCGCTTTGTAGCAAAGCTTTGATTTTTATTCTTTTGTTAAATGCCATACAGATTACATGCTCTCTTTCGCAACAGCCCTCATGCCGCCACCGTTTACATAAGTGCAAAAAAACGATATAATACGCTTTTTATCAAAAAATTGATCTAATTTCCTAAATTTACATCAACAAAGGGGCTCTTTGGCACAAGCCATCCTTTGAATAGGCTTTTAAACCGCACATATGCAGAAATTACATTTAAGTCAAACTTTATCCCAGAAGTTATCTCCGCAGCAGATTCAGTTTATCAAGCTGCTACAGGTGCCTACTGCAGAGTTGGATGCGCGCGTGGAGGAGGAGCTAGAGATTAATCCCGCACTGGAAGAGGGGAAGGAAGAGTCTCCTGAAGCTGCGGCTGATGAGTATGCTGAAGGTAATTTTGAGGAAGAGGGAAAGAAAGAGGAGCAGGACGTCAACCTAGAAGATTACCTTGGCGATGATTATGGGGGGTACAAAATGCAGGGAGATGGGAACTATAACCCCGATGAGGAAGATCGGGAGATTCCTGTATCTAGTGCGATGTCCCTTCATGAGCAGCTCCTCGTGCAGCTGAGCTACCTGCGTTTAGATGAGCGCCAGATTTTAATCGGCAAGCAGCTTATCGGGAGTATTGAAAACGATGGGTATATTCGTAGGGAATTGGAAGCGATTATAAACGATTTGGCTTTCAGCCAAGGGGTGGAAACGGACCTAGACGAAGTGGAGGAGGTGCTGCGCAAAGTGCAGGCATTTGACCCTCCTGGCATCGCGGCCCGGAACCTGCAGGAGTGCTTGGTTATACAGCTGGAGCGCAAGGAGCACCCGGAGGATCCTGTAATCGAGAATGCGATCGGCATTCTTACGCAGTGTTTCGAGGAGTTTACAAAGAAGCATTACGAGAAAATTCAGCGGAAGCTAAATTTGGATGATGAGGCGATCAAGGAGGCGGTCCATATGATTACGCGCTTAAATCCGAAGCCTGGCGGGATATCTGATGGGATGGTGCGTACACAATATGTGATTCCTGACTTCATGCTAACCGTGGTAAATGGTAAGCTAGAGATAAGCTTGAATAGCCGAAATGCACCAGAATTGCGCGTCAGCCGCTCTTATGCCGATATGTTCGATGCCTATGACAAGAGCGATAAGAAGGATAAGAAGCTAAAGGAAACGGTGACTTTTGTGAAGCAGAAGCTAGATGCAGCGAAGTGGTTTATCGATGCCATTAAACAGCGGCAGCAGACCTTACTGCGCACGATGCAGGCTATTTTAGATTATCAGTATGATTTTTTTATTGACGGTGATGAAACAAAACTACGTCCGATGATCTTAAAGGACATAGCAGACAAAATTGACATGGATATTTCCACCGTTTCTCGTGTGGCGAATAGTAAGTCAATTCAGACAGAGTTCGGCGTATTTCCGCTTAAGTATTTCTTCTCAGAGGGAATCGCGACGGATTCTGGAGAGGATGTCAGTAACCGGGAGGTGAAGTCAGTGCTGCAGACACTAGTGGATGAAGAAGATAAGCACAAGCCGCTTTCGGATGACAAGCTAGTGAAATTATTAAATGATAAAGGATATAACATAGCGCGGAGGACAGTGGCGAAATATAGAGAGCAGCTGAATATTCCTGTCGCTAGATTAAGGAAAGAGTTGTAGTGCATAAGCGTATCGCCCATTTAATTTCGATTATTACGCAGCCGCTGTTAATGCCTACAGCGGTTGCTTTCTTTTTTATCCATTTAGCAGGAAAAAACATACAAGGTCTCTACATGCCCGTTTCGGTATTTATGGGGCTGTTGTTTTTTACGACCTGCCTGGTGCCAGTGATGAGTATTTTTATCATGTGGCGTTCAGGCCTTGTTAGTTCCCTATCCATGGGGAGCTTGCAAGAGCGGCCCATGGCTTTTTCGATTATCAGTGTGTTTTATGTGATCGCTACGTATTTTTTCTATTACAAGACGCAGGTGGCAGTAGGGACCGTTTTTACGCTAGCTGTTATTACGATATGTATTTTACTACTAACGTCGATCAGTTTTTTCTGGAAGATTTCTGCACACATGACGGGTATAGCAGGTTTGATAGGAATTGTACTGGCTACTGTAGGAAATGAAAATGTGGATACCGCGCTACCGCTGCTGGCGGGTTTATTTGTGTTGGCAGGATTGACAGGGTCTGCACGTTTAAGCTTGCACGCGCATTCACCCGCTCAGGTTTTAGGAGGATTTGTGCTTGGATTTGGGATTTGTTTTTCTGCCTTTTACTACTTTGGCTCTTGGATTTAAGTAAAGAGACTCCTCAACATGAAGAGCGCGTAGCGGGCAAGTTTCAGGAACTATGCGGTGCATGGACTACTGACGGAAAAAGTGCTTGGGAGTAAGCGGGCTGTGGGTGTCCGTTTTTGTGTATAAACTTAGATTCCGTCCATTGAGCTTCAGAAAAGCCGTGCGGCCTTCATGTGATCTTGGAGTTACATTTCTTTAAATTTAGACGGCGGCGTTCTTATTTATGATTTTGCTAAAACGAGAAAGACATCCAGTGAAGTGGATGTCTTTCTCGTTTGTGTACTTCAGATCGGGACGTCTAAAAAACTACCTTACATTATTAAACATTATTAAAGCGTGACCTTCTGGGTCGTGTAGCTTTCTTTATGAAGTAATAAGCATTAGAAAAGCGCTACTGATATGCCAAAGTTGATTTGGTTGGCTTCGGTATTTAATGGACCTCTTCCTTCTTTCCAAATGTTGTTTAAACCATAATACCCCCAGAAGTTGAAACCAGGAAATGCAATACGGGTGTACACGCCATAGCGTATGGGATTAAGTCCATAGCTTTGCCGGTCTTTAATCTGTCTTCTATTTCCGTCAGGATCGGTATAGGCCACTTTTGTATGTGCATTCATGAGAAGGCCAACCTTCGCGCCGACGGCGATCTTAAAGCTTCGGCTATAATCACTTTTATTGAAGTGATAGCGAAACTCGAGCGGAATATCGAGGTAGTTGGCGACGAAGTTATTACGTCTTATTTGAATATCGTCACCATAAAGGCCACGTATGGAGGCGAAGGCGCTAGATCCGGGTCCTAAAACAGGGTCGGCGACAAAGGTACTGTCAGCGCGCAGTCCCATACGGTCAGATCCGATGCCTATTCCAGGATTAAAGCTAAAACCGGAGCGTTCGCCGAAGATCGGAATAGGGTATTGGTAAGAAACATTTAGGGTACGAGAAGCAAAAAAACGTGTGTTGAGCTCAGCGGGTCTATTGTTTAGCAGGTTGAAACCAAAATCAATAAACAGATCTCCTTTCAGATCGGGTCTGCCACCAACGGGGGTTCTCTCTCTGGTTTTCTTTACCGTGTTTTCTTCGCTTTGTGTGGACTCTTGAGCGTTTACAACACCTAAAAGCATACAAAATAAGGTAACTAGTGCTACTTTTTTCATGAACTGAATTATTTTCCAAAATTACGCGGGCTAAATTAGGAAATGATATGTGATTTTTTTGTCTTTTCCTCTTAAATCTTCTTAAGCTAACGAAAGTGGGTCGGTATGTGAGATATGAAGTGGGGAGAAAGTTGGAAATTTATCTTCTTGATAGCTACCCACTTGATGTGGGAATCGTCTTTTTTCTTCTATTTTTTTTGTCAGGAACTTTTGAGATTTAAAAATCCTGCCTACATTTGTACTCCAATCACGAAGGCCTCGTAGCTCAACTGAATAGAGCACTTGATTACGGCTCAAGAGGTTTCAGGTTTGAATCCTGACGAGGTCACAAAGCGGCGAATATATTCGCCGCTTTTTTTTTGCTCTATTTTGTCCCTAGGCTGCCGGGATGTCCGGGGCCCACGAGCACGGCGTCGTGAAGGTCTTGTATGGCTTGTTCTTTAATCTCCTCCAAAAAACACTGCGCTATAATACTAGCTACTATCGGTCCACCCATTAAGGCGTGAATTGCAGTACCCCCTGTTAGGGTTTCGGCTTCTTTGGTGGATAAATGAGAAAAATGTGCTTTTGACATAGTTGTAAAAATTTATTGTTGTGCACCCGTTGTAGGTCGGTACGGCACCTGTCTGAGGTCAAAGTTATGTAGCTTCTGTATCTAAAAATGGACAGAAAGAATTTATCGGAAACTTTTCTCCTTTGTTTTCAGTTACTTGGATCGAGGCTGGGAATTTCTTTGGGCTGATCCCTTGCAAAACGGGAAAAAAGTGTCACCTTTGCAATCCCAAACGGGGGAAGCGGTTGAAAGAAACGGCGCATTGACAGGCAAGAAAAAGGCGGATAAAAGCGCTTGCGGGTAGTTTTAGGAGTGTAGCGATACACGGTAGAATAACCTTTCAAGCCACTTTTTACCAGCAGCCGAAACTGAAAATTATTTTTTCATTTTTCACTTGCCTAATGAAAAACTTTCTCTACCTTTGCAAACCCAAACGAGGGATAGCAAACAGAATGAAAGTAACAGATGCCTTAGCTTGAATGCTGGGGGATTGACGAAATAGGAGACGGAAGGTCTTCTGATACGTTCTTTGAAGTGTTGTAAAACGAAACAAAAACATCCAAGACAATTTAGGTGAGATAATGTTTTTATCCACCGTCAATTTGAATGCTATTGAGACACAGGAAAATAGAGTAGTGGCGACACTACGACAAACACTTTACAATGGAGAGTTTGATCCTGGCTCAGGATGAACGCTAGCGGCAGGCCTAATACATGCAAGTCGAACGGGATCCAGAAGCTTGCTTTTGGTGAGAGTGGC
>NZ_JBSZCV010000004.1:0-269894 GCF_054166705.1 Nitritalea sp.
ATTCGCATCCACCAAGACCACTAGACTTAAGGTCACTGTCTCGCCCGCTGGAATAACTCCAATATTCCAAGTTACGATACCATTCTCAAGCATACCACCCATGTCCGCACTTACGAAGCTGGTTCCTACCGGAATCGGATCCGTAACCACTACATCCTGGGCATCACTTGGACCATTATTCGTCACCGTAATCGTATAAGCCAAGTTCTCACCTGCCACCGCTCGCGCTGTCGTAGACTGCTTCATGATGGCTAGGTTTGCCCCGGTTTCTACCGTTACCTCATTTGGATCACTGTTGACAGGTCCATTAGGTTCGTTATCACTATCAACATTGGCTATGTTTGTTAAAACAGTGCCCATTGGTACATTAGCAGGAACCCTAACGCTAAGGGTCAGCACGCGCTCGGCTGCTGGAGCTAATTCACCTAAATTCCATATTACTTCTCCATTTTGGAGAACTCCGCCATCCGAAGCTTCTTGGAAGATTAGTCCTGCAGGTAAAACATCCCTCACTACTGTATTTAAGGAAGGCGCCAAACCGGTATTTCGAACAGTAAGCGTATACGTTAAATTTTCTCCAGCGATAACTGTTGGAGCGGACTCTTTAAGAATCATCAGCATCGAATCATCACAGTCATCTCTAAAAAGTATGGGTACTTGGAAGAGATCACCCGCTGGATTCTCGCACATGAATTCGTTTGTTACACTTACAAAAAGTGCAGGTATACCAGAATTAAGGCCAAGGTTGATTACAGTAAGTACTCCGTTAGGGTCTATGGAGAAACTAGCCCCATTTATGACGTCCCCATCGCGTACCTCCTGATTTTTATTCTCGTCTAGATACCAGCGGAATGTAGCAACAGCCGGATCGATCATACTGGAAGGGGAGAGTGACGGCGTTAACACAAGTGCGTCCGTTGGACAAATCTCCATTTCATTTCCGACCACCACTATATCATCTGCCCTTGGGGCGGGGTTAACTGTAACTTCAATCGGCACGCGCAGAGACTCTACATTACATATAGGATCAAAGGCTGCCACAAAAAACGTGGTATTCTCAGTTAATATCGGAGTTGTAAACGGTTCATTAAAGGCAGTCTCAGCTAAAGGAGTACCCCCTTCTGCTACATTGTACCAGCGTAATACTGTTCCTTGCGGAGCTGTAGCTGTCAAAATAGCCGGCTCACCCTCACATATTTCTACATTAGCTGCATCAGCGTCTACCACTGGAGGCACGATGCCAGGGAATACTCCCGCAAAATCCAGGGATTGTGCCACGGTAAGGTTGAGGAGAGAACTGTACCGTACCGAAACCCTATCTACTGGTTGACCTGGCGTAACGGGAAAGTCAAAGAACTGTCCAGGTTGCAATAGGCCGAGTAAATCTACATTAAGTAGACTATTCAAAGGCTGATTGGTGACCACTTGACCATTCCGCGTGGTTACAATGTTTACATTATTCAATACTCCCGCCGTAAGCAAGCTTTGCGTCAAGCGCAATCGCACATTAAAGGTCGCATCAGAACGAGAAGGTGCACCCAAAACCACAAACTGTTCGATCACCCCTGCTACACCAAGAACTCCAAAAGATAAACTAGAGAAGGTGTTCGGATTACCATCGATCGCATTTTCTGGATTAACTACTGGAGGATTCAGATTTAAAGCATCTAATGTCAACCCAGATGTATTAAATCCGGTAAACACAGGATCTGGACACTCCTCTTGCCCCTCCAAGGTAAAGGCACCAAAGACATCCACAGAGTTGCTTGTACCTAGACCTACAACAGCGAAAGTTGATGATGTTACACGAATACGGTTATAGGCGCCAGTTGGGGTAATGGCAAGAAACACCCTTCCCTCTTGATCTACCAATACCCGAAAACGATCGTTGCTTAAGCTTTGTGGATCGGAAGTTGTTCCTCCATTTACAAGTGTGTTGTTATTTAAGGCAGCAACAGAAACCGTATGATTGCCTAACAAAAGGGTACCTCCAATGTCGGCCACCAATCCACCCAAACCACCACCTAACAATGACCTTAATATATCATCATTAAAATTCAGACGGATAAAGGAAGTTTGATTTGCTGGAATTTCCTGGTCGAACTGTAAAGTTATTGATCCGTTAGGCCCTGGCCCTATAAGATTAGTCCTCGACGTAAGTCTTGCAAAAGTGTTTAAATTCCCATCAATAGCATTTTGTGAATTGGTAACATTACTTTGATTTGAGATAGTCGTCGCGAAGCGCCGATTCACTTGGGCTTCTGCAAGGCTACTCCACAGGAAAAGCCCCATCAAAAAGAAGAGGCTATACCTAAGGCTTGAGTTGAAGTGTTTCATATAATATACATTGCTGGTTTGCTAAGAAAAATTTATAGTGGCGGACTCTGGCAGCTGCTTTTTCCACATGCCGGCATAAGCTCCTTCCTTTTCAATTAAATCAAAGTGGTTACCTTCTTCCACCACTTTCCCCTTATCCATGACTACTATCTTATTCGCCCCGACAACCGTACTGAGGCGGTGTGCAATCAAAATGACTGTTTTTCGTTCTTCTTTTAATGTGTATAGGGTATTTAGGATGTATTCTTCTGATGTACTGTCTAAGGCTGATGTAGCCTCATCAAAAATTAAAATCTCTGGATTCTTATACAGCGCACGAGCAATCGCCAAGCGCTGACGCTGACCACCTGAAAGACTTACTCCATTTTCACCGATGTACGTTTGGAAGCCCTGAGGAAGCTCTTCGATAAAGTCGAGTATTCCTAATTGCTTGGAAATGCGAATTACACGATCCATATCAGGGGTGAAATCCCCTATCGCGATATTTTCTAAAACATTACCAGCGAACAGATGAATATTTTGAGGCACAACACCCACCAACTCCTTAAGTGAATCTGCTTTAACATAGGAGATATCATGCTCCCCGATAAAAATTTTACCGCCATTAAGTGGGTATAATTTCTGCAGCAAGGATAACAAGGTGGATTTCCCAGAGCCTGACTGTCCCACAATCGCTGTTACCTCACCATGGGGGATAACCAAATTTAAATTTTCAAAAACCGTGGCTCGAGAGCCATAACGGAACTTTACTTCTTTAAACGTAATAGGACCTAGCTTCTCTTTAGACATCGGCATAAGACTTTCTTCCTCATCGGTATGCACATCCATAATTTCAAAAAGACGATCTGCTGCAATCAATGAATCCTGAATGGATTTATTCATGCCAATGAAGCTGGCTACAGGTCCCGTAAAATAGCCCATGATGGCATAAAAGGAGAGTAACTCCCCCGGGGTCAATTCATTACGTAACACAAAAGAAGTACCTATCCACAGCAGGACAATCGTAAACAGGGAGGTAACAGAACCACTGAGATTTCCTATCCAAATACCATTGCGACCAGAATCATAAACGGCTTTTAGCATATTGACAAATCGCGACTCCGTCTTTATGTTGGTATAAGTCTCCATACCAAAACGCTTTATCGTGCTTACAGCATTTATGGATTCCACAAGCTGAGCTTCTAGGTCAGCGGAAGCCTCCATGAGCTCGCGCTGTGTCTTTTTATTAATCTTATTAGAATAAGCATAAATGACAAGGTACATTGGGATGACGAAAAGCATCATCAGCGCCAGCTTCCAGTAAAAAATAAACATTAGGGTAAAGGAAAAAACAAGGACAAACACATTGACCACAAAACCTACGATCACGTCATTAATAAAGGTCCTGATTTTCACGGCATCGTTTATACGAGAAATGATTTCACCCGTTCGCATGGTATCGAAAAAGCTTTGCGGAAGCTTCAACAGATGCTTATAGTACCCTAAAATTAAACGCGCATCGATTCTTTGTCCCGTCTGGAGCACTAAAATTCCCTTAAAATGATTGATTACAGCAGAAAACAGAATGATGGAAATAATGATGACACCCATTAGGTTCAAGAGATTCATATTACCGTTCGGTAATACATTATCTATGATCTTTTGGATGTATAGGGAGGTGCCAAGACCTAAGACTACCGCGAAAACGGAGCCCACCAAGACTTGCGTAAGAATAAACTTATACGGGGAGAGCAAGAACCAGAAGCGCTCCGGAATCGAATATGTCTGCTTTGTTTTTTCAAAAGAACTATTGGGCTCGACCAAAAGAATGATTTTGGTCCAAACCTTTAAAAACTCTTCTCTAGGTAAGACTACTAAATCACCGATAGCGGGATCCATCACAGTAACCTGCTTATCCGTAACCTCTAAAACCACTACATAATGATGCAGCACACCTTTTACGATTACATGGGCCACAGAAGGCGTAGGCAAAAGGGATAATTGCTCCTCTTTCAAGCGTACTGCTTTCGCATCGAAACCAATGACTTTGGCTGCCTCGATCATCCCCAATAAATTAGTACCTTTCTGATCGGTGGAAGCTAACTGCCGGATACGCGCGATGGGAATATCTGCATCAAAAAAATTCGCAATCGACGAAAGACAAGCTGCGCCGCAGTCTGTCATATCGTGCTGTTTTACTTTTGCCTTTTTAAAGCGCTTCTTTTTGAAATAGTCGAACTTCAACATAGGCTATCGGTTGGTTACTAAATTTGGGTTTATCCAATCATCCACTTTGTCAAAAAGCAGATTCGCTACACGCCGCCTCGCAAAACTAAAGCGTGCCTGTACGGTCATTCCTTTCATCAAGTTTCCCTGATAGCCGTTTTTCAATTCCATGAAGTCTCTATCTAACGTACAGCGCACACGGAAGTAAGGCTGACCATCTGCCTCCACAAAAACGTCATTGCTAATTTCAACCAGTGTACCCTCTAAAAACCCCCACTCATTATAGTTGAAGGCGTCTACCTGCATTTTGACCTTAGAATCCTTCCGCAGAAATCCGATATCTTTTGGACTCACTAATACTTCCGCTAGTAAGGCGCCTTCAGGCGAAATTTCTCCTAAAGATTCTCCTGCGGCTACATTGGCGCCAGGAAACAACTGCCGTATGTCCTGAACAAAACCATCCACCGGCGCAGTGATCGTATAAAAATCACGCTCTTCTTTTAACTGTTTCGAACGAGAACCTAGGTCCTGAACAAGAATACGAACTTGATTCAAGTTACTTTGCCAAATGGCCGCTTGCTGCGAGTAGGCAGTTAAAAGTGAATTTTTTGCATTTTCATAATAGAGAGAAGCCTGATCAAATTCAGCATCCGATATCGCTCCCGCGCGATGCAGCCCCTCATTACGTTTGTAATCTCTTTTTGTGATTTCGAATTGATTTTTCAACTCTTTTAATTTGGCAAAGAAAAAATTAGCTTCCTGCTGGTAATCTGGACTAGCCAAAACGGGAACTTTTTCCCAATCGAAATTAGCAGTTAAGCGAATTAACTTTTCTAGATCACGCTGCTGGTTGGTATACTCCCGCAGAAGTTGACGGCTATTATCCGTCTGTTCTTCGATCACATTAGCACGCACGGTAAAAATTTTATCTCCCTTTTTAACATGCATGTTTTCAGCAACAAATACCGAATCGATCGTACCTGGTACAAGAGAGCGAATGGCGTTCTTATTTTCGGAGGTTTTAAGCATACCTACCCCCTGAACGGAGACATCAACTTGAATAAAAAAAATAGCTACTACTGCGCCTAACAATAGAAAAAGGATAAGTTGGTAAAGAATAATAGAATACCCATCATACTTTCGAAATAAAAAGTTTGAGGTATTCTGAAGAATTTCGGGCGGGAAAATTTTGTTCTTATCCATAAATCAAAAAAAACTGGAGAGAAGAATCCCTCCAGTTTATTGAAAAAAGGGATTAACCTCTGTTTCTTAGGCTTTCAAATGCACCTAAATTGCTTAGGCCAAGATCAATACCAAATGTAGAACGGTTGCCAGAAGCCGAAACTTCTTCAGAAAGGATAGTTAGTCCTAAACCACCTAGCAAAGAACCTCCGCTAGCGTTCTGTCCGAAGTTGTTTCCACCAAGTAGACCACCTAATAGACCACCTAAAAGACCGCCGTTTACTTCAACTAATTCTTCGTTTTTTAATTCCTCGAATTTCATAATGTTTTTGGTTAGTTTTTTCCTTACTCTTTATGGATTTTCAGGATACTCCAGAACGTTCAGATAGATTTACGACAGCACAGCTTATTATGGATTGCACCCAATAGAAAAAAGCACCATAAAAATCGATTGGGATTGAAAAATAAAAATAGAATCATCTTTCAATCCCAATTAGATTCAGAAGAAAATCAATTAGAATGAGTTTCTTAAAGAATCAAATCTTCCTAGATTGTCTAAACCTAAAGAAATTCCGAAGGTACTTCTGTTACCAGAACTGTCTACGTTTTCGGAAAGGATAGTCAAGTTAAGACCACCTAAAAGAGCTCCAGAAGAAGCACTCTGTCCGAAATTGTTACCACCTAGAAGTCCACCAAGAAGACCTCCTAAAATGCCACCGTTTACTTCGGCTAGCTCATTGTTGTTTAGTTCTTCGAACTGCATAATGAAAAGATTTTGTTTGACCCCTACTCGTTTAAGGATTTTCAGGAACCTCCTGCCTTTTGCCCTAGCTGCTCCCACAGAATGGTTTCTGTATAGAAAAACTAAGTCGAAAAACATTTGCATGTACGATAAAGGGGTAACTTCTGGATTTCGTAGAACCTGAAAAAAGTCAAAAGCTGAAACCGATTAAATCCTAAACAGCATAATTATGTATGTAAAAAACAACTCCAGACAGTTGAAACTAACAGTACGGCCAATGGAAAAAAATGCCGCCTATTAAATTAATTCATACTCAATGCCTTATAAGATAAGCGTCTAATCCCCTTGAAAAAAGGGGGCGAAACCTTAAAAAGCTTCTCCAAAAGTCAGATAAAACTGAAAGCCATCACCTGGTGCATGCGCTATATCCAGCCGAAGATTTAGCTTTTCTTTTTGGCTTAAGCGAAAGCGCAAGCCAGTTCCATAAGCAAAACGCAGGTCAGAAAGTCCACTCCATGCCGCCTCCTGCCCGTATACAGCACCTAAACCAGCAAAACCCACAAGCCCCCAGCGCCCTCTTAACCACTGCCGATATTCTCCCTGAAGGGCTGAAACATGCGGGCCGCGGTATTTCCCCTCAAAATAACCCCGTAAAAGTTGATTTCCCCCAAGCATGGGCAGGGCGAAGAAGGGCACATCACCTGCGGTAGATTCCTGATACACTTGACCCACGAAAATCCCTTTGTCCGATAAGGACCACACCTTCCGAGCATCCAAGAAAAATCGCGAATAGCCGAACTGAGCACCTAATCCGCGGCCGTAGCGCTGCCATGCGGTCTCCACAAAAAGCCCTTTCGTGGGATACAGCTGGCTATCGCGGCTTTCAAAACTTAATAGAGGTCCTAAACCGCTGATGCGCCCGCCCTCCGTTCCAGGGAGCCCGCCCTGTATCAGCTGCCCCTCCGGGTCAAAACGCAAGCCACCCCAGTCATCATACCAGTAACGCAGTCCCAGGTAGAAATTAGGGCGCAGAGCGTAAGCATAATCAAGCCGTAGCCTCGGAAACGTCGCATCGAAAAGCTCTCGGTCGGCATCTTGCACCTCATTTCCGATCCCATAAAAAAAATATACATAGCGGTACCAGCCCACCTCTCCTGCAAACAGATGCCTATTTTCAGGAGAGAAAATTCGCCATGAAACGTAGCTGAGCACCTGATCCAGTAGCGTGTAAGCTCCTCCTACCAACACCTGGCTTTCGTAGGTGTCCTCCTGCGCAGTCCTAAAATTCACCACAGCACCTGCCCCGAATGCCAGCGAAGTTTCCGGGGTGAAATACAGTAGCGGCAAGACGGACAGTGCGTATGCGCGTTCAGCACCAGTTTCTACAGCGGTTTGCGCTTGATCCGCCTGCCCCGGGCGAATTCTTGGCTCCGATACATCCCGCCCCTCTTGGGCGAAAAGTTTTGGTCCGAGGACCAAAAGTAGGCAGAAAAAAAACATGGAAGCACTTTTCCTCATGCTTCCATGTACGTATACGGGCTGCATTTAGATGCCAGGTGTTAATTCCGTATCGGTAGTGGAATTAAATCCTCTAAAGGAAGCGGGAGCCTCCCCTCTGCTTTTTCGTGTCCAAGTAGAACCGCAGCTGCTGACTCTTGAAAAGGCGCCTCCGGCTGATAGGCCAGCAGGACATTTTGGATAAGGGGAAGGAAACGTAAGCGCTTAAGCGCAAAGGGTGTACCGAAGAAATACAAGATACAGGGCTTGCTCGCTACCAGCGGCAGGAGTGCCTCTAATACTGCCTCATCCATTCCGAAGTCTAGGGAGGGACGCATAGAAGGTGGGTAGCAGGCGATGAGCAAGGTGTCGTAGCTAAGCGCCTTTTCTTTCAGCTGTTCCACCTCCTCAACCGTTCGCACCGCTAGCACCTCACCGGGAAAGGAGGAGGCGATTTTTTGGAAAAACACAGGGTCGGGGTCTCCAAATAGATTGACTTTTAATAAAGTACGGCGATCGCGTGCACTTTTTAGCGTCTTTTGCTCTTCCTTTTCGAATACACGCGTTAGAATTTTGGGCGCCAGCCCCCGGTTTAAACTGTAGGCATCAGTAGGATCCAAGAAGTGTGCTTTATGCTCCTGAAAAAGCCCTAAAGCACGTTTTAGCGCCCATACCCGATCGAAGGAGTCCTCGATGTGACTGCTAGCCACATCCCTTGCGATGGCAGCTATGCCCGCTTCCACATGTTCGGAATAACATAATATATCCGTACCGGCCGCATAGGCTTCCCGCTCCAATCGCCCTTTCTCGGGGTATAGAGAAGCCACAGCATGCATATTCAGTGCATCTGAGATAACGACCCCAGAAAAGCCCATCCGCTCCCGGAGCAGTCCGGTGATGATTTCACGCGAAACAGTGGCAGGAATCGTGCTACCCCCCGTCAAGGCGGGCACAGCTAGATGCCCAATCATGATCATGCCGATGCCTGCATCGATGCCTTCCTGAAAAGGGATCAGCTCGTTTGTCCATAATTCTTGCGCCTGCTGCAGTAAAATGGGTAACCCCAAATGCGAATCCACAGCCGTATTCCCATGACCGGGAAAATGCTTGTAACAGCCTTCCACCCCCTCGGAGCGCATGCCTTTGTAAAAGGCGAGAGCCAACTTACTCACCCGATGTTTCTCTGCCCCGAAGGAGCGATAGCCGATGACCGGATTCAGCGGGTTATCGTTGATATCAGCCACAGGGGCTAAATTCAGATGGATTCCCACTCCTTTAAGATCTTGGGCCATCTGCCTACCGATCTGAAAGACCGCTTGCTCGGCGTTTTGCTGAACAGCTCCCAGCGAAATCGCAAAGGGATAGGCTGGCGTATCCTCCACGCGCATGGCCAGTCCCCACTCGGCATCCATATTAATGAGGAGCGGCGTTTTGGCTATGGACTGATAGTGCTGAATTAGCTCTTGCAAGCGGGAAAGTGTGCTTTCCAGCTTCACAAACTCCGTTTTGCGATCGTAATTCGCCGCGGCACTGCGCTTACTATGAAAGAATGTGAGCCCACCTACTTTTTGCTCGACAATCAGCCGCTCGATCTCGCGAACATGCTGATCGGATTCATGGATAAAGGCCGCTGGAGAAAAGGCCTGCGCGATTTTTTCCTCAAGGGTAAGTTGCGAGGGATTATACATGTTCATCTGTTGTTTTTTTACCAAAATCCCGGGGATAAAAGACGCGTTTTGCCACCCAGATCCCCGGGAGGGCAGCCAGAACGACCCACTGAAAGAAGCCTCCATAACCGAGGGCCTCCTGAATGAAGCCGGAAAGCATACCGGGCAGCATCATACCTAAAGCCATAAAGCCTGTGGCGATGGCGTAGTGTGCTGTTTTAAAGGGACCCTCAGCTATATAGATCAAATACATCATATAGGCGGCGAACCCAAAGCCATAGCCAAACTGCTCGATGATGACGACAAAGGCGGGCCAGAACACCCCTTCCGGCTGGCCGTAGGCCAAAAGCACATAAAAGACGTTCGGGCCATTTAGCGCGATAATCATCGGAAGCATCCAGCGCCGTAAGCCGTGGGCCGATATAGCGATACCCCCTAAGATTCCACCCAAAGTAAGTGCGATAACCCCAAAGGTGCCGTAAATCATTCCCACTTCACTGGTACTTAGACCGAGTCCGCCCAGCTCACGTGCGTCCAAGAGAAAAGGGCTGGCCATTTTCACCAGCTGCGACTCGCCTAGGCGATACAGTAGCATAAAGGCAAGCGCCATTCCGATGTGTTCTTTGCGAAAGAAATATCGAAAAACCTCTAGAAAGCCTGCGTCGGGACCTGTAGGCTTCACTTTCTCTTTTTCTTTCGGCACGGTAAGGGCATTCACCAGGGTAAGCAGCAGCATCAAACCTGCTACTAGCACCAGCGTAAGCGACCAAGCTTTCTGATTATCCATCAACGTACTCTCCAGGTAGCCCGCTAAAATCACCACAAGTCCCTGCCCAGTGATCATGGCCAAGCGATAGAAGGTGCTGCGGATCCCGAGGAAAAAGGCTTGGTCCTTTTGCGCCAGCCCGATCAAATAAAACCCATCTGAGGCGATATCGTTCGTAGCAGAAGCGAAGGCCGCCACCCAAAACAGGGCTAAGGAAAGCACAAAAAAGCCCTGCAGAGGTAAGGTCAGGCCAATCAGCAGAAAAGTCGCAGCGATCAGGGCCTGCATGGCTAAAAACCACTGCCGCTTCGTGCCATTTAGGTCCACAAAAGGACTCCAAATGGGTTTTATCACCCAGGGTAAATACAAGAAGCTGGTGTATAGCCCGATGTCGGCATTACTGACTCCCAGCTGCTTATACATGATCACCGACACGCTAATGATAATCACATAGGGAATCCCCTCCGTCAGATAGAGCGAAGGCACCCAGAGCCAGGGGCTTTTCAGGCCGCGTGTGCGTGTAGGTAGCATTTCCTCCTTCATCCGCGCAGCAAGTTGTCGTACACATTACGCCTTTCAGAGCCGGAAATGATCCTTGCATCGACCGTCTTGGCGTAGTATTCCGCAGGTCCTACTCCCCCGATAATGCCATATACATAGCCCTGCTCCCGTAGGCTTTCCAGTGCTTGCACTAACAAAACCTTGCCTATACCGCGCCCCCGAGCTTCCTCCAGGACCCCTGTGGGCCCGAAAAAGGCTTTGGCCGTGCAGTCGTAGCAGGCAAAGCCCAGCAGCCGCTGCCCTTCCTGAGCTAGCCACAGTGCTACCGGCTGCCGACTAAAAGCCACCTCCACCTCGGAAGCCCAGAAGTGGCTGAAATGTGCCTGCACCCAAGCCACAAGTACCTGTTTTTCCGGTGCGATGGCGCGACGAAAGACCAGCCCCTCCCCTTCTAATTTCCGTCTCTGCGCTCCTACATCGGGTAGCAGTAGGAGTGGAACCAACATATCTTGCATCTAATTTTTCTTTTAAGGATAAATAATTTGGCCATAGGCATCCATAAAGGCCCACTTTTGGCCTTTCTTCGGACTTTCTGCACACTGGCCGCTTCTTCTGCCCTCTTGAAAATCCAAGTAGTGTACCGCCGCGAGCTGCTGGCCATGTCCTTTCGGCTGGAAGAACACCACCCTGTTGATTTCCTCCGGCAGCGGAGCTGCAAAATCTATCTGCATTTCCCCTCCCGTTTGACTTACTTGCATAGCCGGAATTTTAGCCGGTGCCGGCGCGCTCGGTAAAACCGGTACCAAAGCGGGGGCATTATAAAGGCTCTCTCGCAGGATTTCTGCTACATCTGGCTGCGCAGGAAATGACTTAGCAGAGAAAAACGCATTGCCACTAATCCGTGGATCTTGACGCGCAAGGGCCAGCTGCCTGGGTATTTCCTGCGGGTCCTCCCAAGCTAAATCCGCATTATTCCGGATTTTATAGGCACCATTTCCGATATAGATTAAACACTTATCCGCATAATCCGCCCACCAGTCTAAAAGCACACGGTGAGAAGCCAGGGAGTAGTCCATGCTCCAGTAGAGCTGGGGCAACATATAATCCACCGTGCCGGCTTCCATCCAGGCGAGCGCGTCGGCATAGAGATCATCGTAGTTGGTCTGCCCTGCCTGCGTGGCTGAGCCTTTAGGGTCTCGATCTTGATTCCGCCACACCCCGAAAGGGCTTATACCGAACTGTACGTAGGGCTTCAGCTCTTTAATGGTAGCATGGAGGGAGGCGATGAGCTTATTCACATTTTCTCTTCTCCAGTCGTCCAGACTTTGGCCCTCTCGGGCCAAACGCGCATAGCTATCCGCATCTCCGAAGGTTTCCCCTTCCACCTTGTAGGGGTAGAAGTAATCGTCGAAGTGAATGGCATCGATCGGATACTTGAGCACCACCTCGCGGATAATTTTCAGCAGGTGTTCCTGTACTTCAGGCAGTCCCGGGTCATAATAGTATTTTCCGCCATAAGCGATCATCCACTCAGGATAACGCAAGACATCGTGTTCGGGAGCGAGAAGCTCCAAGCGATCATCGAAGGTGGCCCGATAGGGATTTAGCCAAGCATGAAACTCCATTCCATGCCGATGTGTTTCTTTGATCATCCAGAGAAGTGGATCCTCCTCACTTGCAGGTGCTTGTCCTTGCTTGCCGGTCAGGTAGGCAGACCAAGGGGCTAACTCAGTGGGATAAAAGGCATCGCCAGCGGTTCGGATTTGGACGATGGCCGCATTCATGTTCAGGTTTTTGTAATAGGCTAAGAGAGCACGAAATTCGTCTTTTTGTTGCTCCCAAGGGATGCCCCCGGCGCTGGGCCAGTCGATGTTGACGACGGTAGCTACCCAGAAAGCTCGAAACTCCCGCATGGGGCTTTCCCGTTCTGTCTGTTGGGTTCCTGGACGTGCACAGCTTCCCAATAAGGCCACCACACCGAGAAGCCAGAGGTTCCATTTATTTTTGCGCATGAATTTCTTCTTGTTTTAAGCGTTCTTGTTCCTGTTCGAAGGCTGCACGCTCTTTTGTTCGTTCCCGTTCCAGGCTATCTTCTGGCTCCAGCTGGGCTTCCCAGTCGTAGTAGCGTGTCTCCCAGCTAAGTTCACCTGATTCCCGGGCATGCAGCAGCGTATAGCCGGTGCCGTATCCTTTCCAGCTGCCACTCCACCAGGAGGCCGAGACTGCTGGTGAGGTGATGTACCAAATCCCATTAAAGCGGTATTCTTCGGGGATGTGGCTATGCCCTTGAAGGACGGCTTTCACCTGATGGCGTTCGCATATTTGCCGAAAGGCCAGACCATCCTGCACCACCATATGGTTCATAGCGGGGAGATTCGGGTCGGCTAGATACTGCCCGATATTACAGAAAGGCCCGATATGGGTGGCGATGACCGTGGGCCTAGGGTTTCGGCCCAAGTCGAAGCGCAGCCAGTCCAGCTGCTGTTCTCCGAAGGCATGCGTTTGACTCGGACCATGCTCCGCCTCCACTTCTAAAAGCGCATCCAGCACCACGAAGTGCCAGCCCTTATGATCGAAGCTGTAATAGCTATTTTCCAGCCCGAAAGTATCTAAAAACAGTCCCTTTCCGATGTCTGGATCATTTACTTCGACTTTGCGCCGCGGATTTAGGCCTAGGGAGTCATGATTACCGATACAGGGATGGTAGGGCATCTGCAACTGATCCGAAATGCCTTTTACCAGCTGTAGCTGGTCGATAAACTCCTCTTTCGGGGTGTAATTTCCATCAAAGGCCATATCTCCGCCCATCAGCACCAACTCAGGTGCCTGCTGCAGGGCATTGATATGTGCCACGCAGGCCGCGTAGCCCTCATGGCCTCGGCGCTTACGACGGACATGCATATCGGTCAAATGCGCGAAATAAAAGCCTTCCGCTGCTTTCCTTTGTTCTTCAGCAGGGCTGCAAGAAGCGGCCAGGCCCGAAAGTCCAAGTCCGGACCAGGCCGCTTTTTTCAACCAAGCTCTTCTACTTTTATCCTGCATTTACTGCTGAAGGGTAAAGGTGAGCGTTCTCCCGACTGGAAAATCAGGTAGGTCACGATTGATCACCTCGGAGCGGAAGACGATAGGTGTACCCACGGCAGCCGTCTGGGGTACAGTGTAAGAAAACAGAAGCGAATCCGTGCGTGTAATTTCAGAATAGGCGGGACTGTAGGCCTTTTCTTCCACCATCGTCTCGCTACCATTTACGGTAACGAAGAGACGGATGCGGTCGATTTCTCCCTCTGACCAGAAGCGTAGATCGAGGGTAGCATTAGCGCCGGGGCGCAATTCTGCCGCTGCCGGTGTACGTAGCGACCAGCCTGCGACTACAGGAAGGTAGCCGAGGTCTTCACTAATAATGTCGCGTAGGGGCTGTGTAGGGTCGATATCACATGCGACCAAGCTGAGGGAGGCCAGTGAAAGGGCCAAAACGGTATTTTTAAGAAATTTTTTCATGAGAGTGCCGAGCGTTTAATTGTCAAACAACCATAATTTTACCCCTTGATTTGGAATCTCTGGGAGGCAGGTATTCGTTCCTGGCTCATCATCAGGAATGTTACTGCGCTGAATCCAGCCCTGGCCGGGCAATTGGTTTCGGATACCTGATGGCTTTTCCAGACCCACATAGACGTTGGGATCGTACTGATAGCGGCGCATGTCTGTCCAGGTTTCGATGTTTAGGTAAAGCGCTATGTACTTCTGCAGCATGACGTCTGCGAGCGTTAGATTGGCAGCTCCTACCGCTACCTGTGGATCCTGGGTGTAAGACAGAATTTCGGCTGTACTAACGCCCACTTTTTCCATACTGGCGGTGATGCCGGTCAGGTAGGCTTCATAAGCGGCGGCAGGATTTGTGCTGAGTAAGGCTTCAGCCTTGATAAACTGCATCTCAGGATAGGTCATCATCTGGAGAGGCGCCACGTTTCGGGAATGCCAAGTCGTCTGCGTCAAGTCTACGTTAACACCTGGTTCATCGTCTACTAAGAATCCTGGACCTACACCACGGAAATTATCTGCTCCTCTGTTATCCATGTATCGGGTGATTCGTGGATCCACCACATCAGCATAGTAAGCCGTTCCATTCATCAGGTTCGTGATGAATGATCCGGGGCGCTGCACCTTATTGACCGCATTCCCTAAGAAAATAAACCAAGGGTTTTGGACATTTTCCTCGTAGATCAACTGAAAATCATCCGCATTCGAGCTAAAGGCCTGCTCTGCATCGGCAACTGCCGCACTGAGAGCCGCAGGATTTTTTACGGCGATATGCAAATTATATCGGGCACGCACTGCGTAAGCTGCTTTACGCCACTTGGAGAGGTCCCCTCCATAGATGAGGTCTCCCTGAAGGGTACGTAGTCCAGGTGCATCTGGTAGTGGACGCTCTAGATCCTCGATCGCACTATTTATTAAGGTAGGAAGGTGAATCTCATACATTTCTTGCATCGAGTCATAACAAGGATACAAATTTGAAGTCCCTTGGTTGGCTTGTGTATACGGCACATCACCGAAAATATCCGTAGCAGTCATAATCGTAAGCGCTAGCATCACTTTGGCAGCCCCACTGTAGTTAAAGGCCCCTTGTTCCTCTCCCCTGCTGATAATTTCTTGAAGAGAAGGAACAGCATCGGTGTAGAGCGGGCGCCAGATCTGGTCAAAACCATAGGGAATAAACTGGCTGATTTGCTGCCCTCCCAAATACTGAGGGTACATAGTGCCGCGCTCTGCAGCGCCGAACATACTGGCTGCCGTAAAACGAATACCGGCAGGGAATAGCGTTTGAACGGTGACTTGGTCAGGAGAAATTCTTCCTGGATCCACATTCACGTCGAGTAAGTTGTCGCAAGCGCCCATCACAAGAAGCGCGGCGAGGGCGATATATTTTTTCATTGTTCGCTGCATCAGAAAGTTAAGTTAAGACCAAAAAACACACTGCGAGTCATGGGGACATTTGTTCCCACAAAACCGAAAACATTCGAACCCGCACCATAGGCGCTTTGCTCAGGATCGAAACCGATAAAAGGGGTGGTCATCCACAGGTTATTTCCGGTAACAGAAGCGCGAATAGCAGTAAAGGGTAGTCTACTGATTAAAGAGGCTGGCATATCGTAGGCTAGGCTGACATTTTGTAAGCGCAACCAAGAGGCCTCTTGGAAACCGTTAAACTCGGAGGCCAACCGGTAGCGGAATGCCTGTCCATAGAGTTCGTTAACACCGATCGGCACGGGCTGTGTATTCTCCACCCAGACGGGATTTTCGGCTGTTCCGGAATTTACCACGCCATCAAAGACCACTAAGCGATTACGGAGGTTGGTTTCCGCTCCTGTAGGAGCTTCTCCCCCTGCTTGGCCATACCGTAGGCGTCTGTTGATATCAAACACATACCCCCCCTTACGGAAGGTAAAGAGGAAGCTAAACTCGAGATTCTTGTACCGCATTACATTGGTCCAGCCTCCTTCCCAGTCGGGGAAGGCATTCCCGATAAAGCTATCTTCTGCCAGTGGGCGGCCATTATTCACATCTGGATATCCATTGATAATAATGAGGCGGCCATTCGCATCCGTACCCGGGGCATCCACGCGAGATAGTGGCCAGCCGAAGAAGTCACCCGGTCTTCCACCGGGCACAATACGCTGCTTTACCCATGGAGTGGCCGGCTGGAAGGTGATTTCCTCTAAACCGTCAGGTAGAGAAAGTACGCGCCCGCGTAAACGCGACCAGTTAAGCACAGAGTTCCAAGTGAAGCTCCCTTTCTGAAGAATCGTGGCATCAGCGACTACTTCCCAAATGTTATTTCGTATACTGCCCGCGTTAATCACGAAGTTTGTAAATCCTGTGGCGCGGCTCACAGGAATAGGAACGATCTGATCAATAGAGGTTTGGATGGCATAGTTGACATCTAATTTCAAGCGATTGTTAAAAAGTCCCATGTCGATACCAAACTCCAGTCCGCGTGTTCTTTCCGGCCGTAACTCCTCACTTCCGATGGTGTTATTTCGGAACACGCCTACGACCCCTCGGAAAGGAGCCATCGTACTATAATAATTACCTATTAGAAAGGGATTCGCATCTTTTCCGACCTCCGCGAAGGAAGCCCTAACTTTACCGTAGCTCAGCACCCGCTGGGAGTTTAGCTTGAGCGTCTCTGTAAAGATATAGCTCGTACTGATGGAAGGGTAGAAAAAGGATCGGTTTGCCCTTGGCAAAGTAGACGACCAGTCATTTCGTCCTGTAATGTTTAAAAACAGGGTTTGCTTATAATCGAATCGCGCATCAGCAAACACCCCAATAATACTTCTGCTTGTCGGAAAAGAGCGGGTATTGTACTGACTAAGATTATTAATCGAAATAAAATCAGCGATTACAAAATTGGTTCCTGTACTGGTAAAATCACGTGTATTAATGGTGGTGATTTGATTTCCTACTGTAAATACGGCGCCGATATTATCGGAAAGCTGCCGCTCAGCGGTAAGTAGAAAGTTGCTATTTATTTCCTGATACTGCAGGACACGCTCCGAAATGCTACCATTGGCACCTGCGCCGATAAGTGTGCGTGGCGCTGTGAGGATAAAGCGATTGTCCGTATACTGATCGATTCCGACGCGGTAGTCAAGCGTCAACCAGTCCGTGAGGGCATAATTGGCTCCGAGATTTCCAATAAAGCGATCCACCTTTTCTTCCTGGTAGGCATTTTCTGCAAAAAAGAAGGGGTTATCTAGCTGCGTGGTATAGCGTATAGGTAAGCCATCAGATGTGATAAAGTCCCGCATATCCACATCAGGTGCATACCGGGAAGCATACGAAATCACTCCGGCGCCACCTACTCCCATACGGGGATTTTTACCATTAGAATTTATGTATGAAGCAGAACCATCTAATTTTAGGCGTTCATTGGCTTGTAAGGTGCCGCTTATTTTGACCGTGGTCCGGTCAAAGTTAGAGTTCGGCACTACCCCTGTTTGATCAAGACGAGAAACAGAGCCGAAGAAGGTGGCTCGGTCATTTCCCCCTGAAAACGTTAGCCCTTGTTGAGCAGTATTCCCAGTATTAAAAATTTGATCCCACTGATTGCGCATAATGTCATTCGGACCAGCAGGAGGTCCATCAGCGCGATAATCGTTCGGGTTGTAGACCCCTTGAGTACCACGCAGGTAGCGATCCTGCATAGGTGGGCGACGTCCGACTTCATCGACAGAATAGCTGGTTCTGAAGTTAAAAACAGTTTTGCCTGCTTTTCCTGACTTGGTGGTGATGATAACAGCACCATTTGCGGCACGCAAACCATACAAAACAGCTGCTGAAGGCCCCTTCAAGATGGAAATCGTTTCGATGTCATCCGGATTAATGTCAGCGATACGGTTGGTATTGGTGAAGGTGTCCCCTCCCCTGCCGCCGGTAATGTTCGTTTCATTCGATACAGGGATTCCATCGATAACGAAAAGGGGCTGATTATTCGCTCCTGGATCTAAGGAGTTAATACCCCGAATAATGATATTCGTTCCGGCACCGGGTGCTCCAGAGGAGGAGGTGATGTTCACCCCCGCCACTCGCCCTCTCAGGGCATTCAGTGCGTTGGGCTGATTGGTCTCCATCAGTTCTCTATTGCCCACTTCTTGGATGGGAAAGCCAAGTGCTTTCCGTTCTTGCTTTACACCGAAGGCAGTGACGACAGCTTCCGAAAGCGTGGCCAATTCTTCCTCTAGCCCGATAGTCAGTGTGCTTTGGTTGCCCACAGCTTGCTCAAAGCGTTTAAATCCTAAAAAAGAGAAAACGAGCACAGGACGATCTCCTGATACAGAAATTGTAAAATCACCATCTATGCCGGTGACCGTACCGGTAGAGGTTCCTTTGAGCACGACAGAGACACCCGGGAGGGGTTCTCCATCCGCAGTCGAGGTGACTACCCCGCTGACGACGCGTGACTGAGCGATGGCAGATTGCCAGCAGAACAGACACAGCAGTAGCAAACTGATTAGAGGTTTGTTCATATAGAATTGGGTTTAAAATTGCATTGACTCGGTACCGTAGCGGTTTGGGTTGCAGTTTCTAGAAACATTTTCACTCACTTCGCTATTGAACACCGGATAAACATACAAAATACTGCAAATACCTGCAAGTTTGTGCCGATTTAATTTCCATTTTTTGCCATAAATGGCAAATCGCTACTTTGTGTTGCACGTTTTTCCGAATTGTACTACCTTAGAACATGCTAAAAGAAGAAAGACATGCCTATATTTTGCAAGAGGTGCGCGTACATCACCGTATCTTGCTGGCGGACCTGGCAGATAGCCTCCAGGTGTCTGTGGATACTATCCGAAGAGATGTAAAAGAGCTCGATGAAGCACAGTTGGTAAAAAAAGTACATGGAGGAGCTGTTTCCTTAGACTATAATATCTATAATTATGTCGCCAAGGATAATTTTCTTCAACAGAAGAAGAGTGACATCGCCAAAAAAGCCGTTCGCCTGCTGCGTGATGATATGGTTATATTAATGGGTGGGGGTACCACAAATATCGAAGTGGTCAAGCACTTCCCTCCGAATATTAAGTTGACCGTATTTACGCCAAGTCTTCCTTTGGCAACACAGCTCATCCAGCACCCTACGATAAAAATTATTTTTTTAGGAGGTGTACTGAGCAAGGATGCGCAAATAAGTGTCGGCGCAGATACGATTTTAGCACTTCAACAGCTGCGTGTGGACTTGTGCTTTCTAGGGACAGGTTACCTAAGTGTTAAAGAAGGGCTTACAGAATACGATTACGAGGTGGTACAGGTGAAAAAGGCGATGATCGAAAGGGCTAAAAAAACGATGGTGCTCACGGTTTCTGCCAAATTAAATAGCGTTCAGCGCTTCCAAACCTGCCCCATCCAAGATATCGACACGTTAATAACTGAACTAGACCCGGAAGATGCCGCGCTGGCAGCGTTTCGAGAGGTACCGATTCAGCTTCTATAGCCCGTCTGGCTTTCACTTGACCCTTGGGCGGAAGCCCAATTGTCCCCGATATTCACCTTTTTTCTCCACATAGCGCCGCCTAAAACAAGGGACAGCGCTTTTTTTTCCCTAAATGAAAGTTTTTTTCGGCAAGTACAGATTTGTAAAAAAGAAAGCCTGAATGTATTTCCTATCGAGGGAGTATACTTTTACCATATAAAACAATTCAACCCGTAAATAATACCAAAGTAGATTCTTCTCCAAAAGGGGCATTTGTAAAATATTTTTAACATATTTTTAATTTTACTTGAACATAATTCTGAATACTCCGTAATATATTTGCAGAGACAAAACAAAAACAAAGTTTACAGGATTATGAGACGTACTATCGTTGCACTTGGAATGTTTATCGCTTTAGGGTTCGGAGCAACCGTAGAAGCCAAAGAGAGATTGGAAGAAATGGCTAAGGTTAGACCAGTCGATAAAAAAGTACAGGTTTACTTGGCTGAGGGTCTCGGTGATGTAGCCATCCGGGTAGAGAATCTAGATGGACAGCGCGTTTTCAGCACACGTATGCAAGTTAACGAGGTAACAAAACTTCCTTTAAACTTACAAAATCTACCTGATGGGGAATATTTAGTGAAAATTCGTTCTGCCAATCAGGAAATCGTAGAACGTGTGGAACTCGGAAAGCGTCCTATGAATAATTTTTCTTTTCTGTCTGCTAAGGCTGTGTTAGAAACTCCATTTGCCTTAGTACTCGACATGGTAGTAGAAAATGAGGAGCCGCTAAAAGTGACGGTTAAAGATTTCGAAGGACGTGAATTCGACTCAGAATTCGTAACCCGCGCGGGCCGTTTCCAGAAGCGTGTAGTAACCGCGAACCAAGCGAAGGCTACCGATTTCTATTTCGAAATCAAGGATAGCAATGGAAACGTGAAGAACATTTATTATTAAGAAAAAATTTGTTGATTAGTATAGTTTGAACTTGATGAAAAATGGCGTCACTCGACGCCATTTTTTTTTATCCCTATTTTTCTCCTATGGAATGAGATGAAGTTTTTGTACTTTAGTTGTGAACCTGTTCTAAACCATGTTAGACCCGAAGATTCCAGAAGGCCCCCTAGACCAAAAATGGCAGAAGTTTAAGGCGCAGGCCCGCCTGATTAACCCTGCCAACAGAAGAAAATACCGTGTCATCGTCGTGGGCACGGGTTTGGCAGGAAGTGCCGCAGCGGCCAGCTTGGCTGAGCTAGGCTTTTCTTGTGAAGTTTTTACCTACCATGAAAGTCCCCGCCGCGCCCATAGCGTCGCAGCCCAAGGGGGCATTAACGCAGCCAAGGGGTATAAAAATGATGGCGACAGCGTCTGGCGCATGTTTCAAGACACCTTAAAAGGCGGTGACTTTCGCTCGCGTGAGGCTTCCGTTTTTCGCATGGCCGAATGCTCCATGGCTCTCATCGACCAGGCTGTAGCGCAGGGAGTCCCTTTCGCGCGCGAATACAGCGGCTACTTAGCGAATCGCTCTTTCGGTGGCGTGCAGGTCAGCCGCACCTTTTATGCGCGCGGTCAAACCGGGCAGCAACTACTTCAAGGGGCCTATCAAGCGCTGATGCGCATGCACGCTATGGGCCCACTTACGCTGCACACCTGCCATGAGATGCTGGACCTGATCGTGGAGGCAGGTCAAGCGAAAGGGATTATCGCGCGCAACTTAGAAACAGGCGCCATCACAGCCCATACGGCGGATGCAGTGGTTCTAGCCACAGGAGGCTATGGCAAAATCTACTATCTTTCTACCCTAGCCATGCTCTGTAACGGTTCAGCCATCTGGCGGGCACACCGACGCGGAGCGTACTTTGCAGCGCCCAGCTGGACCCAGTTTCACCCCACCTCCTTACCGCAGCTCGGTCCCTATCAGTCCAAACTGACGCTCATGTCTGAGTCCCTACGGAATGATGGCAGGATATGGGTGCCCCAAAAACCTGGCGACACCCGCGCTCCCGCCGACATCCCTGAAGCAGAACGCGACTATTACCTCGAGCGCAAGTACCCTGCCTATGGTAACTTGGCCCCCCGAGATATCTCCTCCCGTGCTGCGAAAGAAGTCATCGACGCTGGTAAGGGTGTCGGTCCACTCCGCAATGCCGTATACCTAGATTTCAAGGAAGCCATACACCGCGAGGGGCAAGCGACCATCGAAAAGCGCTACGGCAATCTCTTTTCCATGTACAAAAAAATCACCGGCACGGATGCCTATAAGGAACCTATGCTCATTTCTCCTTCTGCCCACTTTTCGATGGGAGGCCTCTGGGTGGATTATGAGCTCCAAAGCAACCTGCCCGGCCTTTTCGTACTCGGTGAGGCCAACTTTGCCGACCACGGTGCCAACCGGCTTGGCGCCAACTCCCTCTTGCAAGCCTGTGTGGACGGATATTTTATTTTGCCCCACACCCTGATGCACTATTTGGCTGGCCAGACAGCCCTCGGATCCCGAAAACTTACCGTAGAGCAGGACTTGCTGCAGGAAGCACGCGCAAGGCTCGAGCGCCTGCAGCAGATTAAAGGAACGCGTACGGCCGACCAGTTTCACCGTGCGTTAGGGGCCCTGCTCACACAGAAATGTGGCCTCTTACGTGAAGCAGGACAGCTGCGAGAAGGCCTACGCGAGGTAAAAGCCCTCCAAAAACAGTTTTATCAGGACCTTTTTCTTCCCGAAACCGATGCAGGCATGCACATGGAGCTTGAAAAGGCCTTGCGAGTAGAAGATTATTTGGAGCTTGCCCAACTGATTTTTACGGATGCTCTTCAGCGTGAAGAATCCTGCGGGGCACACTTCCGTGTAGAATACCAGACCGAACAGGGCGAGGCTGCCCGGAATGATGCGGAATTCCAGTATGTGTCTGCCTGGGAATACAGCCCTGAGGGCTTCCGACTGCACAAGGAAGCACTCCATTTCGAGTTTATGCAACCACAAGAAAGAAGTTACCAGTAAGATGAAATTAACCCTAAAAATTTGGCGGCAGCCACATGCCCATGCAAAAGGTACTTTCGAAACTTATCCCTTAGAGGACCTGAACCCAGCCATGTCCGTTCCAGAAATGCTCGATGTGCTGAACGAACAGCTGATGGCTGCAGGTAAGGCGCCCGTGGCTTTCGACTCGGACTGTCGAGAAGGTATCTGTGGACAGTGCGGATTCGTCATAAATGGGGACGTACATAGTCCTGAAAAGGGGGCTACGACCTGTCAGACGCATTTACGCAGCTTTAAGTCCGGTGACACCCTGGTGCTGGAGCCCTTCCGGGCAAAGGCCTTTCCCGTGAAGAAGGACCTCTGCGTGGACCGTCGCGCCTTAGACCGCATCATCATGAAGGGGGGCTATATCAGTGTACAAACGGGTCAGGCTCCTGAAGCCAACAGTACCCGAATTCCGCTGGAACAAGCAGAGACGGCCTTTGAGGCAGCGGCCTGTATCGGCTGTGGCGCTTGTGTAGCTACTTGCAAAAATGCGAGCGCCGCCCTTTTCACAGGGGCTAAAATTAGTCATTTAGCACTTCTACCACAAGGCGAGCCCGAAGCGGCTAGGCGCGTCCAGGCCATGGTGGCGCAGATGGACGCGGAAGGCTTCGGAGCCTGCTCCATGACAGGTGCCTGCGAGGTGGTTTGTCCTCAGGGCGTTTCGATCGCGCATATCGTGCGTATGCATGCGGAATTTTGGAAGTCTTGAAAAAGGAGCATTTTGTTAACATGAGCACCTCTTGGGGTGCTTTTTTTGGCCCTACCGGGCAATTTTTTATCGGCCGCCAGTTCAGAAGAGTTAAAATTTTATTTGGTTACCAAAGGTTTATAAAGGCTTACAAACGACATTTTTTTCTATTTTTCTCGACTTTTTCCCTATAATTATCATTTAAACTAAATTTAACCGGAAAACATCTTAACAAATCCTTAACACACAAAATATTATTTGCATTTCCGTTTGTAAGTAGCTTTAGGGGCTAAATTTATTTTCAATCTACACGAACGTTCATGAAACACGTTTTACCGTATGCTTTAATCGGTGGATTTTTGCTCTTTTCCCTGCTGACCATTTTTTCAGGCAGCGCAGCGGAAGGAGATCAAGAGGTTCTCCGAATTGATTTCTCAGGGCTTTCGGGCACTACTGAAGGGCCCCTGACTGGTATCGGTGCTGCTGGCATCGAAAACGTCACCCTCAGCAGGGGGCCAGGGCTAGCAGCCGCCAGCGCCAACAATGCCTTTAACTCTAACAGGTGGGCAGTCACGGAAGGAAATTTTCTTTCTCTTACTTTCGACGTGGTGGATGGACAAGCCTTACAATTTGGCACCCTAACCTTCGAAGGGCAAGCATCCGCTACAGGGCCTCGAGATATGGCCGTCTTTAGCTCAGCAGATGGCTTTGCTACGCCAGTAGCCACCTGGACACAAGCAGCTACAGCAGCTACACAACGCTTAGACTTAAGTGCATTGGCTCCAGTTCGTGGCAGCGTCACGCTGCGGTTCATGCCCATCAGCACCACTTCGGCGAATGGAAATACGATCGGTACTGCAGGATCTTTACGCTTTGCCAATGCCTCCGAGGTAAATGGCCTACAACTTACCGGCCTACTCATAGGTCAAGAGGATGGCGCTAGCCCAGAAGAGCCAAGCGAACCGGAAACAGGTGAACCGATGCCAGAGGAGCCCGGAACACCTGGAGATGTTCTCCCTGATCCGGAGGAAAATAATGCAGCAAGCATTTTTTGGGATCTAACAGGACAGCCCGGCAATCAAGCCTTCACCCCAGGAGCTGCTTTGCCTGCCTCTATCATTGTTTTTGATTTAGAACGCAGCGAAAGCATTTCTGCCACTGCAGCCAATAATTCTATAAATGCGAACGGCTTTAATACAGAAGAGGAGCGCTTTTTCACCTTTGGCTTTCGTGTTCCCGAGGGCCTGACCTTTACGGGCGAAAAGCTGTTACTTACCACGCGAAGTAGTGCGGCAGGCCCGGGGAATTTGGTCGTTCAAAGCAGTGTGGATGGTTATTCTAACCCTCTTGCCGAAATTACGCAGACCACAAACGATTTTATCGTTTCCGAAATTGATTTAAGCGCTTTAGGTGCTCTTAGCGGCGAGGTGCGCTTTCGTGTTGCCGCTGTGGGCCAAACCGCTGCCAGTGGAAATTCGATCACGCAAACGGGCACACTACGTATTGCGAATACACGCTTGAGCGCTGACACCTTTGAACCGCTGCGCATCACAGGAATCTTATCGGAAACAGACGTTTTACCCGAACCTGCCGGGGATCCCGTCGCACTTCTTCAGTACGATCTGGCTGGACAGCCGGGTGGGCAGGCGAGCAATGAGGCCCTCGTGCTCGTCAGCGGCATCTCTGGACAGCCCCTTACACGTGGCGCCGGACTGGGTACAGCTGTTGCGGCCAACTCCATCAGCAGTAATGGCTGGAATGCCGGTGAGGAACGTTTCTTCCGCTTTGGGTTTACTGCCCTTCCCGGGCAGCGCGTAGATCTAAGCAGCCTGCGCTTCGGCTACCGCTCTTCCAACACAGGACCCACCAACATGGCCCTTCGCTACAGTGGAGATAACTTTACCCAAAATCTAGCCACCTTCACTAGTGTCAATGCCTTCGGGAACATCGAAGTGGACCTGTCTGCCCTTCAAGGGCTCACAGGCGCAGTAGAATTCCGCGTTGTCGCGCTAGATAACACCTCCGCCAATGGCGGAACCGTAGCAGCGGGCGGAACCTTCCGACTCACCAATTTCTTCCCTGGCGATCAACCCATCACCTTTACAGGTATCGTGCGGGCTAGTGGTGAGGCAGGTATTCCTTTTATCAGCACCGATCCCGAAGCCCTCAGCTTCCCCAGGACCTCCATTCGAGAGGATGGCCCTGTGCTCAGCTATACCTTGAGCGCTCGAGACTTAGCAGGCCCCGTAGAAATCTCCGGACCTGAAGCACTCCGCTTCTCTTTAGAGGGCAGCAACTTCCAAGCCCCGCTCAGCATTCCTGAAGCGAGTTTTGCCGCAGGACCAGTTACCGTCTTCGTGCAGCTCAGCAGCTCCCAAGCCCTTAACCTGGCCTCTTCCATCCAGCACAGCACCAGCGGCATTCCACCGGTATCTCTGACCGTCTCCGGACAGCGCTTCGATCCTTTCCAAATCTTTGAGGACTTTAACACCTCCTGCCAAGAAGGACTCCCGGACGGATGGACCGCCATCGCCATCACCGGGCAGCAGCTCTGGGAGTGCACTCAGTTCGGAAGAGCAGGAAATAATGCCACCGCGAACGCACCCTTTGGCCTGCAGGCCAATGGCTTCGCCAACGGCACCCAGCAGACCAACGAGCAGTGGCTCATCAGCCCCGCCTTCGATCTCAGCGAGTTCAACTTCCCGCTCTTATCCTTCTGGACGCGTGTGGCCTTCGCTGGACCACGACTGGAGCTCTTCATCGCACAGGATTATAGCGGAGACCCTCAGACGGCCACTTGGGTCGCACTCGATGATCGCTTCGCTACAGAAAACTTCTGGACCTTCTCCCAGGAAATCGACCTCTCTAACTTTAAAGAGGCCCCTGTGCACCTAGCCTTCCGCTACCGCTCTTCACCTGAAGAGGGAGCCGCACGCTGGACATTGGATGACTTTAGCCTTGTCAACTCCGATACGCCTCCAGCCCCATTCCTAAATGTAGGCATCGGTAATGTCGACTACACCCATTTTGGCATCACGCCGGAAGGTACCGTGGCACCGAAGCGCTACAGCTTCCCGGTTACCCTAAGTAATGCCATCGAGCCGCTGCACATCAGCGCTGCGCCGGGCTTTGAGTTTAGCCTGCAAGGGGAAAATAACTTCAGCCCAGTGCTCATCCTGAGTCCGGAACAAGCACGCACCACCAAGAACATAGACGTGCGTTTCGCGCCCGCTTTCGCCGGGGCCTTCAGCAGTGTCATCCAGTTCCGATCTGGAGACATCGAAGAGCGTGCCGGATTCCTGACCGGAGCCACCGTCAAGCGTAAGGACTCCTTCGATGTGGTTACCTGGAATATCGAGTGGTTCGGTTCGGAGGCCTCCGGCCAAGGGCCTGCTAACACCCAGCGCCAGCTAGAGAATGTGAAAAAAATCCTCGAAGACCTCGATGCCGATGTCTATGCCTTCCAGGAAATCACCTCCATCGAGCGCTTTAACCAGCTCGTAGAGGCGCTTCCCGACTATCGTGGATTTATCTCTCCGGCAGTATCGCAGGTAGGTGATTTCGCTGACGCGCAAAAGCTTACCTTCCTCTACAAAACCAGCACCGTGGACTCCGTCGCGACCCGCGTCCTCCTAGAGGGTGTTCAGGAAAGCGACCTGGTCGGCTACCCCTCTAACCCGAACAGATTCTGGGCTTCCGGAAGACTTCCCTTCCTTTTCGAAGTAGAAACCAAAATCAATGGCGTGAACAAGCGGATCAACTTGGTCAACATCCATGCGCGCTCAAATGGGGGTGGAGAAAGTGCCGGCACGCCGCGCTATGCGATGCGCAAATACGATGTCGGGGTATTGAAGGACTCTTTGGATACCTATTATCCAGACGTACCCCTACTCATCCTTGGAGATTATAACGATGACTTAGACGAGACCGTCGCCGATCAAAACGCGCCGACTGTCAATACCTCCGAAACCTCTTTTATCCGCTTTATCGAGGATGAAGAAAACTACACGCCGGTAACGCTTTCTTTAAGTCAAGCAGGGCTACGCTCTTTCATCGCCAGAGAAAATGTGATCGACCATATCATGATCTCCAATGAACTCGACCAAGCTTGGATCGTACAGTCTGAGCGCGTGGTCGCTCCTTTCGATCTGGTGCCCGACTATGCGAGCAGCACATCCGATCACTTGCCGGTAAAAGCGCGCTTCCTCTTGGAGTGTACCCTGATCCCAGGGGAAATCAGCAGCGAGGGCAGCAGCTTCTGTGTCGGAGAAACAGTGGAATTAAGCGTGCCTGAGTCTACTGCACGCTTGCAGTGGCAGCGTTTAGATGCAGACAATAACTGGCAAGACATCCCCGATGCGACGGAGGCGACTTTCTCCTTCACTTTTGAAGAAAATGCCAGCTACCGCGTACGTTTTGCGGATGACAACTGCGAGGTTTTCTCTGCTCCTGTTCAGGTGCAAGCCGCTGAGGACTGTACACTGACGATCGAAGAGCAGGTCTTTGGAAATCCGCCTTTGCGCATCGCGCCCAGGCTGGAAGAAGGGCAGCGCTTCCTGCTTCTCTCTTTAGATGAGGGCGTCACCACTGTCCATCCAGAAAACCGCGAAGAACTTGTCCTTATCGGCGCTGGTCAAGCGCTCGCCGAGGTACAGATTTTCCAGGGCGAGCAATTGCTACGCACCTTGCCGATCAGCTTCCGTGTCGCTCCTGCTACGCTGAGCATTATCGTGGAAGAAGGGCAGTTTAAGTTTGAAGGAGAGGGAGATCCTGTATTCACATTCTTTGCTGAAGGCTTTGTCGCACCCGACACGGAGGCCATCCTAAGCGGAACTTTAGAAAGAGCACCGGGTGAGGCACCTGGACGCTATCTAATCAGCCAAGGTAGCTTGAGTGCAGGACCTAACTATGCCATCGCCTTTACGCCTGCGGACTTCGAAATCCGCGAGGCAGAGGAAGTGGTAGTGCCGGAACTGGATCCGATCGAGAAGGTCCGTAACTTCATCGCTGGCGCGGGCGAAGCCCCCACGCAGGCCGATTATGCCGCCTTAGACCACATCCTCCAAGCGGATCAAGTAGCCATTTTGAATACCTACTTGCTGATCGTCGGTAGTCCGACCATCACCGAAGAAGAGCTGGCAGCATTCGTGGCAGAGCTAATAGCCTTCCGTGATACCGATGGGGACGAGGTGCCCGACATCATCGAAATCATCCAAGGAACAGATCCATTGGATCCGGCGGATTATCTGGATAGCGATGGTGACCTAGTACCAGACTTTGTCGAAGACCTTCAAGGAACGGACCCTATGAATGCCCTTGATTTCCTCGATAGCAATGGGGATGGAGTTCCCGATTATGTACGTGCACGTGCCGTGCTCACGCTGATGGAATTGGAGCCTGTACAGCTGGACTGGGGCGTTACCTTTGATGCGAGCCAGCTCCCTTCGCAGGTCGTAGCCACCTTTGGAAATGGCAGCTTACTTCCTGTACCCGTTCTCTGGGAGGTACAAGCCATCGACCCCTTCCAATCGGGCAGCACCTTCCTGATGGGAACGCTGAAGCTACCTCGTGGGCTTTTCAATGCCTATGCACTAGAGGCTATGCAAGAAGTACGTATTTTGGCGAAGCCTGCCCCTCGTGGTCTCAGCTTGTCATCTACCAGCTTCCCGGCTGGAAGCTCGCTAGAGCTGGTAGGCAGTCTCATTGTGGATGACCCGAGTGATGACGTGCATGCCCTGAGCTTAGTGGAAGGTGCGCTTGACAACAGGCTCTTTGCCCTTCAAGACCAACAGTTATTCTGGAATAGTGCAGAGCCCTTCCCGGGCCAAAACAGCTTTGAAGTACGCATCCAAGTGCTGGATCGCGATGGTAACACCCTTACGGAAGATTTTACGATCGAGCGCAGCCGGATTGCTTTAGCAGATATGGAGATCTTTACTGCCTTTACTCCGAATGGCGATGGCATAAATGATACCTGGGGTGTTCGCGATCTGCGTTTCTACGAAGATGTGCAAGTTCAGGTATTCGATAATTCTGGCCGCAGGTTGTTCCTATCACGCGACCCGAATCATTTCTGGGACGGTACTTCGGACGGCCGTACGCTCCCCGTGGGCACTTATTATTATGTGATTCGTGTGGGTGAGACAGGCGAAATACGAAAAGGATTCATCACCCTGCTGAAACAATAAAAAAATGGGAGGGCTTCGGTCCTCCCGCTTGAAGACCATGAAAAACTTTCTATCTTTCTTAATAGGCTTTTTCCTGCTCGCGGTTTCGCCTGCGGCAAAAGGCCAGTCTCGAAAATTCATTTCGCAGTTTAGCCATTTCCAAAGCTACTACAACCCTGCACTTACGGGCTATGAGGGCAGCTCGATACGAGGTATGGTGCGTAACCAGTGGGCTGGCTTCGATGGCGCACCTATGGGCTACTTTCTTTCGGCAGAAATAGACTTTGCGGAACTTAACGGAGCGGGAGCGGATGCAGCCCTGACGGGCAAAAATGCTTTAGGTATCAATCTCTTCCAAGACCAGTATGGTCCTTTTAACGACACAGAGCTAATTCTAAGCTATGCTTCGCGCATTCGGCTTAGTCAAACGCTTAATTTGCGACTCGGCGCTGGATTAACTAGCAATTTCGTACAGCTGGATGGCAATCGTCTAAGTAGTGAAGAGGCTGGTGATGCTGTGATCGGGCAATATCTGAATAGTTTTGCGAATATGCGTGTGCTAGATTTCAACATAGGAGCGGCGCTTACGCATGAAAATTTCTATGTCTCTTATGGCATGCAGCATGTCAATCGCGGAGCTATTCAAAGTGGAGATGTATTTTTCGAGCGTCGTGCTACGGTTTCCGTAGTCCAGGCTGGCTTCCGCCAAAGACTAAGCGAAAAAGTACATCTAGCGACGAATTTCATGTATAGGGATCAAGTCGATCTACCGGCTAATGTGGAATTTAATGTGAAGACTTTATTTGCGGACCGATTTTGGGTGGGTGCCGGGCATCGCGTGGACTATGCGCATAACTTCCATGTAGGTTTCATCTGGGAAAATCTGCGCTTGGGCTATGTGTATGAGATGCCGATGACGCGCTCTTTTTTACTTCCTCAGCCTACGCATGAGTTTATGGTCAGCTTATTCCTTTTTGGTGATAAATCCCGAAGAGCCCAAAAAATCTGGTAGGATAATTCAGGCGTATAAGGAGCAATATGAGCAGTGGAAGGTAATTTTCCACTGCTCATATTGTTTTTGAGCTACTAGATTTCTCGTCTGGTACGCGTCGATTTTACAGCGGGAATACATAACGTGCGTAAAAAAATGATTTTGATTCTCCGCGCGCATGACTAGCTGCGAAATTAAAATCCTTTTCCGGCTGTCACGCAATCCATAAAAAAGCGGCTACTGATAAAAGAAAAGTGTGTCAGGAACAAAAATACTCGCTTTTAAGCCCGATTTTTGCTGTTTCATCCTTTAAGTAAGTAGGAAGCCTTTTATTTTTCTTAATTTGCGGTTTAAAATCACGCCTAATGTCTACGTTTGAAGAGATCAGACCTTTTTATGATACCGAAGTAAATGATGCCCTACGAGAAATCGTCGATCATCCTATGCTCAAGTCCATCATGAACTTTACATTCCCAGGAATGCCTGATGAAATGTGGAAAAGCCAGCTCTTGCGCTGCTACTCAATCCGGGATTTTCAGATCAACTTTATCTACCCTGCACTCACGCGGATTTTAGAAGTGAGTTCAGAAGGCCTCAGCAGTTCGGGATTCGACCAGCTTGAAAAAAATACGCCCTATTTATTTATTTCTAATCATCGCGATATCATTCTAGATACTTCGCTACTGAATAAATGCTTGTTCGAAAGCGGCCAGGCCATGACGACTTCGGCTATCGGTGATAACTTAATTAAAAAACCTTTTTTAAAGAGCCTATCCCGACTGACGCGTAATTTCACGGTCAAGCGTAAGCTGCCAGCACGCGAGCTTTTAGAATCTAGCAAGGTCATTTCTGCCTTTATCCAGCAGTCTTTATGGCGCGAAAACCGCTCGGTCTGGATCGCTCAGCGGGAAGGACGCACTAAGGATGGGCATGACGAAACGCATAAGGGCGTGTTAAAAATGATCGCCATGTCAGCACCGGAAGGCATGAGTGAAATGGAGTACATGTCCCGCCTGAACATCGTTCCGGTCTCCATGTCTTATGAATATGACCCAACGGACGCCTTGAAAATGCCAGAACTGTTGGCTAAGCTCCGCTCCGAGCCCTATGTGAAAGGGGAGAACGAAGATTTTATCTCGCTTCTTTCTGGCATTATCGGCATGAAAAAACGGATCCACATCGCCTTAGGCCCTGTGCTAAACGAAGAAATCGCCCGAATCGGCGAACAAGAAAGAGGGGCCAATAGGCAGTTTAATGCTTTGGCTGCTTTAATCGATAAAACCATTATTACGAATTATCGGCTTTGGCCTACTAAGTACATCGCGTATGACCTCCTGCATGGGACGGAACAATTTCGAGAAAAGTATAGCGAAGCTGAGCGGGCTTTTTTTATCGAGCGTTTTACGAAAAATGTTGATCAGCAAGACACCTTGGCACGTGAAAGCTACCTCAAAATGTATGCTCAGCCGGTCATCAATCAGCTGGAATTTCAAACTGCCGAATAGTTGGGTTCGACCGGTGCAGAAGAATGGTTGAGACCAGGTAATATCGCCCTTAACGCGTAGACGCTCCACTTCACCGGACTGTACACCCACAAAGCGCTAAAAAAACTGTAAATGAAGAGCGCCCCATATAAAGATGGGGCGCTCTTCGTTTTACGTGCCTGCAGGTTAACGACTTCTCTTTGCTTAGACAGCTCATTATCAGCGTGCTAAGAGAGCATTTCTATACTACAAAACACCTTTTGTAGAAGGCAGCACCTGGAGTGCCTGTTCATCCCGGCGAACAGCCATCTTAATGGCACGCGCTAATCCCTTAAACAGCGCTTCAATTTTATGATGCTCATTGTCGCCAGAAACCTGCATATTTAAGTTGCACTTCGCCGTATCGGAAAAGGATTTAAAGAAGTGAAAAAACATCTCCGTTGGCATGTCCCCGACTTTTTCACGCTTGAATGTGGCGTCCCAGACCATCCAGGGTCTACCCCCAAAATCGATGGCCACTTGCGCCAGCGCATCGTCCATCGGTAGAAGAAACCCATAGCGGTAGATCCCTTTTTTATTACCGAGTGCCTTCAGGTAGGCCTCTCCCAGTGCCAATGCCGTATCTTCTATCGTATGATGTTCGTCGATATGCAAATCCCCTTTTACCTGAATGGTTAAATCCGCTCCACCATGCTTGCCCAGCTGCTCTAACATGTGGTCGAAGAACGGCAGCCCCGTGGATATGGAACAGCGCCCCTGTCCGTCCAGATTTAAGGCAATGTAGATCTCCGTTTCTGAAGTCTTACGCTCTACCACTGCCCTGCGTGCAGGAAACACCAGAAAACGATAAATTTCTTCCCAACTTTCCGTGCTCAGCACGGCGCCATCGGCGGGCTCTTTACCGATAAAGATCGCTTGCGTCCCCAAATTTTTTGCCAGCTGCACATCCGTTAAGCGGTCTCCGATGACATAAGAATTTGCCAAATCATACTCCTCTGTCTGATAAGTAGTAAGCATCCCGATCCTCGGCTTGCGGGTAGGAAGCTGCTCATGCTCAAAGCTTTTATCGATATGGATAGCCGAAAAGTGCACTCCCTCCCCTGCTAAGGTGTCCAGCATACGCGTATGCGCCGGCCAAAAAGTATTCTCAGGAAAAGAATCCGTCCCCAAACCATCTTGGTTAGTTACCATGACCAGCTCGAAATCCGACTGCTCGCATATTTTGCGTAAGAAGGTAATGGCTCCTGGGTAAAATTGTAGCTTTTCCAAGCTATCCACTTGGAAGTCAATCGGAGGCTCTTGGATGATGGTACCATCGCGATCGATAAATAAGACTCGTTTTTTCATAATTTCTCTGCAGCTAATGCGCTCGCCACCTGCTCGAAAGCGGCTAAAAACGCCTCGTTTTCTTCTCGGGTTCCCACGGAAATCCGCAAGCAATCGGCACATAAAAGCACCTTCGAGCGATCCCGCACAATAATGAATTGCTTCAAAAGCCCCTCATACACGTCCCGCGCATGCGGAAGTTTACATAAAAGAAAGTTGGCATGACTCGGAAACACCTTTTGGACGAAGTCCGAGGCCTCTAAGGCACGCTCCAGATAGGCACGCTCCGCAAGCATGTCCGCGACCCGGCGCTCCAAAAGTTCCGCTTGGTCTAAGGCTTGGAGCACTTTTTCCTGTGTCAGACCGCTGATATTATAAGGCGGCTTGATCAGGTTCAGCACCCGAATAAGTGCTACCGAGGAAAAAGCCATGCCTACGCGTAAATTTGCCAGCCCCCAGGCTTTCGAAAAGGTCTGAATAACCACCAAGTTGGGGAAATCCGCCAGCTCTGAAATAAAGCTTGGCTCATCCGAAAAATCGCTATACGCCTCATCCACCACCACGACACCAGGAAACTCACGTATAAGTTGTCGTAAGGATTTACGCTCCATTTTATTTCCAGAAGGGTTATTCGGTGAGCAGAGAAAGAGCATCTTGGTCTTCGGACTTATCGCCGCCTGAATCGCCGCCACATCGGGTTGAAAATCTGCTGTAAGAGGAACGCGACGTATGCCCACGGCATTAATTCCTGCGCTCACCTCGTACATGCCATAGGTCGGTGGAAGCAGTAAGACCTCGTCCTGATTTGGTTCACAAAAAGCACGTATGAGCAGATCGATGGCCTCATCACTGCCATTTCCTAGGAAAATTTGTTCAGCAGGAATTCTTTTTAGCGTACTGAGCTTCTCTTTAATCGCTTGCTGATAAGGATCGGGGTAGCGATGATACTGCCCATCCACCCAGTCGCCAAAAGGATTCTCATTCGCATCCAGAAAAATCCCTTCTTTTCCGGAATACTCATCACGCGCCGAGCTGTAGGGGCTCAGTTTCGAAATGTGTGGTCTTAAAAGTGCTGTTATATCCATCACTTCCTTATTTTAAACTGTTTAAGCGAATGGTCACTGCATTACGGTGTGCCTCGAGCAGCTCATGTTCTGCCATGATCTCTACAGTAGGCCCTAACGTTTGAATACCTTCGGCGGTGATTTTCTGATACGTGATTTTTTTCACAAAACTGTCAAGAGATACGCCGCTATAATTTCGGGCATAGCCATAAGTAGGCAGCGTATGATTCGTTCCTGAGGCATAATCCCCAGCAGATTCCGGCGTGTAATTCCCGATAAAGACAGATCCTGCATTCACGATTCCTGCCACCGCCTCTTCTTCATGTGCAACACAGATGATAAGGTGTTCTGGTGCGTAGTAATTGATGAGCTCCAGCGCCTTATCCGGATTCGGCATCACGATCGCCACGGAGTTCTCCAGCGCTAAACGCGCAATTTCCTTACGCGAGAGCTTTTGCAACTGACGCTCCACCTCTTTTAAAATACGCTGGGTCACCTTCTCGGAGGAAGCCACCAGTACCACTTGACTGTCGATGCCATGTTCGGCCTGCGAAAGAAGATCCGCTGCCACGAAAGCCGGCTCAGCGGTTTCATCTGCATAGACGAGCACCTCCGATGGGCCTGCAGGCATATCGATAGCCACCCCTTTTTGGGTCGCCAGCTGCTTGGCAGCAGTCACATATTGATTTCCTGGCCCGAAAATTTTATCCACCTGGGGCACACTTTCTGTACCATAGGTCATGGCCGCCACCGCCTGCGCTCCGCCTGCCTTCACCACCTTATCTACACCGATCAGCGCTGCCGTAAATAAAATCGCCGGATGCACCTTCCCCTCTTTGTTGGGAGGTGTGCAGATAACCACCTCCTGGCAACCGGCTAATTTGGCCGGCACGGCCAACATCAGCACGGTAGAAAATAAAGGCGCCGTCCCACCTGGAACATAAAGCCCTACGCGCTGAATAGGTACCGATCGACGCGAACAGTGCACACCCGGCATCACCTCTAAGTCCAGTGGCGCTTGAACCTGCGCCGCATGAAAAGCCTCTATATTGGCCTTTGCGGTCCGAATGGCCTCCTGCAGCGCCTCAGGTACCTGATCCTGTGCCTCAGCAAATTCCTCCGGTCGCACCAGCAGCTCCTCGATAACCACGTGGTCATATTCTAGAGCCAACTTGATGAGTGCCTTATCCCCCTGTCGTTTTACCTTCTTAAAAATAGGCTTAACGACCTTTTCGATATCTTTTGTTTTCTGTACTGGCCTTGCCAGCAGCTTTCCCCACTCTTTCCGGGCCGGGTGAATAAATATTTTCATACTAAAGGACTAAAGAACTTATACGATCATTTTTTCTATCGGCACCACTAAAATGCCCTCAGCGCCCGCAGCACGCAGGTCTTCTATTTTATCCCAAAAGGTCTCCTCGTTGATCACCGAATGCACCGAAGACCAACCCGCCTCTGCTAAAGGCAAAATCGTGGGACTGCGCATCCCAGGCAGCAAGCTCGTAATTTTTTCTAAATTTTCGTTCGGCGCATTCAGCAGTACATACTTATTGTTTTTTCCCGTCTGCACAGCATTCATGCGAAACAGCAACTTCTCCACCGTCTCCTGCTTTTCAGCAGACAAATGCGGATGTGCGATCAGCACTGCTTCCGACTTGAAAATCTCTGCGACCTCTTTTAAGCCATTCATCATCAGTGTAGAACCGGAACTGACGATATCACAGATTCCTGCTGCTAGTCCGATACTTGGAGCGATTTCCACTGAGCCCGAAATCTCATGAATTTCTGCCTGAATACCTGCTTCCCGTAGGAAATCACCTAAAATCTTTGGATAAGAGGTAGCGATGCGTTTGCCCTGAAAGTAATTAAGCCCTTCGTAGCTCTCTCCCTTCGGTATGGCTAAGGATAGGCGGCACTTCGAAAAACCTAGGGGCTTGATTACCTGCACCTCTTTGTCCTTTTCCACTAACTCATTTTGACCCACGATCCCCAGGTCTGCCACCCCATCGGCCACATAGCCGGGGATATCATCATCTCGGAGATATAAAAACTCTATGGGAAAGTTCGTGGACGTAGATTTCAGTTTTCCGGTACCATTGTAAAACTTGATACCGCATTCTTTTATTAACTTGAGCGAATCTTCACTTAAACGACCGCTTTTTTGGACGGCTATACGAATAACTTGGTTCATCTAGAATATGAATTGGATGTAAAAGCTTGAATTTCTTTAAGAGATCGGGGTGTGGGCACACGTGCCAAAAACCACCGTGGGGCGATATGTAAAAATAATTCCTCCTCAGGAGGAATGATGGAGAATATGAACAGAAGCATGCGCAGTGCTGCTTAGGGGGGTGGATGAAAAGAAAAAGACTAATCCGCTGTTCATAGTGTTACAAATTTAACCGCTTCTGCATCTTTAACCAAACGCACAGCAGAATAATTCATGGAATAAGTCCCCTTTTTTACACCAAGGCAGCAGAAAGCAGTCCGAAAACCGTTCCTATCAGCATGCCCACCTGCACTTCCTGCCTACTATGCAAACCTAGAACTAGTCGAGACCAGGCCACCCCGAAGCCCAAGAGATACAATGATAGCCCCGTCAAGGGATGTACCGAGGCGATACCGCATGCGAAATAACAGCAGGCACCCATGTGTAAAGAAGCCTTCAGGCGGAAATTTACCACCGCGAAGACCGCTAACATCCCTGTAAAAAGTACCGTATTTAAAAGAACGTTGGGGCTGAGCCCCAAAACATAAAAAAGCGCAAAAAGCAGCACAAATAAGCCCAAGACAAAAGGATAAAAAGCCCGACGCTGCTGCTGATTCGATACATCGAAATTAGTATACGTCCCCTTCCACACCTTATACCCATTATGCAAGAAAATCGGTAGCACAATGCCTAGGCTAACCCCTAAAAAGACCGCCCGCGCTTCCGATTCCCCTAAGGTCGCCTGGGCCATCACCCAAGCATATAGCCAGCCGAAAAGCAAGGGATGCCCTAAAAAACTGAAACATTTCGCCAAATTTAGTTTATTGATTTTCAGCACATTAAAAATATTTTTATTTTTTTCTTTCTTTTTTTTCAATGCCCAAAATCCAATCCAAAGGAAGAATTCGTTTATGCTGTTACATTTATATAAAGATGCAAGAGTCTTGAATATAAAGGTTTAGTTTGTGGTTCAATTTTTATGGCAAAAGGGTACGCATCTTGTGTTACCCTTTTCTTTTTTATCTTCTTGGCTAATTTTCTGACCCTGCCCAAATGAAAATGGCTACCCGTTTACACATTCACTATCTCTTTCATGCGCTGAGCACAGACTTCAGCCATCGCTGCATAGCCGGCATCTGAAGGGTGCACCCCATCACTGGCGAAAAAATCTGGTGGGAATTTTTCAGGATAGGCGATAAACTGAACCTGCGGCAAAAAGCGCAGTAGCTTTTGGGTAGTCGCCCGGAGTAGTCCGCGCTGCACACGCATTACCTTAGCCAAGACGCCGTCCAAAGCTGGAAAAAGATGCACCGGCGGCAGATCCAAAAGAAGAATGGGCGCCTCCGGGTGATTTGCACGCAGCTGTTGCATGCATTCCATCAAGTGAATGTAATAGCGCTGCGGAGAGCTGAGCCGGAAGCAATCATTCGCGCCAATTAAAAGCACAATGGCAGTAAAGCGCTCTTCACTCAAGCCATGCTTGGCATACAAGGAAGGTAGAGCACCCGCACGAAGGCCATTTTTACCTACATTAAAAAGAGCATACTCCGCATCCAGCGCACGATGCAGACAAGCTGCAAAGCTCGTCTCCGCACTACTGGCTCCCACTCCAGCCGCGGTGGACTCCCCGATGACCAGCACACGACGCCAATCTTTGCCTGGTAAGGCAAGCCGCTCCGACTGAGGTTTCAGCCGAAGCACCCGCTCGCGTAAAGCCTGACCCTGTCGCCGTAGGGGCAAAAGGACAGGAAGTAAAAGCAATAAGAAAAGGTAAAAGCCAAGTTGGTAAATCAGCATCTCTCCCGTTTAACCTCCCGACTTTTTAGCCTTATAGCCAGCGGCTACTAAAACCTGTATCACCTTTTCGCGGTGATCGCCCTGGATCAGGATCTCGCCATCTTTTGTACTCCCTCCTACTCCGCAAGCGGTTTTGAGCTCTTTTGCTAACATTTTGAGCGCCAGCTCATGGCCTACAAATCCTTTGACGACCGTCACGGCCTTCCCGGCACGGCTTTTTGTGTCTAGCCAAATGCGCAACTGCTGCTGGGCGGGGCTTAGCTCCTCAACTTCTTCTTCTGATGTATCCTGAAAGGAAAAATCGGCGTCCGTGCTATACACCATGCCCTCCCGCTTTTTCCAATCGTTCGTCTTCTTTTTCGCCATGATTAGGAAATTACTTTTGTATTTTCATCGTCCACACCGGACGCTTGGCACTATTCACCACATCTTCTGCGATGCTACCACTTAAAAGGTGCAAAAAGCCAGTACGGCCATGTGTGCCTAAAGCGATCAGATCGGCATCAATATCCTGCGCATAGTCCACAATACCCTCTTCCTCTGAAGGACTATTGTAAATTTCCGCAGTTACATGCTGAATCGCATGCCGCTCGATGAAGGCCTCGATTTTTTCGAAGGACGTTCTGCTGCTTTCAAAAGCACTCGGTGTATTCACCTTAACTAGGTACAACTCTGCCCCAAGTGTTTTCTGAAGCTCTTTTACCTGCTCGATGACCTCATCTTTTTTAGCCGAAAAGTCAGAAGCATAAACGATCTTTTTAAGGCTCGCCAGCTGCGTGGGGCCTTTTACCGTTAAAACAGGACACTTCGCATAGCGTACCACCTTTTCGGTATTCGAGCCTATTAACAGTTCTTCCAACCCACTGCTCCCTCTGGAGCCCATGATGACCATATCTGCCTCTACCTCGGCGATTTCCTTCGAAATACCAGAAAAAGGGCTTCCCAACTGTAGTTTCGTTACAAATTCAAAAGACTTGTCTTGGTATTTCGCACTTAAATCGGCCAAGTCTTTTTTCCGCTTTTCGACTAACTCCACGAAATATACTTGCTCCATCTCAGAAGCATTCGGGTCTACGCCACCCCCCATGGTATTTAAGGTGTAGTTAGCAGGAACTTCCACCACATGCAGGACGTGTAGGGCAGCACCCGACTTTTCTGCCAGTTCTATGGCAAAGTCCAAGGCAAAAGTGGCTGTTTCGGAGAAGTCAAAAGGAACAAGTAATGTTTTCATAGTGGTATAACGTTGTGTTTGGTTCAATTTTATGTCGGCAAATAAAACTCCTGGCAGCTTGGAGGCAAAGGCTTACGCCATGCGATCCACCAGGTAACCAGCCCCTAACAGCAGCACCCAAAAGAGCGTGCTTAAGGCCATTTTCTTTAAATACGGATCGAGAAGCTCCGGCTCTTGCTCACGCTGAACCCCTCGACCTACAGCTACCATCACCGGCAATGTGCCCCATGCAGCCAGTAGCATGTACTGTTCACTAATAAAAACGTACAAAAGTAAGGCCATGTTTCCTCCTACGATCAGCACCCAGTTGTAGATAACCGCCCTTTTCCTGCCGATACGCACTGGAATAGAGCGCTTGCCTGCCTGCACATCGGATTCAATATCGCGAATATTATTAATATTTAAAACGGCTGTACTAAAAAAACCCAAGCTGGTGGCTGGTAATAAAATGGACCAGTTTACGGTTCCCGTATAAAGAAAGTAGGTTCCTCCCACGCCTAATAATCCAAAAAACACGAAGACCGAAAGGTCTCCAAGGCCGATATAGCCATAGGGATTTTTCCCTGAAGTATAGGTAATGGCTGCATAAATAGCTAACAAGCCTAAGCATAAGAAGAGCAAGAGCTGTTTCAGGTCGGGCAGTGCAAGATAAATAAGGCTCAGTCCTGTGAGCAAAGATAGCGCACCGAAAAGGTACATGGCACGTTTCATCGCAGGAAGGGAAATGATACCGGACTGCACGGCACGAACGGGGCCTTTGCGCGAAGCGCTATCGGCACCATGCACGGTGTCACCATAATCATTCGCTAAATTCGATAATATCTGTAGGAAAATCGTCGTTAGAGCGGCTAATAAAAAGAGTATGCCCTGAAACTGGTTCTCCTGATGTGCAAAAATAGAGCCCAAAAGAATACTAGAAAGGGCTAAAGGGAGAGTACGCAAGCGCAAAGCATGTAGCCAAGCCTGCTTTTTCGAAGTAAAGGCCGTTTTCACTAATGTTCGTTTCGTCGAAAATAAAGAAAAAACCTGCTAATCGAAAAGAAGAGCAGGTTTTTTACAAGAACTGTATCGATTAGAGCAGGCTCGTAATCTCCTCGTCCATCGGATTAACAGAAGACGGAAAGAATTTCACTAAAGCACCTTCCTCATTTACTAAATATTTACAAAAGTTCCAACTTGGCTCTTGGTTGTTCCAGCCGTTCATATTTTTATCCGACAGCCAGCGATAAAGCGGATGCTTGTCTGCGCCTTTCACAGAAATTTTATCGAATAATTGGAAACCCACACCATAGTTGGTCGCACAAAACTGCTTGATTTCTTCATTCGTACCGGGCTCCTGACCACCAAAGTTATTGGCTGGGAAAGCCAAAATGGTAACCTTATCGCCATATTGCTCATGCAGGTTTTGTAAGTCCTCGTACTGGGGCGTGTACCCACACTTAGAAGCTACATTTACTAATAGCAGCTTTTTACCCTTATAATCCGCTAGGCTGACCGACTTGCCGTCGATGTCATTTAGTGTAAAATCGTAAATCGTTTTTTCCATATTCATTGTAATCAGGGAGGCTTGCTCCACGGCAGTGTTTTGATCGGAAGCGCCGCCAGACTGACAGGCTACCGCAAAAAGGCTCAAGAATAAAATCCAGTAGTGCTTCATCATTTTACATCCTTTCAGGAACATTTATTCCTAGTAACTGCATCCCCGCACGAATTGTTTTTGCAGTTTGTGCCGATAGCGCAACCCGAAAAGCCTGGGCTTGCGGATTTTCTTCACTGAAGATAGGAAGTTCCGAATAAAAACGGTTGTATTCCTTCGCCAGGTCAAATAAATACTGCGCGATAATAGCAGGAGAATATTCCTGTCCGGCTTGCTTGAGTCGTTTTTTATACGCATTTAGTAAGCCGATCAACCGCTGCTCGGGCTCCAGCACCTCCGCCAGATTTTCCCACTGTGCTGCCTCATAAGAAAGCCCTAATTGCGCGGCTTTGCGCAAAATCGAGGCGATACGGGCATGTGCATACTGAATAAACGGCCCTGTGTTGCCTTGAAATTCAATAGACTCCTGCGGGTTAAAGAGCATCCGCTTTTTCGGATCTACCTTAAGCAGAAAATACTTCAAGGCACCTAATCCCAGCATCCGATACAGTTCCTCTGCCTGTTCAGCATCGAAACCATCTATTTTTCCGAGTTCTGCTGTATGCTTACGCGCCGTGTCGATCATCTCCTGCATCAGGTCATCTGCATCCACGACAGTGCCCTCACGTGACTTCATTTTGCCGGTAGGCAGATCCACCATGCCATAGGACAAGTGGTAGAGCCCTTCGCCATAGGGACGACCTAGTTTGCGCATGATTTTAAAGAGCACATCGAAATGGTAATCTTGCTCATTTCCTACCACATATACAGACTTATCGATGCCATAATCGCGGTATTTCAAGTCACAGGTTCCCATGTCCTGCGTGATGTACACTGAGGTGCCATCCCCGCGGAGCACCAATTTCTCATCCAAGCCCTCCTCACTGAGGTCCACCCAGACCGAACCATCTGCACGCTTGGTAAATACCCCTTTCTCGATGCCCTCAGCGACGATATCCTTTCCCAGCAGGTAGGTATCTGACTCGTAATAGTAGCGATCGAACTCCACGCCCATGGTGGCATAGGTCTGCTCGAATCCGGCATACACCCAGTCGTTCATCTGCTTCCAGAGTGCGACGACCTCCGCATCACCCGCCTCCCATTTACGCAGCATCTCCTGCGCTTCCAGCAGTATCGGTGCCTGCTTTTTGGCCTCCACTTCCGAAAGTCCCGAGGTAATAAGTTGCTGAACTTCTGCCTTATACTCCTTATCGAAGCGCACATAGTAATGGCCCGCCAGGTGGTCTCCTTTCAGCCCACTGCTTTCTGGGGTGGCGCCTTCGGCAAAGCGCTTGTAGGCGACCATGGACTTACAAATGTGAATCCCGCGGTCATTCACTAAGTTAGACTTGATGACCGTATAGCCGTTTGCTTCCAAAATATTCGCTACAGCGAAGCCCAAGAAATTGTTGCGCAGATGCCCGAGATGCAGCGGCTTATTAGTATTCGGTGAGCTGTACTCTACCATCACCTTTTGGCCATTTGCGGGAAAAGGGCTAGGCTCTTCCGACGCGATCTTGCGGAAAGTTGTCGTCCAGGTATCCTGTGCAAGGGAAAGGTTCAGGAAGCCTTTCACCACATTAAAATTGGCAACCAGCGGGCTGGCCTGCATCAGGTACTCTCCAAGGAGGGTGGCCGTCTGTTCTGGGCTTTTTTTGCTTTGCTTTAAAAAGGGAAAGACCACGAACGTGTAATCGCCCTCAAATTCTTTTCGGGTAGGTCCCAGGGAAACTTGCTCCAGGTTCGCCTCGATTTGGAAGGTTTCTAGGAGTGCCTCGCGGACAGCGGCTGCCAGTTCTAATTCTATTGCCATGCGTATTATGCAGGTTTAAAAGTGCTTAACTAAGGATTGAGTAGTGGCCTCTAATACATCAAATGCATGTTCAGCCATTGTATTTTCGGTGTCCAAGGTGGGGTTTACTTCCACGATTTCCCAGCAGCAGACGCGCTTATCTTGGATTAGGGCGGCATTTAAAGCGATGGCCTCTTCCACGGTCAGGCCATTTGGCACGGGAGTGCCTGTCCCCACCGAAATAGAGCTGTCCAGGCTATCCACATCGAAGGAAATGTAAATCTGGTCACAGTCGCGGAGTGTTTCCAGCGCTTCTGAGGCGATTTGGCTCACCCCTTTCGTTCTTACCTCCTCGGTGGTAAAATTACGGATTCCATGCTGGTGAATCAGTAAATCTTCCGGCTCCTCGGTATCGCGCACGGAGATAAACACGATATCTTGCGCTGCTATTTTCGGGGACTCACCTCCTATTTTCTTTATTTTTTCCCAGTAGAGCAGGGTCTCAGGGGAAGGGTCATTGACCTTGGCTTCCAGGTTATCCGTCTGTATGCACATGGCCAGCGGCATACCGTGCATATTTCCCGAAGGCGTCGTGTAGGGCGTATGTAAGTCCGCATGTGCATCGATCCAGATGACACCTAGGCGCTTTTCAGGATCGGCCGCCTTGATCCCCATGATGGTTCCCGCTGCGGTAGAGTGATCTCCTGCTAAAACGATCGGAAAAATCTTTTTTAGGCGTAGCGACTCGATGGTGTTATACACATTTTTAAGCACTTCATATACCCCATCGATATATTTAGCATGTGGAAAGTTATTACCTCGCCACAGGTAACTGTTGGCATCGGGGACATGAATGGGCTCGAATTCCGTGAAGAAGTTCGAAGCCTTATCTAAGGAAGCGATTTTTAAGGCATCGATGCCCAAACTAGCGCCACGGGTGCCGGCCGCAAGTTCTGATTTCACTTCTACTAAATTGATATTTCGCATAACTCCTGGGAATATTTGGGTTTCTTCGGTTTTCCGCTAAGGAAAAGCTGGGCAAAAATACTATAAACTTTCGCTATACCCGAAAAAAAGCGGTTCATTCCTGCTAATTTTCTGCTTGGAGCCTGCATGGGGTATCCTATCTGCTGGCAGCTTGACAGGAAGAAAGCGTATAAACGGTAAAATACTTGAGCTGTAAGGTTTTTTTTCGTTCATGAAAATAAGTAACTTGTGCAGCATGAACACCTTTCGCCTGCCCATCCCCTCTCGCCTCTTTACTCGCCATTCCTGTTTTCCCCTTTTCGGTCTTCTCTGTTTCGTTCTGCTGCCCTTTTCTGGTATAGCTCAAGATAAAAAGAAAGAAGCCTATGCCGAAATCAGCACGCCACTCGGCACTATTTTGCTTACCTTATACGACGAGACGCCCCAGCACAAGGCCAGCTTTATTGCCCTTGCCAGCGCCGGCTATTGGGACAGTCTTAGTTTTAACCGCGTCATTCCGAATTTTGTCGCGCAGGCCGGATGTCCTGACACGCCCGAGGGCTTTAATGACCCGGAAAACCTCTTGGACCCCGAAATCGTCAAGGGGATCGGGCATGTTCGCGGTGCTTTAGGGGCGGGGCGGGATGGTAATCCCGCAAAGCGCTCTGCGCGCTGCCAGTTTTATATCGTGCAGGCAGAGGATGGCCTGCATCGCCTGGATGGTGACTACACCGTTTTCGGCCATGTATTGAAGGGTATGGAGGTAGTGGATCAACTGGTGGCGGTAGAGCGGGATGAGCGGGATGAGCCACTAGAACCCCTAGACCTGAAAGTGCGCATCCTCTATCTGACAGATGCAGAGTTACGCGGGTACCTGAAGAAAGAGCCTGCATGAGCACGGGAGGTGCAGCCATTCGCTTTTTTTTTAACTAATCGATGATGACCTTATTCTAGCTCATTTTCGCAGCTTTTCCTTTCCATTATGCGCTCGCTGACCCTTTGGCAGCTTGCGCTAAAAAAGTACAAAATACCCCACTAAGTCTCCACCTTAACGCGACAAGAAAGGCCCCTCCTGCCGAAACCTCTTTGGGATGCAACTCGGAACGCATGCTCCACTGTTATAGAAGGCGCCTCGCGCCTCCTCCCTTTCCCTAATGTCGGAATTAGCAGAGCTAAACCAATAGCACTTTCTAGCATAGCATTCCAGCAGTTCGAACTCATGCATCATGGCCCTAAGAATAAAGAATTCCTCTTTATCCTCATAAAACAAGTTGGTGATGTACGCGTCGATCTCTGCAGGGGGCCTGAACTGATTCCACTCCTGACGAATTTGTTGTAATGCCTCTTGCTTATCTTCCTCCGTAAAGTCCATATTCATTTTTATTTACTACATGCTTCGCAACTCCCTGCACTTAGTTCAATATACACAAAATGCCTGGTGAATCCTTACGTTTCACCTTAAAAATAAGGTGTCCCACTTTCTGAGCGAAAAAAAAGAGTGAATCGCATCGATTCACTCTTTTTTTGTTTTTGGGCTTTGCCCAAAGGAGCTCAATCTCCATCTGTCGCCTGCAGACAAGTCGAACTACTTCGTATACAGATGATTGAACAACATTTTAAAGGTATTATGCGCCTGCGCTCGGAAAGTAATCTCCGGGCCGTACACCACCAAGTCACCTTTGCCGATAGGCGCATGGAAGGCCGCTACACCATTTCGGATATAGCCCTCACCCCAAGCCCAGCCGCTAATCAGAGGCGATTCTTCACCGAACCAAGCGAGGGGCTGAATGCCTTGCATCTGTGCTTCCGGAGTCAAACGGAACACAGGGCTGCGGTTCACCACCACCTGAGCAGTGGCCCCCATGCCCCAGTTGGCAGGATGGCGCTCGTCTAGCTGCGCCCGTAAAATGCTTCCCGGAATATAATATTTATCCCCTGGGAGATTGCGCTTGGATCCATCTGGCAGTACTTCTACCAGCGCATCTTCAACCGGCAGCCCCAGGTGCATGGCCAAACTAGAAGCCGCCCCGACGGTAAGCACTTTCCCTCCATTTTCCAGAAACTGCTGCAGGGCAGGAACAGAACGCTCCACGGTCAAAGCGCCTAACAGTTTATGGTACTCAGCAGGCATATCGGCAGGATTCAGCTGCGCCCCGCTGCCGGTGCTTTGGCCGACGGCCGGCATCCCTGGACCGATAAAGAGGAGCACGTCGAAACGCTTATTAAGATTTCCCGCATCGATATCCTGGGGATAAACCACTTCAAAATCAAATGCATACTGTTCCAGCAACCAGCGCACCCAGCCACTTGGCATGGAACCGCCATAATAATCAAAGAGTCCGATGCGGGCCTTTTTAATCGGCTGCGCGGCAGCGGGCGCACGACCTGTCTGCACCCGTAGCCCCATCTGGCCCGATACCTCGGCGATATCTTGCCCGCGTCCTGTGACGAAGAAGCTACCTGCGGGAAGGGCCCCACTGGCCTCCTGAATGCGCTGCACACGCATGCCCTTAGCCATCAGTTGGTTGACCGCTTTAAAGGCATCATTTTGGCGTCCATCGATGAGGTAGCCCGAAGCATTTCCAGCCACAGAGGTAGGTAGGGGCTTTTGAAGCTCACCATACGGGATAGCCTCGAAAGGGCCCTCCACTCCCTCTAGGAAGCGGTCGAACTCCACACCCATTTGGAAGGCAAGGGTCCAGCCAGCTGCATCATAGGGCCGAACAGGTGGGCCTCCCGGATACTGAAAATCATTCGGATGATCCTGGGGCTCAAACATATCGAGTACGTGTGGACGAAAAGCCTGCGCGGTCTTCACGATAAAAGAGCCTTTCGGATACTGCTTGCCTCCTGCCTGAAAATCCGCCGTGGCCCGGTGTACCAGCACCCCACTTTTAAGGAGCGCATTGATAAAAGCCGTAGCCCGTGGAAAATCGGTCTGGTCGGCGGGCAGGATATATGCACGCGGGTCGCGCAAGTCTGGATCTTGGAAGACAGCCTCGAAATAGCCCTTGTCGATTCCACGACGGAAGGTATTGCCGCCACCTTGCGCGGCAGCGCGCCCTTCCCTGTAGGCTTCCTCCACGGCAGCTGCACGCTTCGGGTACTTGGTCCAGTGGTCTTTTTGGCCACGCTCGATGGCATTTCGGCCCATCTTGTAAAAATTAAACAAGAGCGCATCTGCATTTCGCCGCGCATAGTCCAGCACCGCATAATTCATGGAAACCGAATAGTCGATGGAGCGACGGAAATTCCAAGGCTGCGGCTCTACGGGATAGGGCGTGGCATGGGTAGGAATTAGGCGGTCCGGGACCACGGGAATTTCCGAAGGCGTCGGCCCTCCGGTGGTCTCGGTTAAAATGCCGATCATATTATGGAAATAAGGCGTGGTCCGCAGTCCTCCATTCCACCAAGAGGAAAATACAGAGCCACTCAAACGCGTGTAACCTGGTTTATCCTCTACATTTAAGCGGTTAATCATGGCCGCTCCGACCCCATCCAGGCTGGTCATAATCAGCGGGTCGAACACATGGTTAAAGGGATCCCGATACGGAGGCCCCGCCACTACCGTACCTGCAGGAGAGGTTTGGTGGTGGTTGTAAATGATCTGTGGCAACCATTCTACATACTGCTGCAGGGATATATTGGTTGATTCTTTCATGTTATTCATGAAAAAATCGCGGTTGTTGTCATGCCCCACATACTTTTGGTACATGTACGGCGTACGCATATTGCGCTTGGTGACGTCTTCCGGCATCATGTACCAGTCGGTGACGATTTCCTGCCCATCGGGATTCGTATGGACGAGCAGGATGATCAGCTCATCGAGCAGCTGCAGGGTCTCCTCATCCTCACGGCTGGACAGCTGGTAAAGCGTTTCGATAAGTTGGTGGCTGGCGACCGTTTCGGTAGAGTGCAGGCCCCCATCGATCCAGACGACAGGTTTACCTTCTTTCACCAGCGCACGTGCGGTCTCTTCGTCCATCTCCGCACGGCCGAGGAGCTGCGATATTTCTTTGTAGCGAGCGATATGCTGTTGATTTTTAGGACTTGTCACCACCATCAGGGGCATGCGTCGGCCCTCCTCCGTCGGCCCAATGTCCAGGAGTGTCACCCGGTCGGAGGCGGCGGCCACGGCCTGAAAGTAGGCCTCAGTAGCCGTGTAGGTGACTAAGGTGTAGTCGGTCCCGATGGGAGCGCCGAAATGGGCTTCCGGGCTGGGGACCCTTTGCGCGATAGCGCCCTGCCAGACCCAAAGGAGCAGGAGTGTCAACATATATCTCATCATAGCTGCAATGTTTAAAGGATAAAAGTACAGTTCGGTGCGGCAGCATCCAAAAATTCTAGGCCAGTCGGTGAGATGTTCATGTAAAAGGCAAAGCAGAATTTACATGTGCGGCAAAACCTCTAGTGGGGGCATGGAGTTTCCTAAAGAAAAAGCCATGAAAACATACCTTATAACACTGCTCACCCTACTTTCCAGCTGGGGAGCCCTTGCGCTCTTGGAGCGAGAAGCGCCCTTTGGCACTGAGAGCAGCGGGATAATGCCACAGCCTCTAGATGCAGATATGACCTTCTGTCATCCCATCGCTGGGGACATGCGCGCCCTCTTTAATGATCCAGAATTTTTGGCTTTGCACCCCAGCCCGAAGCCAGCTCAACCTGCCTACACGGGGAATCGCATCCGTTTTGCAGCGGAAGGGGGCGAGGCCCAAGGGTACTACCTGGAAGCAGAAAAGCCCTCTGCACTTTGGCTTTTTGTGTACCAGGAATGGTGGGGCCTGAATGCGAATATTATGGAAGAGGCCGAGAAGCTGCACCGTGATCTGGGCGGACAAGTCCATGTTTTGGCAGTAGATATGTACGATGGTGAGGTGACAGATCAGCCGCAGGAAGCCCGCGTGCTCATGAGCGGCAGGAAGGAAGAGCGTCTACAGGCAATCGTACGCGGTGCTGCAGCCTATGCAGGCCCGGGGGCCAAAATCGCCCACTTGGGCTGGTGCTTTGGCGGAGCCTGGTCACTGAAAGCCTCCCTGCTGACGGCAGAGCAAACGGTAGGCACGGTCATGTATTACGGCATGCCTGTTCGCGATGTGGAGGCCCTAAGGGCCCTAAACAATGATGTGCTCGGACTTTTCGCCACAGAGACGGCGATATCTCAGGAGGTCATCGAGGATTTCGCTGCCAAGATGCAAGAAGCGGATAAGGGGCTGGACTACACCATTTATGATGCTGTCCATGGCTTCGCTAACCCTTCCAATCCGCGATTTGATCCGGAGGCTACGGCCGATGCGTATGCTAAAGCATTGGATTATTTAAAAAATACATTTGGATTATCATGAAAAAACGCTTGCACTATTCTTGGTCTCTACTGCTCAGCCTGACGGCAGGCCTCACACTAGCCTGCTCCGGGAACGGCAGTTCGGCCACACAGGAGAAATCCATACCCGAAAAGCCCACCTATGACAGCCGTTATCAGGAAACTGCGACCCTGGCGGGAGGTTGCTTCTGGTGCATCGAAGCCCCCTTACAGGAGTTGGAAGGCGTCTTAGAGGTGGTCTCTGGCTACACAGGCGGAAAAGAAAAAAACCCTAGTTATGAGCAAGTGGCGAGTGGGCAGACGGGGCATTATGAAGCCGTACAGGTGACTTTCGACCCGGAGGTAATCTCTTATGCCGAGTTATTGGATGTATTTTGGCAGCAGTTTGACCCCACGGATGCAGGAGGATCTTTTGCGGACCGCGGTCCGCAATACCGCTCGGCGATCTTTTACCATGACAAGAAGCAGCAAGCTGTGGCTGAGGCTTCGCGTGATCGACTGGCCGCTTCCGGCATTTTCGACTCTCCTATCGTGACACCTATCGAGAAGGTGGGCAAATTTTATCCGGCGGAAGCGTACCATCAGGATTATTATAAAAAGAATCCGGATGAGTATTATGCCTACAGAAGAGGTTCAGGCAGAGAGGCCTTTATTAAAAAACACTGGGGCAAGTTCGAGGCGGCGCGCTATCCCCGGCCGGATGAAAAGCAAATCAAAGCCATGCTTACCGACCTACAGTACCGGGTGACCATGCATGAGGAAACCGAAAGGGCCTTTGCAAATCCCTACGACAGCAATAAGGAGGCGGGAATTTACGTGTGTATCGTCTCTGGGGCACCCCTGTTTAGCAGCAGTGATAAGTTCGACTCGGGAACAGGTTGGCCAAGTTTCACCAAGCCGATCGATGCGCGCCTGATCCATAAACCGATCGATAGAAGTTATGGGATGGTGCGTGTGGAAGTGCGCAGTGCACCCGGAGACAGCCATGTCGGGCATGTGTTTTACGATGGCCCGAATCCTACGAACCTGCGCTACTGCATGAATTCAGCAGCGATGCGCTTTATCCCTAGGGACAAGATGGAAGAAGCAGGTTATGGCGATTTTCTTTGGTTAGTCGCAGAAAAATAAGTTACATTTACGGGGAAATCTAAGGATTTCCCTTTTTTATACCCAAAATTAGAAAACGTAAATTTATTTTTATTTTGGAAACAGTCATTACACTAAAAGAACGGCTTTTATCGGCGGCACAAGCTGAGATCGCCCAACAGTTACAGGCATTAGAGGAGCAAATCGAAGCGCTGCGTCAGGATGCCACTATGGAAACGAAGAGCTCTGCGGGCGATAAATATGAAACCTCGCGGGAGATGCTGCAGCAGTCGGAGCGCTTGCTGCAAGAACGCTACCAGCATGCCCGTGGCCATGCCGCTGCTCTCGCGCAGCTGGAGGTGAAAGCTTGTCAACAGGTAGTAACAGGTGCGCTAGTTTCCACAAATATCGGGCGGCTGTTTGTCGGCGTGGGGATCGGGAGCATGCAAGTAGAAGGGCAAGTGATTTATTTCGTTTCCGAGCAGGCTCCTATCGTGGCAGCGCTGGCAGGTGGGAAAGTCGGCGAGCATGTGCATTTTAACGGTAAAAAAATCATGATTAATGACATCTCCTAAGAGATGAAAAATAAATTGCCTCCTTTTCACTTGGTGCCTGCCGAAGAATCCTCGTTCAGGCTCGGGTTGCTGCACTTCAGCCGTCGAAAAAAGTAGTTAAACCAAATTTTTAATGGAATAACGGCTTTTATTCGCAATTCAAAAAGAAGGATATCTTTCGCATGACAAAGATCACAAAAAAATATTTCATGGATTATGGGGATATTGTCGAAAGTATCCGTACCTTTGAAATATCAATTTATCAATTACACTATCATGAACACAGGAAAAGTTAAATTTTTCAATGAGTCTAAAGGATTCGGTTTTATTATTGACGATGAGTCTTCTAAAGAGTATTTCGTTCACATCTCTGGTTTAGTAGATGAGATCAGAGAAGACGATACCGTGACTTTCGATTTGAAAGAAGGTCGCAAAGGTCTTAATGCAGTGAATGTGAAAAGAGCTTAATACGCGATATTACATCATTAATTTAGGAAAGCCTCTGATTTTTCAGAGGCTTTTTTCATTTATGGCTGCGCAAGCTCCCGCTAAAGCCTCCCTAAGCATGCCAGCACCTACCCGCTACGATTTTAGAAGGCCCTATCGGCCAGGTGAAATGAGCCCCAGGGCTGATGCTGGCGGTAGCGAATCTCTCCACTTGCGATTTCTAAAGGACTTTCCACATTATTCGTATACAGTTTCCCCGTGCCCAATCCCTGAAAGGGCAAGTTAGGATAGCGCGCCGTGAACTGGGCGATGGCATTCAGCCCGATATTACTTTCCAGAGCTGAGGTCATCCACCAACCTATCCCCTGCTGCTCGGCCAGCGTGATCCATTCCGCAGCAGCCCCGAGTCCACCGACTAGGCTGGGTTTTAAAATGATGTAAGGAGGCTGAATCGCGGATAAAAGTGCTGCACGCTCTTCGCGCCCCTGCACTCCGATTAGTTCTTCATCCAGTGCGATGGGCACGGGGCTTTGGGCGCAAAGTTCCCGAAGGACTTCCCACTGCCCCACTTCGATCGGCTGCTCGATGCTGTGCAGCGAAAACTCCGCTAGCCTTTCTAATTTACCTTGGGCCTCCTCTGGGCGAAAGGCTCCATTCGCATCTACCCGCAGGACCAGTTGCTCCGCAGAATAGCGCTCACGGATGTAGCGCAGAAGCGCAATTTCCTGTTCGAAGTCGATCGCGCCAATCTTCATTTTCAGACAGCGAAAGCCCGCGGCCAGCTTTTCATCGATTCGCTGGCGCATCAGCTCAGCATCGCCCATCCAGATCAAGCCATTTATCGGGATGGGCGCCTCCTTTTCATAAAACTCCCCTCGAAAGACGCAGCCCTCCTGCCCCTGCCACAGGGAGAGCAGGGCCGTTTCCACCCCGAAGCGTGCGGATGGCAGCTCTGCAGGAACACAGGCATCCAAGAGTCCCTGCAGCCCCTCGAAGACCTCTTTCTCTGTCCGCGCATCACGGAAAAGTGCTGCGTCCCCTTTGGCCGAAACGGCCTCCAGGACTCCCTCCAGTCGCTGCTGAAAATCAGGTAAAGCATCGATGCTAAGGCCCTGCAATGGCGCTGCCTCCCCCAGGCCCACACGATCCCCATCCTGGGCACGAATCCACCAGGTAGGCCGCTCGCGCAGGACTCCCCGAGAGGTTCCGGCCTCGAAATGAAAATGCAAGACATGCGGGTAAAGGTGAAACTGCAGTGCCATAGTGGATAGAATCGAATAAAATGAAAAGAAAACGTCTGTCTGTGGAACGCAAATCTCCGGCTTCTGTTTCTGCTTCGCAAGGGCTTTTTCGTATATTTGCGCAGCTTTAAACGTTTATGTGGCAAAAAAACCTGGAGCAGCTCCGGCTCGACACCTTTACTTACCCCCTTCCGGATGAGCGGATCGCCCGCTACCCATTAGCAGATCGTACAGCCTCCAAGCTCCTGCGCTATCGCAGGGGTGAAATCAGTGCACATGGTTTTACCGATATCGTGGAGGAGCTCCCGGCAGAGGCGCTTCTGGTCTATAACGATACGAAGGTAATCCCGGCGCGCATGGCTTTTTTTCGCCCTACAGGTGCCCGCATCGAGCTCTTTTTACTCAAGCCGCTGCCCGCGGATAGCCCCATGGAAGTGGCGATGGCGGAGACGAGAAAGGCCCACTGGTCCTGTATGATCGGCAATGCCCGGAAGTGGAAGACGGAAGAGGTTTTGCAGATGGACCTGCAGATCGAGGGGCAGAGCGTTCGGGTGGAGGCGCGCCGCGGGCGCAAAGAAGACAGCGATGTTTACTTCACTTGGTCGGAGCCCTTCCCCTTCGTGCGCATCGTAGAGGCTATGGGACAGGTACCCCTTCCTCCCTACCTTAACCGGGCCGCGGAAGAGTCGGACCGGCAGCGCTACCAAACGGTTTTTTCACGCAGCGCGGGGGCGGTGGCAGCGCCTACGGCAGGACTTCATTTCACCCCGGAAATTTTAGCGGCCTTACAGGCCAAAGGGCTGCGCATGGCCGAGCTTACCCTGCATGTGGGCGCCGGCACCTTCCAGCCTGTAAAGGAGCAGCAGGTGATGCATCATGCCATGCACAGCGAGCAGATCGTCGTGCATCGAAAGACCGTTCAGCAACTGATGCGGCATGAAGGGCCTGTCGTTCCTGTAGGGACAACTTCGATGCGCAGTCTGGAGTCGCTGTATTGGCTGGGGGTAAAATTACTCAAAGGGCAGTTTGCGGAGCGCTACTTTCAAATCGAAAAATTATACCCCTATGAAGAGGAAGCGGTACGTTTCAACCGACAGGAGTCCTTCGCTGCCATCGATGCCTTTATGGAAGTGGAGCAGCTGGAACAACTAACAGGAGAAACCTCCATCATGCTAATGCCGGGTTATCGGTTTCGGGTATGTGATGCCTTGGTGACGAACTTTCACCAGCCAGGTAGCACCTTGATTATGCTTGTGGCAGCCTTTATTGGAGAAGATTGGCGAAAGGTATATGCTTTTGCACTCGAAAATGACTTCCGCTTTTTAAGTTATGGAGACAGCAGTTTGCTTTGGCGGAACGCCAAAGAGGCCTAAAATGTCACAAGAGAAGTTTTCTTCGGTAGCGCAACCACATTCCCTGCGACGGATTGCCTTTTTCTCATTTTCCCTATAGGAAAAGCATAAAAATAGGCCACATTTACGCTTGCTTTTGCGAAACAAGTCTTTCTGATCCGAAAGGCCTCTTAGTCATTTGCGCAAGAAGCTGGGGTTCCTCCGATTAATCGGAAGAACCCCCAGAAGCGCCTAGCTTATTAATCCCATTTAATAAGTTTTGATAATAGGTGCGACCTACTGGCACTACATCTTCTGCTACCGTTACTTCTCTTGGATTGATGGTTTGGATCTCGTCTATCCGCACGATATAACTTTTATGGATGCGCATAAAATCATTTTCCGGCAAAAGTGCTTCGAACTCTTTCAAAATGTTTCGCAGGGAATAAACACCGCTGCGTGTCACTAAGGTCGTATAATTCCCATCACCTTTCATCCAAAGGATGTCTTTAAACTTAACCTTTACCAGGTTCCCTTTATTTCTTACGAATAATGCGTCTTTAATAAGCAGTTTCGGCTCTTTCTTCTCTAATGTGTCTTGCCCGTTGCCATTTGACTTTTTCCGATAATCTCTCAGAACATTTTTCATAATTTAGTTTACTAAGTACTCCAAAAGGAAACTATATCCCTTTGGGTGCATAACGGTTTGTTCGCATGAGTGTTTAAACTATTGCGCTTTTCCTGCTATTTATTTTTTAACGTATCTTTGTAGCACTTTCTTAAAAATAGCGTTTACAAATCGAGACATTTTACGCAGGCGCGGCATTATTGTTGATAGAAACCTTAAATTCCTAAAAAAATCAACTGTTTTTATGGTAATCTTACCAAAATCAACCCCTTTTCTCTTCTTGTTTGGCGCTGGGCTTTTGCTTTGTATCGCCTGTGGCTCGACGGAGCAGGACGTGATACCGGAGGGCCAGAGCCGTTTAATTTTTACAGAATTTGCGCTACAGCCGCATACACAGGTTTTGGGCGAAGCCCAAACGGACCTAGGTGCGCATGCTTATTCGGAAGAAGTGGTTTTTACCTTACAAGCCATGGAGGGTGGTGAGGACGTAGTTTTAGTGCTAGACCTTAACAGGATCGCGCAAAACCCTTCGCTTTTACTTCCTCGTGGGGAGTACCGCTTTAGTCTACGTAGCCCAGAGGCAGACCTTAGCCCCTTTTTGCCCGTTCAGGGGGAGGGCAAGCTCCTACTACAGTCTCCTGAGGTGCGCTTTGTGCCTGAGTTGACAGCACAACATGCCCTGTTTACCGTGGCGGCACAACATGTACCGCAGCCACCGCGCTGGCTGGGAGGAGGTGAGCCAGTTTCCTTTGGCCGGAAGGCCGACTACTATTTACTGTATGCCCAAGATGGGCAGCGGGGGCGCTTAGAGGTGGAAGAAAGTATCCGTGGGGGTGTCCTGCGTCGTGACCTGGTGGCGGAAGCCTTTCGGCATGTACATTTTCAAATTATAGCGCCTCAGCATCCAGGGGCGGAGGTGCGCCTATCGCCAGCCGCATTTTTCACTGAGACGGAGGAGATTCGCCTTCCGGGTAACCTACCGGGCAGTTATACGCCAGAAATAGTGCGGGACTTGGAAGAAGAAATCCGGGAGAGTTCAGGGCTGGCCTTTTTCGGCGATAGTTTTTGGACTGTAAATGACAGTGGAAATGAGAACATCGTGTATCAGCTAAACCGGGAAACCTCGGCTGTGCAGCGGCGCGTACGGATAGAGAATGCCCCGAATACCGACTGGGAAAGTTTAGCGCAGGATGCGGAGCATCTCTACATTGGTGATTTCGGAAATAATAATGGGGTTCGGGAGGACTTAGTCATTTGGCGCGTAGCGCAAAGTGATCTTTTGGAGTCCAATTCGGTGCAGGCTACCCCTATTCGTTTCCGCTACCCGGATCAGACCGATTTCAGTTTCCGTCCGAATGCCCATGATTTCGACTGTGAGGCATTTTTCTATCGTGACGGCATGCTGCACCTTTTTACGAAAAATTGGTTGACGGAGACCACACGCTACTACCTGCTTCCTGCTGAGCCGGGTGAGCATATGGCCGAGCTGGTGGGGGAATTTGAGGTAAATGGGTTGATTACTGGCGCGGATATCAATGTGCGCACGGGAGATGTGGCGCTGCTTGGCTACCGTTTGCAGGGCTTGAGTTCGCAGGTTTTTGTGGTCCTACTTCGGGGCTACCGGGAGCATGTTTTCGATGGAGAGCAGCACAGGATGGTATTAGGGAGTCCCGCCACTTTAGGTCAGACGGAAGCGATCCAGCTTTTACCCGATAACAGCGGCAAAATCAGTAGTGAAACCTTCCGTGCGGGTATTTTCCAGATCCCAGGACGCTGGATTCGCTTTGATTTTAGCGATTTTTTATAGTTGAGGCTCAATTATTTAAAGAATAGGAGCTAAAAAAGCCAAAAAAAAGCGCTTTTAAAAGGAGGGGGAGCTTGTAAAAGTGCGCGCGATTTCGGTATATTTGCATCAGCAAAACGGTTAAGAACCGTGAAATAGAGAGTTGGGTGAGTGGCTTAAACCAACAGTTTGCTAAACTGTCGTACGCGTTATAGTGTACCGGGGGTTCGAATCCCCCACTCTCTGCTCTGCAAGACCCTAATCAACAGAAAATAAGTTGATTAGGGTTTATTTTTTTCATTTAGTAGCGAAAAAGGTAAGATGAAGTACGCATGAAACCTTCACCCACAATTAACACCCTTAATAATAATATTAACTAAATTCAATTGTCCGAGTTAAAGTTGTCCAAAGAAGGGGAAGCCTTCACCGGCACAGTTCTTTCAAAAACAGATAATTTGTCAAAATATGGAAGCATGCCGTCTAAAAATTTTTTCGAAAAGTGACAATAGTAGCCTTTTATGTCCTCGCTGATAAAGCGCGTGGAGGTGATTGCGTTACATGGCATTAGGAAAATTTGATTGGTCTTCAAGGTATAGGTACTCAGACCAAAAGAGCGCTCAGCCCTTCCTTTTTGGACTAAAATAAAATCGAAAACCGTCTTTCTGTGAGGAGGTAGGGGTAATTTCAGTCCGGCAGTAGATTCTTCTAGTCTTTGAACTAAGAAATCTTCCTGACTAATTTCTCTTGCCGGCGCTATAAGTTCTTCTTTAGAAAAATGGAGCTGGCTAAACGCTTGGATGGTGAGGATGGGAATGGCTTTAGGCATAGCAAGTCTGGATTTACTAGAATTAATCCACAGTTTTAGGGGTAAGTTTTTGTAGGCAATGCATGCATTTACCTGCTTTTTTTTGGTGGGCTGGCGCCCAATTAATCCGAAACTTTCCATTACTTTCTATTTTTACTTGATGCGTGTAACTGCTTCAACAAGCGTTCCTCTTTGATTATACCATACAGGATCAATAGAATAATCCCTCCTATGGAAACAGCACCTGAAACCTGAATATAGGTATAAAATCCGTATGAGAAATACGCTTTGAAGTAGGGCAATAGTAAACTGTACCCGATGATATAAGTAATCACACTTACAGGGGTGATCAGATAGTTGACAAACCGCCGAATGCCATAATATTTTTTAAGATAGGCGTGATAGGATTTGTGGTCCATGGTTACAAGTCGACTTTCTTTCCTGTAGAAAGAAAGCATTTCGATGAGCACCCTAACTACCAAACTCGAAATCATTAGTAACAGACCTAAATTAAAGCTGTTCCATTGCTTGAAAGCATAAAACCATGCATATACACTAAGGATCAGCGCCGTGAGCACCAATACTGTAATGCTTATATATTGTACTGTTCGCTGCTTTTTAGCTTTTAACAGGATATCACCGGGAGTAAATGTAGGCATTTTTCCAACTTGCCGATTCCACAATTCTTGTAATTTATCTGATTCCATTTGTGATACAGTTTAATAATGATTTTCGGATTCGACTCAATCGGGTGCGCAAAGTTCCGTGCGCTAACCCCGCACTTGCGGCAATGGTTTCTTGAGGTATATTTTCTAACTCCAGTAAAATAAGCGTTTTGTTTTGCTCGCTCAATTGACCTATGCAGGCATACAATTTTTCGATGGTTTCTCCCGCGTCATTGACTGGCTCATCTAGGATGGATTCAGTCAAAAGCTCACCCGGAACCATCACCTGCTTTTTAATCTTCCGAATTCCCCCTAAACAAATGTTGGTGGCGATTCTATAGATCCATGTGTCTATGGAAGCATCTCCTCTGAATGAAGTGCTGTGCTTCCATACTTTAATAAATGTTTCCTGAAGCCACTCATTCGCAAGCTCTACATCTCCTGAAGAATAGCCTAAGCATAATCGATGAACCTTCGGTGCATAGGTGTAATACAACTGGTTAAAGTCTTTTTCTGTCATTCCTTTGCTGATAAAATCTGCTGAATTTGCTCCAAAAACCAATCAGGTTTATCTAACATGACAAAATGTGCACTATCTTCCGCGATCACAAGGCTATAGTCTTTTAAATTTGCATACTGATTTGCGTGTGTTTGTCTGACCATAGCTTCACCATAAGGGTTTGTCGCCGCAATGATAGTCACAGGTATGGAAATTTTTTTCAGTCCTTCTCTCATGTCCATTTTCAGGTAATCCGTGTAGCCGTAAACATAGGTTTTACGGTCTGATTCTAAAATCCACTTTTTAATTCTCTTTTGAGCATCTTCATGGATGCTCATCCCTTTAGACATAAAATCCGCCATTTGCTCAAATGCAAGGTCAGTCATTTCTAACTGCTGTTTATTGTAAGGACTCTCATAGGCTAAGTTATCAGGATTAAAATCAGGAAACATCAATGCACCCGCTGCTGGCAAGGCATCTACCAAAATAAGTTGACCAAGGCTTAACTCCTGTTGAGCTGCCAGCCAAGTAGCTATGGTGCCACCCAAACTATGCCCGATGATAGAAGCCCCTTGCAAGTCTTTGGATAAGATATATTCCTTTATAGACTCATTTACCTGCGGAAGCCAAGGAAATCCTATAGGCTCCTTTCCTCCAAATCCTGCTAGGGTAATCACATGACATGCATAGGTGTTTTCCAAGGCTTTAACTACTGGCTCCCAAACTTCTCCTGGAACAGTAAATCCTGGAATAAATAAAAGGGGTCGTCCATTTCCTGAAACTTCCACATGTATGGCTTGCCCAAAAGCGTTAACCGATGTAGAGAAGTGAAAAATGATACCGGCGATTACGGATAGTACGATTTTTTTCATGGCTTCTAACGTTTATTTTGCCTTTAGATGCGGAAAAAGAAAATTGTTACATGAAAAGCAAAAAAGAATTTCCCTAGGCGAGGACACCTCGTTCCTCAAACGAGCACTAACGACTACGCTCCCCTAAAAATTTTAATCGCTGTCAGACTCCTTCTTGATGAAAAAAAGATGTATTTTTCTCCTGAAAAAATATAAACAGCGCTTATGAAACAGGTGTTTCCCTCCAAAATCGCATGGGGACTGCTGGTCTTCCCGCTACTCCTTATCGGCATAGTAGTATCCCTTTTCCTTAGCGAAGGGATCGGCTGGCTTGCCCTGCTGCTTTTTCTTCCTGTGGCCTTTTTTCTAGGACACCTCTTTGTAAACACGCGATACACGTTGGAAAACGAAAACCTTCATGTGCGCTGCGGCTGGCTGGTAAACACCAAAATCGAGGTACAGGCCATCAAAGAAATTACCGAAACACGTGATCCTCAGAGCGCTCCAGCACTGTCTTTGGATAGACTCGCCCTCACCTATGGTACATGGGACAGGATCTTGATTTCCCCTAAAGACAAGCAAGCATTTATTCACGCCCTGCAGCAGCGAAATCCTGCCATCATCATCACCCCTAAAAAGGCTCGCTGAACATCCTTTTTCTGCTCCTTTTGTTTTGGCCGGTAGGCCAAAAGGAAAGCCCCCGTAGCTCGGTGTAGAATTCTGCAAATTTAACTCGCAGCGTTATCCTCTTTCTCTTGCTTTTATTAAAATATTTCTGTAAAATTAAATTATTATGCCTTAACCCTTTTGTTTATGAAGCGCTTACATCCCTCTCCCCTTTTTTATTCGCTCATCGGACTTTGCAGCTGGGCCTGCTTACTGGCCTGCACGAGCGAGCCTAAAGAAAAAGCAAGCACCGCAGACCAAGTGCCCGAGCTGAGCATGGAGGTAGACACCCTCTTTATCGATAGTGGGGAAGCGTTTATTTTTATTCAAAACACACTGTTTATCTCCAGCCTCTCCCCAGACGGGCGTATGTTGTATAATTTTGATCGAAACGCACATGCCATCGAACATATCGACCTGGAAAAAGGAAAGCTCCTCAAAAAAGTGGCTTTCGAAAAAGAAGGGCCCGATGGCACAGGAGCCTACTTTTCTCGTTTTGGCAGCAGTCCGGACGGCAACCTGCTCTTTTGGGCGCGTGATAAAAAAGCGAAGTTTAGCCCTGAGGGCAAAAAATTAATGGATATTCCGCTACCCATGCCGAAAACAGAAGACGGAGAAGAAGGTGAGTTTATCCTGCTTCAACTGATTGAAAATCCCAAAAGGCCCGAAGAATACATCGCCCTGTACCAAGATGTTTTTAATGGAGGAGCTCCTTTTTTACTTCGTACCGACCAAGAAGGTCAAGTTTTAGAACGTATCCAATTTTCAGAACTGGAACGCATGCAAGAAATGACTACAAAAATAGGCTATGAAGGGCAGTGGATGGGAGCTTTCGGGGCCTCTGCAGTCATCAGCCACTCCGACGAATACCTCTTTATCCAAAACTCAGGGTTCAATGAGGCCTATCGCTACGATTTTGAATCTGGAAACTTGGAATTCTTCAGCTGGGACGGACCTTATGTAGGTCGCCAAAATCCCTACAAGGGTCCTGCTGAGGTAGAACCGGATTCCGAGGGCATGTGGAATGCGCTGCGCAGTTATGAGGAAGGCATTTCGTATCGCAAGCTAAGCTACGATCCCGAAAGCAAATTGTATTATCGCCTAAGCGGCAAAACGATCTTCTCGGATGAAAAAGAAGAGTATGGAGCGTTTAAATCTACAGGAAACACCCTCTACCTGAGCGTCTTCGATGAAGCGCTGAAGCTAATCGGAGAATCCGAACTTACGAGTAAACCCGCTAGCCTTGGTCAGTTTTTTTTCAGTAAAGGAAAATTATGGATGTTCTACACCGAAGACGATGAACTCGCTTTTATTCGCATACAAGCTCAGCCCAAAAGTTAAGTATTGCCTAAAAGCAGCGGATAGTTACCCCGGAAAGCGACAAGCAGAAGCTCAGCCTGGCCCCACAGAGCGTAAGGCCTTCTGACAAATAAACCGCGTGGCGGGCACAGGACTTTTTTCCAACCAAGCGGCACAAAGCGTCCTCACAAAGTGCGGCTGCGTTTTAGCGGCATCGTTTAGCCAGTTGCCCACGCTAAGCTGCACATAGCGGGAGGGATCCGCATGCAGAGGCTCTAACAGTAGAAGCCCAAGCGCAGGTTCGGCTTTTAAAACTGGGCTATGGGCGCACCAAACTCCTCTGGGACGTGTGGCCTCACTGGCAAAACGTCGAATATTTTCATCAGCGTCCTGCACCCAGGGCACCAGCTTTTCCACCGCTTCTGGAATGCGAGGCAGGAGAAGAGGACGAAATGCCATCCAAGCTACCTCACGTACACCGAAATGCTCATCAGCCGCCAAAGGTCGCAGCGCTTTCAGCGTGTCGTCTAAGGTAGAAGGCTGTCTCTCTGCGATAAAATAGGCCGCCCAGCAGCGTACCGTATCCGAAGGGTGATGAGAGAGTAGCTTCCCGAATTCCTTATCTCCCGCGGCCGCAGCGAGCTGATATAAAAGCTTCCCAATTTGCTTTTGAAGCGCATTTGCTGTCTGCTTTCCACCCAGCTTCTCCCCCACAGAAGGTAGATACGCAGTGCGTCCGAACTGGGCTAAGACATGCTCCAAAAGTACCTGTTGATCTACCGCCAGCCACTCCACCAGATTCGCCGAGGAGATTTGGCCCCTATTGAGTTGAGCCAAGATTTCTGCAGGTATTTGCCCGATCGAGCGGGCTCCTTTTCTTTTTTGCATCACCCCCCAAAATAGAAAAAAAATGCCTGAGATCTAAGTTTCAGGCAGCTTCTTGGCCAGTTATATTCACCAAAACGTTGTTTGTGCTCAAGCGCCCATTCCTTTTCTTAGCCCTTTTACCCCAGCTGCATCTTCCCTAGCCTCCTTAAACCCGCAGCCACAGCTGCCCCCGCAAACAGAAGCAGCAGCCCGCTGCGTAGCCTTTGGCCGTGGCCAAAACCGCCATACGGATCGCAGCAGAACCCCTGCAAAGAGCAAAAAAACCAAATAATCTTGTATATTCATCCCACTTTTTTTACGCTAAAATCGCATAGGCCAAAGCCGCCACGCCATAAGCCAGCACGGTCATCACCACTGCCTGCAGCAAAGGCCATTTCCAGGTTTTCGTCTCCCGTCGCATCACGGCCAGCGTGCTCATACACTGCATCGCAAGTGCGTAAAATAGCATCAGCGACCAGCCAGTAGCCGCCGTATATACCTTCTCTCCCGTGTCGGCATGTACGGCCTCCGCCATCTTCTCCCGAATAGTGCGCACATCCTCTGCATCCTCCCCTACACTGTAGAGCGTGGCGACGGTGGCGACGAATACTTCGCGTGCCGCAAAAGACGTCAACAGTGCGATTCCAATCTTCCAGTCATAGCCCAAAGGGCGAATGGCCGGCTCGATAAACTGTCCTAACATGCCCATATACGAATTTTCCAGGCGCTGGGAGGCAAAATACCTTTCGATTTCTTCTTCCTGTCCTTCATCCTCCGCCGCCGCTAGCTGTAAAGCCTCCTCTGCTTCCAAAGCCTCCATTTTGACCGAAGGCCCATAGCTGGCCAGCACCCAAAGCACAATCGAAATGCTTATAATCACACGTCCCGCCTGCCACACGAAGACACGGGATTTCTGCACCATCGCCTGCAGCACCGCCACAGGACGCGGCCAGCGATAGAGGGGTAGTTCGGTCAGTAAATAACTTTTTTCCGTGGTTTTCAGGAGGCGGTGTAAAACCCATGCCCCCAGCAAGGTGGCCACCAGCCCGAACAGGTACATCCCCAGCAAGGCCAAGGCCTGCACACGAATACCGAGGAAACTCGTGTCCGGTAAAATAAGCCCGATTAAAATAATGTAAATAGGAAGACGCGCTGAGCAACTCATCCAAGGGGTGACAAGCATGGTGATCAGCCGCTCCTTGCGATTCGAAATGCTGCGTGCTGCCATAACCCCCGGAATCGCGCAGGCCATGCCCGAAATCAGGGGCACTACACTTTTTCCATGCAGCCCTAAGGGTCGCATCCAGCGATCCATCAAAAACACCACCCGCGAGAGGTAGCCCGAATCCTCTAAAAAGGCCAAGAAGCCAAAAAGCAGTGCGATTTGTGGGATAAAGATCACCACCCCAGCCAGTCCCGGAACTAGCCCTTCCGTTACTAAATCAGTTAGTGCACCGGCAGGGAGGACCTCCGCTAATAGCGCCGCCAGACCCGCCATACCTGCATCGATGGCATCCATAGGCACCTCTGCCCAGGTGAAAATCGCTTGAAAAACGAGTAGCATCAAAACCAAAAACACCAAGTAGCCTCCTAGGGGATGCAGCAGCAGCCGATCCAAATCCCAACGCCCCCCTTTGGTCTTCGTCTGCTGTGGTGCCGCCTCTATGACCACGCCCGCCAAAAGCTCCTGTACCTGCGACTCCCGATGACGCATTTCTTCCCGCTGCAGCGCCTCCGGATCCAGTGGGTAGGCATCGATCTTCTCTTGCAGCCAAGCGAAGCCCTCCCGATCGAGATGGGGATTTGCCGCCCCAAAAAGCGTCCATAAATACGCCTGATAGGCATTGGCCAGGCCAAACTTACGCTGGACGGCGCCGATAAAATCCGCCGGCAGCATAGATTCCAGCGGCAGCTGCACCGCCTCATGCGCACGCAGCTCCTCCCCTGCGAGCAGCTCCTTCACCCCTGCGACGCTCTCCTTTTTGCGCGCATCACAAAGCAGCACAGGCACACCCAAGCGCTGGTAGAGAAGGTGTGTCTTCAGCTGAATTTGTTGGCGCTCCGCCATATCTTTCATCGTCAGTAGCAGCCCTACAGGCAGGCCCAGATCCATCACCTGTGTCGCCAGCAGCAGACCGCGATCCAGCTGGGTGGCATCCAGCACTACAAGCACGCCATCCACTGGCTCTTCCAGCCCAGACAGCACCCGAAAGGCCACCGACTCATCTTCCGACTTGGGCAGCAGCGTGTAAGTACCTGGCAGGTCCAGCAGCCGCAGGGTTTCCCCTCCGAGGCTCAGGCGGCCCTCCATTTTATCTACAGTCACGCCGGGGTAATTGCCCACCTTCTGGGAAAGGCCCGTGAGCGCATTAAACAGACTGGATTTACCGACATTCGGATTACCGATTAGGGCGAAGGTACGGGTACGGGTGAGGGTAGGCTGTGCGGCCATAGGGAACTCAATGTTTATGTTTAGGACGTATATTTCGTTTCGTGTAAGCAGGAAAGCTCAGGGCTGATGCAGGCTTAGGCCGTGCTGGCAGGGGATTGGCTAGCGCCAAAGGAAATTTGTTTCCAGGTCAGCCCTTTTTCACCTCATAGAGGGACCACTGTGATCGTGGCTGCCTCCTCCTCCCGGATACAGATGCGTGAGCTCCCCACCTGAAAGGCCATGGCACCCCTAAAAGGAGCCTGTCGCAGTAGCCGAATGGGCTTTCCCACGAGCACACCGAGGGCTTGGAGCTGCACTTGAATAGGAGAAGGATAAAGGGCACTGATGCGGAAGTCCTGCTCCCGAGGCATTTCGGCAGCAGAAAAGGAAATTTTACTCATGCAGATAAGGCTAAAACGTAATTTTAACGTCAGCCTCTCCGGAAATGTTCGCTAGGCCAGCCAGAAAAAAGCCCTAGAACATCTCTTTTAAATCGCCCTCGGTCATGCCCTTCGAAAAACGACGCAGATTATACGTAAAAGTCAGCATCACATACTGCTGCAGGACATTCGACTGCACATCCTCGATAAACGTCTCCGTGATGTTCCGGCGCACATTGGCATTTTGACCGAACAGGTCATACACCATCAGACTCACCTCGCCGCGCTGATTTTTAAAAATCTTTTTCCCCAAGCTCATGTTCACCAACACAAAATCCGCATCGAAGCCCGGTGCCAAGCCTCTGTTGATCTGATGGTTTACATCTAAGCGGTAAATGAAGCCCTGCCAGATAATCCAGTTAAAATTAAAACGGGTCCGCTGCTGAAAGAAATCATTATTCAAACGCGGATTTAAGTTGTTCTCCACCTGATTAAAAGAAGAACGTGACCACAGATTAAAGTCTACTCGCTCACTGATATTACTACTTAAGGAAAAACCCGCACTGTAGCGCAAGCTGTTGTTAAAGCCGATCAAGTCATTTATCTGGCCAGGACGGCGTATGGCACTAAAGCCGGTATTCAAGCTCAAATTGGACTTGATAAAATCCACCGGAAAGCCATAGCTAAACCAAGAGCGAAACTCGCGATAGCCATCCAAATTCACCGGCCGATTCAGCTGGCTGCCCCGCTGCAGTACCACGCCACCATCTAAAACGATCGGCTCCTCGGCGATCAACACACTGTTTGTGATGAGGTCATCGGTAAAGCGCGCCTGCGCAAAGAGAAACCAGTTGCGGTCCGTGTCCGGATTATTACTGCGAAAGCGCACGCGCATACGATTCGTAAACGCCTGGTCCAGCTCTGGATTTCCTGTCCGCAGCTGGAGGGGATTATTATTGTTAATCGCTGCCTGCAGCTGTTCTACCTGCGGCTCATTTGTATACGTATCATAATCGAACTGCACATTGGTTTTCGGTGTAAAACGGTACTCGAAACGCAGGCTGGGCAGCACATTCTGGAAACGTCGCGTAATCAGCTCGGGGGAAGGGAAAATTTGATCGTTATTTAGACGCGCATCCTGAAACTGTAGCTCTGTTTGAAAGCGAAGCTTCTCTGTATTATACTGATAACCTGCCTGGTACTGCTGCGTGAAATAATTGCTGAAAAACACATTACTTAAGGCCGTATCAAGCAGCACCTCTTCAGGACCAATGTCCGAAATGATATCGAACAGGAGTTGCTCGGAATCATCCTTCCGGTTCCCCAAGCCGTATTCCAGTGCAAGCAGGCTGTTCTCGCCTAATGGTTCAGTAAATGATAGGCGTGTATTCCACATTGTCCCCACGCGCTCCCGCGTGATGAGCTGATCCAGAATTTCCTCTGTACTCATGTTCTCCATAAAGAAGGTATTTACCGCCACACGGTTCGACTCATCCTCATTTAGGGACTTGCGAAAGCGGAAGCGGGCCGATAAGGTCCTACCCTCTTTCGCAAATTTATGGCTGTAAAAAATGCGGTGAAAGGTCGTGAGATCCTTAAAACGGCCGATGCGGCTGTTTTCTACGGTGTTCAGAAGAGCACCTGCATTTCCTCGTGTAATTCCCTCGAAGCCCGAATCCTCATTTTCGAAGCGCGCACTAAAGCGCGGAATGTACACGAGACGATTGCGCTCATTTATCTGGTACTCTAGGCGCATATCGGCCTGATGCCGGCGACTTATCCGTACGTCACGACTGTTTTCATCGTAGGTTTGATCGTTATCTTCTTCAGTCACGAACTCTCTAAACCTGCTCTCCAGGCCGAAATTCTCGGTCTCTGTAAAGGTATAGCTGGCGGTAACTTTTAATTTCTCTGACCAGCTGTCAGAGTAATTAAATCCTAGCAGATTCGTCGTAATAATCCCCTGCTGAGGGTTGCCATCATTCTGGGCATTCGGGTCAGCGGCATATTTTTGAATATTAATATTATTACTCAACCCCGTAATCGTTAAACGTCGATCTTCATCGAAGAAATTTACGCTAGCCCCCAACAGATAGCGCTCATCAGAGCCATAGCCAGCCGTTCCACGACCAAACTGCCCCTTCCGGCGATCTGGCTTGGTAATAATATTAATAGTCTTTAGGCGCTGCCCATCATCGAAGCCCGTCATCTGGGAGAGCTCACTCTGCTGATCGAAAATTTCAATACTCTGAATCACCTCAGCGGGTAAATTTTGCAGCGCAGCAGCCACATCTGTACCGAAAAAAGGCTTTCCATCCACTAAAATCTGGGCGATCGTTTCGCCCTGCGCCTGCAGCGTGCCTCCATCCCGATCGATGCCGGGCATTTTCTCTAAGAGGGTTTGAGCAGAAGCATCTGGCATGGTCTTAAACGCATCCGCATTAAAGGCAGTGGTGTCACCACGTACCGTTCCCGTAGGTCTGCGGGCCTGCACGACGACTTCCGATAGATCGGTGGCCTCTTCGGCCAAAGGGATCACTCCTAAACGGACATTTTCCTCTACATCCACCTCTAGCACCTGTGTCATGTAGCCTAGGAGCTGGATGCGAATCAGATACTCCCCACGACTGACATTGTTAAATCGAAAATTGCCATCGATATCACTCACTGCACCCTGTAGCTGGGTGGAGTCACTCGTTTTTAATAAAAATAAATTGGCGAAGGGGACACCTTCTGCTGTGCCCGCCTCCTGAATTTTTCCAGAAATACTAAACTGCTGCCCAAAAGCAGTTCCAAGTAAGAGCAAAAAGACAACTATAAAAGATAACTTTTTCATACATATAGCCAATCTGCAAGCAGATGGCACCTTTTTTTTTCGATTAAATTCAAAATTAAAGAAATCCCTCTAAGGCCTAAGCGAGAACTTGCTGAACGGCATGAAAACGTGGAAGGCGGATTTTTTTCGAAAAAATGGGGAATTTACGCTACAACCTGAGGCCTAATACCTTTCCAAGCATCTAGTAGGCTCAAAAATAAAAAATGGCTTCTCCCGAAAAAGTAAAAATAAAAAAGCCCGCTCCTAAAGGAAACGGGCAAAAAATGGGTGGTAGCGGGCCACCAAGGCTGCTACTCGAGATGCTTAACGCACGGCATACAGCTGACGAAAACCATTTTCACTTTCTACCAGCACACTGACGGCAGCTTTAGCCGAAAGCGCTTTGGTGTCGTAGTAACGCTTTAGCTGACTGGCATCCTGAAGCTTCTCGGAAAAGATCACTCGATTATCTTCTAAAATGGAGATCTTTACTGTCTCATTTTCAGCGCTTTTGAAAAGTAAACGCAGACGATCATGCTGCACACGATCCACTTTAGCCAGTACCTTGGGCACTGCTGGTGCAGATTCCGTCCAAGAAAGCTTCTCATCGTAAACCTCTTGTTTCTCCTGTGTCACACGAACACGCAGTCCTCTTACATTAAGCTGACTTAAATCGTAGTACTGCAACCTTCCCGGAGAGTTCGTATGTACCTCGTTCCATAATAACTTTCCATCAAGCGCATAGATGCGCACCCGATAGGGAGAAGGATTTTCAGGAGCTACCAAGAGACGAAGCCGCTGATCTTCACCGGCCGAAGCACTTACATGCACACGAACGGCATCGTTTTTTTCTACTTTTTCTACTGCTGTACCTGCTTGTACAGCGAAAGCTACTAGCAAGCAGCTCATTAGGGTCATCAACACTGTTCTCATAATTTCAAATTGGTTTAGGTGAAATAAAATACCTCTGTGGAGGCAGAGAGCAGGCTATTTGGGTGAGGTGAAAAGGGAATTTTTTTCCGTTATGCACGATACAAAGGTCAGCAAATCTGCATCAAATTAAAAATTCGACAATAAAATTTAGCTATCATTACGAAATCAAGAAGTTAAATAAAATTATGTTGCCGATTTAAAAATATAGCAAAAAAAAACCCGGCAATCGTTTCCGAGACTGCCGGGTGACTACTTGCAAACCATTGCAAGCAAAGAAAATTTTTATTTTATGAATCCTACTTAAAATCTGAACTTCACCCCAAGCTGAGCCGAAATATGATGGTAAAAGCTTGTGGAGGTAGGCAGATCTAAAGGCTGCTGAGGATCGAAACCATTCGGATTCGTTAATGCATTATTAGAATTAACACCCAGTGCATCTACATAATTGGTTCTCAACTGGCTGGCAGGCGCAACTTCACGTAGATCTTGTACGACATTACCGTCAGGTCCTACGAATTGTAAGGTGGTAAACTCTCCCGTATTTCGGGTCACGTTCAAGTGTAGCGCTTCGGCTTCCACGAAAAGTGCCAATCGATCATTTACATTGTATTCCAGTCCCAGCGCTGCTGTATAGCCTAATGAAAAATTACCACGGATTTCTTCGGTACGCTCGAAACTTAAGGGCGCCAAAACAGGATCTGGCTGAATGAACATTGCAGGCCCTTCCGCTTCGATAAAGGCAGCACCTGCTACGGGAATCATCAGCCCCACACGCGTGTAAGCGTCTAAGGATTTCGTTATGGGAGCATAAAAGGTAACGGTCGGATTGATTCGCAGCTGCTCTGTATACGCCTGCGCATTGATGGCAGAGCCCAACTGAGGCAGATCGACCATTTGCACATCATTTCGGAAGCCCGAGAAATACTGAACCCCTAAGTCTAGGGAAATTTGGTCGGTCACAAACATCCCAAGTCTTAAATTCAGCGGAACACCACTCCCTAAGGTCCCTCTATTGTTGGAAAGTAAATTCTCAGGGGCAGCACCACCGATGAAGTTACCCCCTTGGTCGCCATTCGTCACCCCGAAAGCGACACCACCACTTACAGAAAGATAAAAGCGATCAGAATAAGTAAGCTCCTGAGCTTGAGTTTGAAAAGGCGTGGAGAACATACATACGGCTGCCGCCACAAGGCTAAGGATACTCGTTTTTGTACGATTTATCATGGTATTTTTTGGGTTTGGTAATATTAAATAATAGTTAAAACAAGTTTTCAAACGTTAAATATACAGTTATAGTTTGAATTTGGCATACTGAAAACAGTATAATCGCTAATCCTATCGGATTTAAATGGTTCTCAATACCTCCCCACTGCCCCCATTTCTAGCAGGAAGGGGGCTGCGCTACATGGATAAGCCTAGCCCAAAGATAGAGGCCTTGCTATTTTCTTGTTCAGTCTGAATCACTTAGCCACCTTTGCAGGAAAAATATCCATTAATACAGCTTTAAGTTTGTAGAATCGCCTACAACTTTATACTTTTGTGCCAGTTCGGGGTGTAGCGTAGCCCGGTTATCGCGCCACATTTGGGATGTGGAGGTCGCAAGTTCGAATCTTGCCACCCCGACGAACTTTTCTTCCTTTCGGGGTGTGGCGCAGCCCGGTAGCGTACTTGCATGGGGTGCAAGTGGTCGCAGGTTCAAATCCTGTCACCCCGACCAATACCCAAAAAAGGGTTTGTAAACGATGTTTACAAACCCTTTTTTTCTGACCCCCCCTTTCCGAATGCTTACTCCCTACCAAAGTCCTATTCGAAGATGTAATCCCTCCCTGCCTTTGGCCGAAGGCCTACTGCCTACATACCTACCACACAGGCGGGCTATAGAAATTAGGGTTACCAAACAGGAGAGAAGCGAATCGAATAGCTCCCCAGCATCCCTACTGAATCAGCCCTTCTTCACGCAAAGAAGCCTTTAATTTATCCACATACGCTTCCGCAAATTCCTGCATGTCCGAAGGATTTAACGTCTCCGACTGCGCAGAATACACCAAAGAAAGCGACTCCGCGTCGTATAAGTTGGTCTCTAATACATACGTTTTATCTACAGACACGTATCCGGTGTTCCAAGCATTCCCATACCAATGGTTCCAGTAGCCTCCAAAAGTTCCGTAGTGTCCAAAACCCATAGGTGCGAAACGAGGGCCCATCACACCACCCGGTACAAAGCGCTCTTCTTCATTAATGTCCAATAAACGGACGGTCATAATCGCTTCACTACCCGTTTCGCGCACCACTGCGAGGAGTTTTTCCTGGCTTAATTCTTCTTCATCGAAAAAATCAGGTTGGATACTATTTAAACTTTTCACCGTCTCCACATCTCGATTCGCAAAACGGGTAGCAAACTCCTGCTCTACTTCCGAACGTAGCCGCAAATCATCCATAAGGGCAGCCACGAACACCCGCTCATACATCTTGTCTGCTTCTGGTGATTTCCAAGTGCCTGTAACCACTGTGCGCGGTGAACAAGCCACCATAAGCCAGGCAAACAAGCCCGCAAATAAGACTGCATACTGTATATTTTTCATCTTGATTGTTATTGGTTGTGTAAAAGATAAATCAAACAGCATTCCAAACTATATTTATTATTTAAAAAATACCAAATAACAGCTTCTAAACAAGGTGCACGAGCTAGAAACGAAGCGCGTACCCTTATCTGGGCTTCGCCCAAAAACACGCTCCATCGTCATCATTTACATAAAAGGCATAGTCACCACCTTTTTAACTCGTATATTAGGCTTTTTAAAAAAGAAAACGACAGCATGAAGAAAAAGTACCTCTATGGCCTTGGGCTTTGCCTAGCGCTGCACCTCCCGCAAGTTCAGGCGCAGAACATAAGCGGATTCAGTGCCGATAAACAAAAACAACAGGAGACCCTTGAAAAACGCTTTTTGGATTTGGTGGACGAAAGTGGCTTCCGAAAACACTTGGAGGTGCTCACTAAGGAACCACATCCAGCAGGTAGTGAGGCCAACAAGCGGGTGGAGGCTTATATGGCGGAAACGATGCAGGCAGCCGGTTGGGAGGTGAAGCGCTATCCCTACGATGTTTTTCTGAGTAAGGAGCCTGGCACTTCGCTCATTGAAATTATTCGCCCCCATCGGGAGCCCCTCAGTCAGCAGGAAAACGAATGGGAAGCTGACCCCTTTCTCGCACATCCCGATTTAGGTAAAGGCTGGAATGCATTTTCCGGTAGTGGGGATGTGCGCGGAGAAGTGGTGTACGTCAACTATGGGGTAAAGGCTGATTTCGAATTGCTTAAAAAAATGGGGGTAGACCTAAAAGGCAAAATCCTGATCGCGCGCTATGGTGGTAATTTCCGGGGCTTTAAAGCCAAATTTGCCGAAGAGGCAGGTGCTGCCGGACTTATCATCTACACCGATCCGAAAGATTCTGGTTTTACGCGGGGCCTCACCTATCCGAAGGGCATTTTTTACGATGCCAGCGCCATCCAGCGGGGCTCCCTGCTCACCGTGCCCTGGACAGGAGATGCACTCACCCCCTTCGAACCCGCCCTTCCTCTCGATGGGAAAAAGAAGATCGCGCGAATGGATCCTGAGACGGAAGGGCTCCTGCACAGCATTCCAGTACTTCCCATCGGCTATGGGGCTGCCGAAAAAATCCTGAGCCAGATGCAAGGGCAGGCCGTTCCTCCCGCTTGGCAAGGGGGGCTCCCCTTTACCTATCGCATCGAAGGAGGTAGCGCGCTGGAAGTACGTGTTAAGGTGGACCAAAAACGAGACTTCGTACGCGCCACAAACGTGGTCGGCACCCTGAAAGGCAGCCAGTACCCCGACGAATGGATTATTTTAGGTTGCCACTACGATGCCTGGAGCTTTGGCTCCACCGATCCCAACTCCGGCACTGCCCTTCTGCTGAACCTGAGCGAAACGCTTCAGAAACTAGCTCGAGAAGGTTTCCAGCCCGAGCGTTCGATTCTAATCGCCCACTGGGATGCAGAAGAGCATGGCGTAATCGGCTCCACTGAATGGGTGGAACAGCTGCATGACGAACTCCAAGCGAAAGCCGTCGCGTACATTAATTTAGACGCCGCCGTGTCCGGAAGAAACTTTGGCGCAGCCTCCTCCCCTACCTTAAAGCAAGGCATCATCGAGGCAGCGAAAATGGTCACCTTCCCCGACTCCGCGAAGTCCGTTTTCGAAGTCTGGGCAGGTCAAAAAGAGGAGCCGACCATCGGCAACCTGGGGGGTGGCTCCGACCACATCGCCTTCTACATGCATGCCGGCATCCCCTCCCTCAGCGGTGGCGCCAGCGGTCCTACCCTCTATCATACGAATTACGACAACATGCACTTTTACGAGACCTTCGCGGACCCGAGCTTTCGGATGGGTGCCGCAGTGGAGCGCCTCGTGGGCATTTTAACGCTCCGCCTGGCAAATGCAGCGGTGATTCCCTACCAGGTCTCCCGCTATGCGCAGGACCTAGAGGGTCACTTTCAGGCCGCTAACCGTCAGGTAAGAAATTTCGAAAAAGATTTCGAAGGCTTTACTAAGGTAAACACCGCCTTGGAAGCCTTAACGGCCAAAGGACAGGCTTGGGATAGCGCTTTAGAAAAGGCTTTAGCGGCAGGAAGCCTGAAATCGGAGCAACTTAAAACGATCAACAAGCAGCTTTTAGGGCTGGAAAAAAGCTTTATCGATAAAAAAGGCATGTACTTCGGCGACTGGTATCGCTCGCTTTATGCTAGTAACGATCCCTTCAGCGGATATGCCAGCTGGATCCTTCCGGGCATACAGTATGAGGTAGAACTCCAGTCCTCCGAGCGATTAGCAGAATGGGATGCGCGCTATGCCGCCGCACTTGAAGACCTAACGCGGAAAATTGATGCTTTGCTGCAGCTGCTGTAGGCGAGCTGTGAAAAGGCAACTAGAAAAAAGGGGTTATGCCATCAGAAAAGGGGACGTAACACCTTAGTATTTATTTAAACCGAAAGGGCTGCTCTCTCAAGCAGCCCTTTCGTGTTTCCGTCGTCGCACTTTCGTGGGTGCCAAGGCCCATAAATCCCGTTTAGAGGCGCTGTCCAGCTGGAAAAACCGCACACGAGCTCCTTGGGGAAGGCAAGCAGCAAGCGGTAGGGAAAGAAGTCCTCACCCTTTAAAACACCTCCGCCGCGATTCTGCGCGTAGCCTCTGCCTTACTCATGGTGTAGTAGTGTAAAACAGGCACACCCGCAGCGACCAGCTCCTTACTTTGGGCGATCGCCCACTCAATACCCACTTCACGCACCTCTGCATTCGAGCGGCATTTTTCCAGCTCCAGCATGAGCGCATCGGGAAAATCTAAGAAAAAAGTCCGCGGCAAGGCTTGAATTTGGCCTAAGGTGGTAATCGGCTTCAGCCCCGGAATGATCGGCACTGTAATCCCTAAATCGCGCACACGCTGCTGAAAATCAAAGAACTTGGCATTGTCAAAAAACATCTGTGTCACAATATATTCCGCCCCCGCATCTACTTTTTCTTTCAGATACTTGAGGTCCCAGTTCAAGCTCGGCGCCTCAAAATGCTTTTCCGGATAGCCCGAAACGCCCACACAAAAATCCGTTTGAAAACCTGTTTCCGTTTCTTCATGCAGGTACTGCCCCCGGTTCATCGCCGTTATTTGCTTCACCAAATCCTTGGTGTAGACATGCCCATCCACCTCGGGTACAAAGATCCCCGTAGCCTTCGGCGCATCTCCACGTAGTGCCAGCACATTTTGTACCCCGATAAAGCTCAGGTCGATCAGGGCATTTTCCGTTTCCTCCCGCGTAAAGCCGCCACACAGCAAGTGAGGAACCGCATCCACCTGGTAACGACTCATCAGCGCCGCACAAATCCCCACCGTTCCGGGTCGCTTTCGGGTGCTTACCTTTTGCAAGAGCCCACCAGCCCGCTCCTTATAAATAAACTCCTCCCGATGATAGGTAATGTCCACGAAGGGCGGCTGAAACTCCATAAGGGGTGCGATGCCATCCAGTAAATCCTTTAGGCTCTGTCCCTTTAAAGGAGGTAATATCTCAAAGGAGAACAAAGGCTTCTTGGCCTCCTCGATGTATGTTGTAATTTTCATTTAAACTGCTGCTATATGTAAAGATGGGCTATAAGCTAAATTCGGCGACAGCCAGCGCTCCGCCTGGGCCAAAGAGACCCCCTTCCGCTCGGCATAGTCGGCCACCTGATCCTCCGCGATTTTTCCTAGGCCAAAATAGCGCGCCTCCGGATGGGCAAAATAAAAGCCACTCACCGCCGAAGTAGGGAGCATCGCGAAGCTGTCCGTCAGGGTAATCCCCGTGCGCTCCGGAACTTCTAACCAAGAGAAAAGCGCTGCTTTTTCCGAATGCTCCGGGCAGGCAGGATAGCCCGGCGCAGGACGAATACCCGCGTAAGCCTCCTTGATAAGCGCTTCGTTATCCAAGTTTTCCTCTGGGGCATAGCCCCAATACTCCTGACGCACGCGCGCATGCAAGTACTCTGCCCCCGCTTCCGCCAGTCGATCCGCCAGTGCCTTAAACAAAATGCTGGAGTAATCATCTCCATTGGCTTCGTATTCGGCCAACTTAGTCTCCATACCTAGTCCGGTCGTCACCGCAAAACCACCTAAATAGTCTATCTCCTCGGGATGCAGATAATCCGCCAGCGAGCGGTTGGGAACTCCTTTTCCTTTTTGGCCTTGCTGGCGTAAAAAATGAAATTCACGCCCTGTCTCCTTTCCTGCAGCATCTAGCACCTGAACAGAATCTCCCTGTCGGCGAACAGGGAAGATACCGATCACCGCTTTAGCTGACAGCCAGCGTTCTGCGATTAAGCGATCCAGCATCGCGGTGGCGTCAGCGTACAATTTACGCGCCTCAGCACCTACCACCGGATCCTCGAGGATCTTCGGATACCGACCGCTCAGCATCCATGTCTGAAAAAAGGGCGTCCAGTCGATGTAATTTCGTAAGGTGCTAAGGTCCAACTCAGGGCTGAAGATGCCCACTTTTTTCGGTACCTGGACCGGATGCTGCTGCCAGTCCACTTGGTAACCATTTGCGCGCGCCTCCTCGAGACGCACCAACTTTTTCACTTGCTGCTTGGCTTCATGCTCCTCACGCAGTTTCTGGTAGGTGGCTTTGATTTCTCGATGATACGCCTCGCGTGTTTCTTCGTGGATCGCATCTCCTGCGATCGGCACGGATTTCGAAGCGTCCGTTACATGAATGACTGTGCCGCTATAGACCGGATCGATTTTTACCGCTGTATGGATGCGCGAGGTAGTAGCTCCACCGATCAACAAAGGAATCTGTAGGTTTCGGCGTTCCATTTCAGTAGCCACATAGACCATTTCATCGAGCGAAGGAGTGATCAAACCGCTGAGCCCGATGATATCCACCTGCTGCCGCACTGCTTCATCGATGATTTTCTCCGCATCCACCATCACCCCTAAATCGATAATTTGGTAGCTGTTGCAGGCTAAAACCACGCCCACGATATTTTTTCCGATATCATGCACATCTCCCTTCACGGTGGCGAGTAGAATTTTCTTCACCGAGGACTTGCCCGAACGAATAGCCGCCTCATCTGGTAGCGGCATAAAGGGCTCCAGATAAGCCACTGCCCTTTTCATCACGCGAGCAGATTTCACCACCTGTGGCAAAAACATTTTGCCCTCGCCGAACAGATCTCCCACCACATTCATGCCGTCCATCAGCGGACCCTCGATCACATGCAGCGGGTTTTTAAGCTCCACACGCGCAGCCTCCGTGTCCTCGATAATATGATCTAAGATCCCCTTCACCAGGGCATGCTCGATGCGTTTAGCAACAGGCAATTCGCGCCAAGCGGCCGTTTGCACCTCCTTTTTATCGCCTGCCTTCACCGTTTCGGCAAAACTCAGTAGCGCCTCCGTAGCTCCCTCATGCCGATCGAAGAGCACATCTTCGACTTTCTCCAACAGATCTTTCGGAATATCGTCATAGACCTCCAGCATGGAGGGATTCACGATACCCATATCCATACCATGGCGAATGGCATGATAGAGAAAAGCTGCATGCATGGCTTCACGCACCGGATTATTTCCTCGGAAACTAAAGCTCACATTGCTAACTCCACCACTGACCTTAGCGCCTGGAAGGTTTTGCTTGATCCAGCGCGTGCTATGGAAGAAGTCCAATGCATTTTTCCGATGTTCCTCCATCCCGGTAGCCACGGGAAAGATGTTTGGATCGAAAATGATATCTTGCGGATTAAAGCGTACCGTTTCCACCAGCAGTTTATAGCTGCGTGAACAGATTTCTACCCTACGGGCATAAGTATCCGCCTGCCCCTTTTCATCGAAGGCCATCACCACCACTGCGGCGCCAAACTTTTTTATCGTTTTAGCCTGCTGGATAAACTCTTCCTCCCCATTTTTAAGTGAAATAGAGTTCACGATAGCCTTTCCTTGCACACATTTTAAGCCAGCCAGGATAATTTCCCAGCGTGAGCTATCGATCATGATCGGAATTCGGCTAATCTCCGGCTCTGAGGCGATAAGATGTAGAAAGCGCGTCATCGCCTCCACCCCATCAAGCATCCCCTCATCCATGCAGACATCCAGAATTTGGGCTCCGCCCCGCACCTGATCCAGCGCCACTTCCAGCGCTTCATCATACTGTCCATTTAAAATCAAGCGTGCGAAACGCTTAGATCCCGTCACATTCGTCCGCTCGCCGATGTTCACAAAATTCAGCTCCGGGGTAAACACTAAGGGCTCTAGCCCAGAAAGTTGTAAATAATTTCGTCCTCTTCTCATACCTGCACGTCTTCTTCTTGTAAGGGTCTTGGGCTGTACTTGGCGGCTGCCGCCGCAATGGCCGCAATATGTTCTGGCGTCGTTCCGCAGCATCCTCCTAAGATATTTACCCAGCCGGAAGCCAAAAATTCTTCTACCTGTTGTGCCATCTCCCCAGGCCCTTGATCATAGGCCCCAAAGGCGTTTGGAAGCCCCGCATTCGGGTAGGCACTCACATAAAAGGGAGCCTTATCAGCCAAGACTTTTAGGTAGGGGCGCAACTCTCTAGCCCCAAGTGCACAGTTCAGTCCGATACTTAAAAGCGGCACATGGGAAACCGAAATCAAAAAGGCCTCTGTCGTCTGTCCCGAAAGGGTACGGCCAGAAGCATCCGTGATGGTGCCTGACATCATAATCGGAATCCCTCCCTCCCGCGGATCCAGCGGCAAACCTCTTTTTTCATAGACCTCTTGGATGGCATAAAGTGCCGCCTTCGCATTTAAAGTATCAAATACTGTCTCAATAAGCAAAATATCCACGCCCCCATCCAAAAGCCCTTCTACCTGCTCGGTGTACGCCGCTGCCAACTGGTCAAAGGTTATGGCTCGATAACCAGGGTCGTTTACATCAGGAGAAATAGAGGCTGTGCGGTTCGTGGGTCCAAGAGCCCCTGCCACGAAACGCGGCTTGTCGGGATTTTTGGCCGTATAGGCCTTCGCTGCCTCAGCAGCTATCTCCGCAGAAGATTTATTAATCGCATAGGCCAAATGCTCCAGGGCATAATCGGCCTGAGCGATGCTGGTCCCGCTAAAGGTATTGGTTTCAATCAGGTCGCTGCCTGCCTCCAGATAGGCCTCATGGATGGCGCGGATCACATCCGGACGGCTGAGCGAAAGCAAATCATTATTACCCTTCAATGGCTTCGGATGATCTTGTAAATCAGGAGTTCGGAAATCAGCCTCCTGCAAGCCGTGTCGCTGGATCATGGTGCCCATGGCTCCATCTAAGATCAAAATACGTTTGGATAGGGCGTCTAAGAGTAACTCGGTTCTGTTCATCATAGCTAATCACAAAATGCCTATCAAGAACCGGAAGAAAAATACTGGGATTCAACTACCGCTCATCTCTATTTTCTCCTAGTTAGGATTAGTAGAAAATGGGAATTAGCACCTTGCTAGAGGTTGCTAAGACGTCATCGGGCCCGTCCCTCAGTCTTTCTTGATAAGCAATTTCAAAATTAACAGATAAATCAATAAAAGCGTTCTAAATCAGTAAAAAAATAAGTTGCTCCTTATCGGAGCGATAAATCCCCCTCGCATTTTTCGCATTCACCTCCTCCCCCTACGCACCTAAATGACAGACCACACAGCAGGAAGGAACAGGGAAGGGGCATAAAAAAAATCGCCCCGAACGGAGCGATTTTCAAGGTAGGACTTGCCTCCTCAGGATGTATAAGTGTGTTCGAACTAAGTTTTTTTATAAAGTTACAAAACTTATCCCCACATTAAAATAGAGCGGATTACCTAGGTTATTCCGCATACCGAACTCCTGTGTTCCGAAGAAACCTCTAAAGAACTCACGTCCTCCATCTAGCTCATCCGCATCAAAGGACCAGTCGAAGCGATAGCCTGCCTGCATATTAAACCAAAAAGGACCTGTGATTTGCTTTTGATACTCCAGACGTGGACGCAGCTCACCTCGACGAATTTCGAAGCTGTTATTTCCTCTGCTGAATTCGTCGATTCGGTAACTTTGTCCCTCCAGCTCGAAGCCGAAAAGCAGTAAGGAAGTCTTACTAAAATTATAGCGACCACTGGCACGAGCAGGGAATAGGATCTCTGTCCCCCACTTGCGGTCCGGGCTCGTCCAGTCGTACATCACCACCGGAATATAATTCATATTCCCTACACGATAGGTACGCGAAAGGCCGACACCCCAGCGCTTGAGATCAGAAACACGTTTCCCATAAATGGCCGCCGCACTAACGCGCACGGTATTAAATGGCTGAAAGCCAAAATCAAAATTACCGCTCATGTCCAGCTGCCCTTGAAAGACGAAAAAGGACTTTTCATTAATAGGCACAAACACGGTATTGGTCCAGTTGAGATTACGTAGGCCATCTTCGTTTAAAATTTGCGCCAAGCCCCGCTCACCGCCTCCCGTGTCGCCCTGGATATCGGTAATCTGATAGCGCACATCCATAAAATTGATCCCCGACTGCCAAACTAGGTTACTCTTGGAGATCACAGGAATGACACTATTGAAGCGAAAACCTCCGGTGTAGTTGGCCCGAGCGGTTTGTGCCGGATCTGGATTTTCATCCACGCCGAAGCCGGTATTTTCGGAGGCCGGGAATCTGGTTTGCGAAAAGCGCATGTCATAAGGGGTCTGCACATCCCAGCCGATCATAAAAAACCGCTGCGGGGACATCCCGACGATAGTAGGCTTGGCAAAGGCCTTTCCCCCTTTTTCATCCACAAACTCTAGTTCTCCATAGAGGTCCCAGTCCTCTTCCTCTTCTTCTCCTTGGGCGAATGCACCATAAGAAAAACTAAGCCCTGCGAACAGGGCCAAGCAGGCTAAATGTCTCTTCATAGGTATCGCTTTAGCCTTTGATTTTTAAACGTTTCCAGGTGTCCGTTCTACCGAAGGTCTTCACCCCTACATAGCCTCGGATATCCAAGGTATTATCGTCCTTCATCGTGATCACACAGTTGTAGGTATTCCCAGATTCCGGGTCATAGATGGTTCCTTCTGTCCATTCTCCTTTTCCGTTATACACGAAATCCTTTAGCATGCGGTAGCCCCGTAAAGGCACATTACGCATGGACTCATCAGGATTATTCTGGTCTACTTTCGGCTTGCCTGTGCTCGGGTCATTAGGCTCTTTGAGCCAAACGATACGGCCATAAAACTTATCTTCGATCTGATCGATTTTTACTCTTACTTTACCGTTACTCGGCTCCCAGACCCCAGTGATTGCATCGGCGTCTTGCGCCGACACATAAAAAGCCATAAGCAAGAAGCTGCATAAAAAGAGTAGTTTTTTCATAATTGGTTTTTTTAGGTGTATTGTAGGATAGTTTACTTGACTAATAGTTCAAAGGTTACGTAAAGTTCCATCACGACATCCTCCCAATACTCCTCTTGGTTGAGATCAAAGTCTGCCACGAAGGTAATTCTACCATCTTTCATGAAACCATCGGCCAGATTAGCTTGCTTTTGGGCGAGGCCCAAATCCATCGGGCTATTCACTAAAATCTCTCCCTCATAGAGGGCCACCCGGCTCATATCGACCGATTTAGAAGTTACTTCCAGGACGATCTTTTGCATGTCGATGGGTTCTCCCGTATACTGGATTTGAATGCCGCTGATCTGTGCCCGCGTGATGGTGGAACCATCGATTTGGTTTTGGCGTAATACTTCTGCCACATCAAACTCCCAAGTAGCCTGCGCCATATTAGAACCCTCAAAGAGTGGCCCTTCCGCCTTGAGCTCCAAAGCCTCCGTACGGATAGCAAAAGAGTTACCACTTGGGCCACAAGCACTTACCACCAGTAGTGCTAGAAACAAAAAGGAATACGATACGATTTTCATGAATTTTGCTGGTAAAATAAAGGTTGATTTGCACAGTTCTACCGAAATGGCATATTGAAATTACATAAATTCATTTATTCTCCCTAAAAAAGGGTTAATTTTTTGATTTTTGCCCTCCCATGCGGATACTCCATCGCTGCTTTGTATTTTTGTTTTATGAACACAGCGGTACAGAAAAAGTTGAAAATAGTTTTCATGGGGACTCCAGATTTCGCCGTGGCGAGCCTGGAAGCACTCCATGCCAGCCCCCATGTAGAACTGGTCGGCGTCCTCACAGCGCCTGATAAACCACAAGGCCGCGGAAAAAAGGTGCTGCCCTCCCCCGTAAAAGCCTGTGCGCTGCACCTCAAGCTACCGATTCTACAGCCCACTAATCTGAAAAACCCTGAATTCCAGGAACAACTCCGCTCCTTAGGTGCCGATCTGCAGGTGGTCGTAGCTTTCCGCATGCTTCCTGAGGCCGTCTGGAGCATGCCCCCCTTAGGAACCTTAAACCTGCACGCCTCCCTACTGCCGAATTTCCGTGGTGCGGCGCCCATCAACTGGGCCATTATCAAAGGAGAAAAAGAAACAGGTGTCAGCACTTTTTTTCTCAAACATGAAATCGACACCGGAAATATAATTCTTCAAGAAAAAGAGCCGATTTATCCTGAAGATACGGTGGGGACCCTCTACGAGCGGCTGATGCATAAGGGAGCCGGCCTAGTGGCCAAAACCGTCGCGGCCATCGCCACAGGCGAGGTGCGCACTCAGACGCAGGACGAAAGTCTAGCCGTACATGCTGCCCCTAAATTATTTAAAGAAAACTGTGCAATCGACTGGACTCAGAGTGCCGAAGAGGTGCACAATCTGGTACGTGGCCTATCCCCTTATCCCACTGCTTGGTTTAAAATGGGAGAGAATACCTATAAAGTTTTCCGTACGGCCGTAGTCGATAACGAAAAGAAACATACGCGCCCCGGCAGCACCCTTACCGACCAAAAAACCTTCTGGCATATCACCTGTGGACAAGGCACAGTGGCGCTCTTAGAAGTGCAAGCTCCCAATAAAAAAAGAATGCCCATAGCGGATTTTCTTCGCGGAAACCGCATCGAAGAAGAAGATTAAAAGAATTTCTTTACCTTTATAAACAGCAAGCGCCCGGTTTCAGTTGTCAGCACAAACGAAATCGGGGACTTAGCTACCGCCGATTTTGATTTCACCTATGGACACATCGACCACGTACGATTATATCATTGCCGGCGGAGGACTAGCGGGCTTAACTTTAGCTTGGCAAATCAGCAAATCCCCTCTGCTCCGCGACAAGCGTGTGCTGCTTATCGATCGGGAGGCAAAAAACACGAATGACCGCACTTGGAGCTTCTGGCTCAGATCCGACACGCCTTGGCTCCAAGAGCTACCCCTGCATCATTCCTGGTCGCATGCGGAGATTCCTTTGCGCCAGCAAACACTGCAATTCGAGCTGGCCCCCTACCGCTACTACACGATCGAGGGGCTAAGCTTTTACCGCTTTATCGCCGAGGAACTCGCTAAAAGTAAACAGATTGAGCGCCTGCAGGCAGATATTTTTACTGTTTTACCCCATGCGCAGCGCGTCGTAACTAGTCAAGGCGATTATCACTTTAAAAGCTACTGCTTTAAAGGGTATTTTGAAGCACAGGCACTTCAAGAGGTTGCCCAACAGCAAGGGCCTTTTATGTGGCAGCACTTTCTGGGCTGGAAAATTCGCGTGCCTAAGCCGCTTTGGAACCCCCACACCTTTACCTATATGGACCTGCGCGTACCGCAAAAAGATCCTGGCCTGACTTTCTGCTACCTATTACCGGAAAAAGAAAATGTGGCCCTAGTGGAATATACCCTCTTCTCTGCAGTTTTATGGGAAAAAGAGCGCTATGAGGCGGCTTTGCGCGACTATATAAAGACTTACTTAGGAGATACTCCTTACGAAATTTTGGAGGTGGAACATAACAAAATCCCCATGACCACCGCACGCTTGCACCCAAAAGCAGGCAAAGGGCCTGTAATTCCCATTGGCACCCTGGCCGGAACAGTAAAACCAAGCACAGGATTTTCCTTTGTGCGTAACTTCCAACATGTGCAAAAAATCATTAAAAAATTAGAAACGGGAGCAGGGAGTTTCGAACACCCGGGCTCAGGAAGGTATAAATTATTCGATGCCGTTCTGATGAACGTGATGCTCACCGAAAAGGAGGCTGGAGTGGATGTCTTCGAGCAGCTCTACAGAAAAAATAGTATGCAGCGCCTTTTTCGCTTTTTGGACGAGGAAAGCGCACTTTGGGAGGATATTTTAATCATGAATAGCGTACCCCGTAAGTGGCCATTCGTGCAAGCAGTGCTGGAGGAGCTCTAAATTTAGCTCCTCCAACAGCTCTTTGGCACACTTCTTAAAAATTAAGCTTACCCTGCCTGCTCAGCAACAGCTTGGAAACAGGCCTGTATGGCTTGAACCACACGCTCAAGATCTTCTTTTTCCATAGCAGAGCCACTCGGTAAGCAAAGCCCCATGTCGAAGACCCTGTCTGCAGTTTTATCCCCTACATAAGGGAAAGATGCAAATACTGGTTGCTGGTGCATGGGCTTCCAAATCGGACGCGACTCGATATTTTCTGCCTCTAGATGCAAGCGAATAGCTTCTCTATCGACCCCACCACTTAAGGCAGGGTCTATTAACATACAGGTCAACCAATGGTTGGCATAGGTATTCGGCTGCTCCTCTAGGAACTGAACACCCGGTAATTTCCCTAGCGCCTCCTTATAAAAGGTGTGGTTGCGGCGTCTCCTGTTGACCCACTCGCTTAACACCTCCATTTGGCCCCGGCCGATTCCCGCACTCACATTACTAAGACGATAGTTATAGCCAATCTCTGTATGCTGATAATGAGGTGCTGGATCGCGCGCCTGAGTGGCTAAATGCCTTGCATGAGCGATCTTAGCAGCATCTTGTGAGACGATGGCCCCACCCCCCGAGGTAGTGATGATCTTATTTCCATTAAAGGAGTAAATACCAAAATCTCCGAAGGTCCCACAGGCCTTCCCCCGATAAGAGGCACCCAGTGCTTCGGCTGCATCCTCCACCACCGGAATCGCATACCTATCGGCCACTGCTGAAATCTGCTCCATGTCCGCGGGCATACCGTAAAGATGCACGGGAAGGATAGCCTTTGGCTTTTTAGCGGTAAGCTGTTCATAATCTGGACAGTCTGCTTGGGCGAACTGCTTAATTTCTCCGTTCATACAAGCTTGGATAGCCTCTTCCAGGGCTTTCGGGCACATATTCCAGCTCTTGGGCTCACTGCCGATAAACACAGGGATAGCCCCCAGGTAGCGGATGGGGTTTGCGCTCGCGCAAAAGGTCAGCGACTGGCACAAAACATAATCTCCAGGCCCTACCCCCGAAAGAAGAAGAGCCAAGTGGATGCCTGCCGTCCCGGAAGTAATGGCCGCCGCATGTCCACAGTCGGTGGCCGCCACGATTGCTTCCTCGAATTTATTTAGGTTTTCGCCCACTGGCGCGATCCAGTTGCCGGCGAAGGCCTCTTGTACGTATACCTGCTCCTTTCCTCCCATGTGGGGAGGGCTAAGCCAAATTTTTTTATTCGCCTCCATCTTGATGTACTTGTGCGATGCGCTTTAACAGATACTGCCCGTAAGAGCTCTTTTTTAGCATTTCTGCCTGTTTTTCGAGGTCTGCAGCAGAGATCCAGCCCTTATCAAATGCGATTTCCTCCAAGCAAGCTACCTTCAATCCCTGCCGCTTTTCGATGGCATAGATAAAGCTGGAAGCTTCCATCATCGACTCATGGGTACCTGTGTCAAGCCACGCGTACCCCCTGCCCATCATCTGGACACTGAGGCGATCTGCCTGCAGGTAGTGCTGGTTGACACTAGTGATTTCCAACTCCCCACGTTCGCTAGGCTCAATGGTTTTAGCCACCTGCACCACATCATTCGGGTAAAAATAGAGCCCGACGACCGCATAATTGCTTTTCGGTTTCGATGGTTTTTCTTCGATCGCATAGGCTTTACCGGAGGCATCGAAGGCGACTACCCCATAGCGCTCGGGATCATTTACATAGTATCCGAAAACCGTGGCTTCCTGCTTTTTTTCAAGGGCGGTTCGGGCATTTTTAAGGAGCTGCGACATGCCATCCCCATAGAAAATATTATCTCCTAAGACCAGGCATACATCGTCTTCCCCGATGAAGTCGGCCCCGATAAGGAAGGCTTGCGCCAAACCATCCGGACTCGGCTGCTCGGCATAGGACAGCCGAATCCCCAAGGTGGACCCATCTCCGAAAAGTTTTTTAAAATTCGGCAAGTCATCGGGGGTGCTGATGAGAAGTATATCCTGGATACCGGCTAGCATCAGCACGGACAGCGGATAATAGACCATCGGCTTATCGTAAATAGCCAAAAGCTGCTTTGATGTCCCTTTTGTGATGGGATGCAGGCGCGTGCCCGACCCGCCCGCTAAAATGATTCCTTTCATCGTACGTTCTTTTAGGTGAGGGAAAGCTACTGTACCGCTTTACCGATGGACTGCACACGGAATCCCATGGTTTTCAGCTCCTCATGTGGTAAAATATTTCTACCATCAAAGACCTTGGCAGGCTTCAGCATTGTTTCATAAATACGTTGCCAATCATAGCCTAAAAACTCATCCCACTCCGTCAAAATGGCTACAGCATGGGCATCCAGACAGGCTTCGTAAGGATCCTGCACTACCTTTACTAGGCGACGAATTTCCTCCGGAGAGCGCGTATTAAGATATTCTAAATCAGCGTAGATTTTTTCTTCGCTTACCTTCGGATCATAAACGGTGATCTGCGCTTGTTCATTAATTAAATGATCGGCCACATAGATGGCGGCAGATTCCCGCGTATCGTTGGTATCCTTTTTAAATGCCCAGCCTAGGAAGGTGATTTTCTTTCCGTTTACGGTATTATAGAGAGACTTGATGATATTTTTCGCGAAACGAGCCTTCTGATGGTCGTTCATCTTGATGACCTGCTCCCAGTAATCGGCTACTTCCGTGAGCCCATAGCTGCGGGAAATGTACACCATGTTCAAAATATCTTTTTGGAAGCAAGAGCCCCCAAAGCCCACAGAAGCCTTCAAGAACTTAGGACCGATGCGGCTGTCAGCGCCGATCGCGCGCGCCACCTCTGTTACATCTGCGCCCGTCTGCTCACAAAGCTCCGAGATCGCATTTATCGAAGAAACACGCTGCGCCAGGAAGGCGTTTGCTGTCAACTTGGAAAGCTCCGATGACCAGATATTGGTCGTTAAAATCCGCTCCCTTGGCACCCAAGCCGCATAGACACTGACCAGCGCTTCGATCGCCTCCTGACCTTCGGGACCTGGATCTCCTCCTATAAGGACACGATCAGGAGCCAATAAATCTTCTACTGCAGTACCTTCGGCTAAGAATTCGGGATTGGATAAGATTTGAAACTTACGACCACCGCCCGTGTTATCCAAAATGTCTTTCACCGCCTGTGCGGTGCGCACCGGCAAAGTAGATTTCTCCACCACAATTTTATCTGAGGTCGAAGCAGCCGCGATTTGGCGAGCACAGAGCTCCACCCATTTCAGATCCGCCGCCATGCCTTTCCCCTCACCGTATGTTTTGGTAGGTGTATTTACAGAAATAAAGACCATCTGCGCTTCATCGATGGCCTTGTTTACGTCTGTTGAAAAAAATAAATTCCTTCCACGTGCTTCGGCGACCACTTGATCTAGGCCCGGTTCGTAAACAGGAAGCTTATCGAGATCTTCGCCATTCCATGCATCTATCCGCGCCTGGTTGATATCCACCACAGTAACCGTTATATCCGGGCACTTCTGGGCGATCACTGCCATGGTAGGGCCTCCCACATATCCTGCGCCGATACAACAAATTTTGGTAATTTTCATCTTGAATAAAAGTTATTAGTTTCTAGTAAAAACATAAAGGTATGTAAAAGTAAGACGCAATCGAAAGAAAACAAAGCGGAAGGCGCTTAATCGCCATGTTTTCGCCTTGTCTCCTTTAACCGCTTACTGCACGATATTCGCGATAATCAAGCCTAAGGAAGCCAAGCCCGTAGCCAGCCCGACCCAGGCCTGCGCTGGCAGCCGTTCTCGCTCAGGCTTTTTCGGCACGATAATCTCCGAGCCGGGTGCGATAATCGGGTGGAAGCGTATAAATAAGAAGTTTCGGGTGCGCTTCACGTCGCCATTCGCATAGACGACATAGGCTTTGCGCTTGCGCGCCTGCTCAGAGTAGCCTCCCGAACGGGTAATATAAGCGGGCAGTCCACTAAACTCCCGATAGCGTACCGTAGTGGGAAATAAAACCTCTCCGCGAATGCGTACTGTCTGTAATTCTTTCGGCACACGAATGATATCTCCCTCTTCTAAACGGAGATTGCCGGCAGCACCGGGGCTGCTGAGGATTTGGGCTAAATCGATTCCTACCAGCTCTTGCTGCTTGAAAAGCCCTTCCTCTCGCTCTCCTTCTTCATTTTCTTCTCCGAAAGCCATACGATCACTGCGCAGCCGTTCCTCCCGAAACTTGGCCGCTGCATTTCGCAGCAAGCGTTCCGCGGAAAGCTCCTCCGCTAAGAGAGTCTTATCGGCCAGGGTCCTTTGCAAACGCTCCAGGTAAAGCTGGTCTGCTTCATTCAGCTCAGCCTCCTCCATCCGGCGTGCGATCTGTCGGAGAATTTGCTCCTTCCGCTCGAAATCCGTTTTTTCTTGGTAAAATTCTGTCCTCCGTATCAGCGTGGCCCCCGGTGCATAGGCGAAGTCCGTTAAGCCTCCCGCACGTGCGATCACATCTGAAATGCGTTCATTCGGCGTCCGCAGCGCATAGGTCCCCGGAAAGGCTACCTCCCCTTGGATTTCAACCAGCTGCTCCCGACGAAAACCAGCCTGCTGCCGAATAAATACATGGTCGAAAGCCATCAGGGGCACTTGCGCCTCGGCGTCGGATAGGCTCCAGTCCTGAGGTAAATTCAGCGGGATGAGCTCCATCACCTGTGCGCCGTCAGGGCCCTTTGCCCTTCGGGCAATTTCCACGCGCTCGAGGCTGCCTGACTGCTTCAAACCACCAGCACGCAAAATCAACTCACCCACCGTCATGTTACGCCGGAAAGGAAAGGGTCCGGGCCTATTCACCTGACCACTTATCTGGACAAAAACCTCTTCCTGTAAATCAAAAATGGAGCGTACATCAAGCACATCCTCCCGTCGCAGCAGAATATCCTCCTGCTGACCAGAGAGGATGGCACCTAAATTTAGTTCCAGGGCCTCCTGCTGCATGTCTGTCCCTACCCGATAAAGCGTCGCACGCGCAGTAAAGGCATCCTCCCGCAGCCCTTCCGCTTCCTGAATAAGCGCACGAATGCCCATGCCTTCGGCCAACATATACGCCCCTGCACGAAAGACCGAACCGGTCACTTGCACCCGATTTTCAAAACGCTCTAGTGCCTCTGCCACCGCAATACGGTCCCCGTCGGCCAAAGCAAAGTTCGAAAATGCATCCTTGCGCACGCTCAAAAGACGCTGCTGGCCACCTTCCAGTCGCTGCACCTGTAAGCGCTCGGTAAAAGCACCGGCAGCAGGGCCACCGCTAAAACGGAACAGGTCTTCGAGTCGCTCATCTGGGCTTAATTCATAAAGCCCTGGGCGGCGCACGGCTCCTTCCCAAGCGACACGACGCTGGTAAGGCGGGACCACGATGACATCATTGTCTTGGAGCAGACGATTGCCCTCATGGCTACCCCCTAACATAAAGGCATACAGGTCCAACGTAGCTAAGAGCGTATTGCCCCGATACAGTTGGATCGTTCGAAAAGACCCATTTTCGGTAGGCCCTCCAGCGGCGTAAAGGGCATTAAACGTCTGTGCGAAGGCGGGTAGCTGATAGGCCCCGGGACGCTTCACATCGCCTACTAAAGTGACTCGGATGCTGCGGGTATTACCGACTCGAAGGGCCAAAAAAGTGTCTGCAGGACTTCCACGAAGCCCTGCATACTGGGACGCAAGGCGCTCTCGAAGCCGCTGTTTGGCTTCTTCCACCGTAAGGCCTGCTAACGTCAGGGGACCTAGCTGGGGCAGCAGCACCTCTCCCTCTGGATTGATCTGCCAGTCAAAACTGATCTCTGAGGCACCGTAGATATCCACGAAAAGCGCATCCCCGGGACCCAAAACATAATTTCCCGGCGTAGCTAAGTTGTAATTAGGGGCAAAAGCTTCTGCTGCACCTTCAAAGAGCGTAAACCCGAAAATCTGTTTTTGTAAAGGACTAAGTCCATCGATCTGGGCGAATACTTGTGCCAGCGATAGGCTGTCTGCATCTCCCTCGGCAGCCAAGCTACTGCCAGCTACCCGCCCGCCCCTTAGGCCTCCGCCAGGCAGTTGCTCTTCTGTACGCAGAGTACCCCGTTCATATCCAGTGCGGCCAGAAGCACTCTCGCCTCTACGCCCTCTCGGCTTCGGGAGCTCACGCAGGCGCTGCGCGAGTGCCTGACGCTGCCTTTCCGGCAAACCCTGAGCACGCGCTAAGTCGAGCACCTGACTTTCTGATAGGCCCTGTTCGGCGGCACGCTCCATGAGCTGCACCAGCTGCCGATCAGAAAGCTGCTCTACTTGTAGGTTACGCAGGTCATTCAGCTGCTGGGCCTGCAGTGCAAGTACACAGCCGAAGACTGCTAGGCTCATTAAAAAATAGCGTTTCACATTCATGGGAATACTTCTTCAAAATTTGGCTTAAAGATACAGCTTTTCGCCGAAAGGCAGAGAAGCCTCTCCCTCTAAGACCGAAAGCCCCTACCGATAAGGCTGTACGCGTGCTTTAGGAGAAAAGATAGCACGAAGTGTTTTGCCCGTCAGGGCGGAAAACCCACCGAGTAAAAAGCCCACTAAAGCCGTAAGCAGCGCTAAATAGGCCGGATCCGGCAGCTGAAAAAGCTGCGCCATGCGGTCGGGAAGTGCTGACTCCGTCACAATGGCCGTATAAGTGCTAAGCCCGAACCACAAGAGCCCTAGACCCAAACCGCCACCCATAAATGCCGCCCAGCCCCCGCTATTCAGCAGAAATGCGAAAAGTGCGATCAGCAGCATTAGCACGTAATGCGGCACAAAAGGACCGGCAAAAAACCCAAGCAAGGCAACACATACAAGCAGTATAAAGAATTTCATGGTTTATGGAACTAAGAGTGAATGGGTAAACAAGGCCTCGGCCTCCTCTATCGGGTAGAGTGGCATCGGGTGGTACTCACCCAGTGACCAGGGATGGATCCAATTGTCGTAAAACTTGCTCCCCGGATTTCCAGACTGCCCACCCGGGTATATGCCATACGCTTCGATCTCTTCGCCCATGGCCACAACCATGCGCCAGCTGGCTCCATGCCGCTCACTGGTGGCATTCAGGATGCCGCGCCCACCACCTGTATAGATGTTTTGATACGAAAAGGGGACGAAATTAGGCACTAAATGCAAAATCGAGGTACGCTTATAATCGGCCCAGTTGATCTTTTCCCCCACCTGCTTCAGGCTATCCAAGTGTGCCACCGTACGCTGAAAGCGATCGCGAATCAACTCATTTAATGGTTCTGCTGCTAGCTCTGGAAACCGCGTGAGCACCTCCTGCTCTAGCCCTTCCTGCAGTCGCCGAGTGGTTTCAAAATTATTCGGCAGCAGCAGGCCGGGCTGCTGGCGCAGAGGCTCCCACATCCCTTCTTTTACCAGCTTCCACCAGAAGTCAAAGTAGCTAGGCTCCTCCTGATTCGGGTGGGTATAAAAGTTCCAGTCCGCAAGCTTGGCGATGACTTCCTGCTCTTTGGCCGTAAAGGCCGACACATCCCCTAAGCGAAGGAGCAGCGCCGGAACCGCTTCCGCGGCGTGTAACATATAATTATCGAACTGAAGGGCTTTCATGTCCTTAAGGGTTATCCGGTTCATGGAGGCCAGCCGCTCGTTTAAGCGGCGATTTCGGTAATGCTCATACGAGTAATCGAAAACATAATACGGGTAGCTATCAGCCACGGGATGCTGGTTGGCAGAAGACACGAAGCCCCGTTTAGGATTTTTGGTGGCCGCGTGATGCTCATTCGGAATATAACCCTGCCACTCATGCTCGGGTAGGTTTCCATCCAGCAAATACTTGCCCTGCTCCGGCCACTTTAGGGGAAACTTACCCTGTACCTTCATAGCGATATCTCCGCTGGCAGAGGCGAAGACGAAGTTTTGGGCGGGTGAGGTATAGTGGCTGAGGGCTTCCAAGTACTCCTCATGATTTTTCGCTCGATTCAGCATCAGAAAGGTACGCTGCTCGTTACTCGGATCGTGGGCTGTCCATTTTAATGCATAGTTCGCATCTTTGCGTTCCGCGCGGAAGGCCGCATCGTAGACCACAGGGCCGTGGTGGGTGTACACCACAGTATCTACTAAGGGAGCCTGTCCCTTTACTTTAATTTCTTCGATACGCAGCGTGCTCTGGATCCACTGTCCATTGTATTTATATTCACTGCGAGAGGCATCCTTAAAGGTAATTCGGTACCAGTCCCGCGCATCTCGGGTCGCATTCGTCACCCCCCAGGCGATCTGTCTGTTGAAGCCCGAAATGATCCCCAAGGCCCCCGGAAGGGTAGCCCCTTTAACCGTGTAGGAGGGACAGCTCAGCTGCATGGCAAACCAGATGGACGGTAAGTTCAAGCCCAAATGGGGGTCATTAGCAAGTATGGGGCGGCCATCTGCTGTCAGTGCGCCCGACACGGCCCAGTTGTTACTACCCACGCCCGGCTCCGGATTCGGAAGTAAAGCATGAAGACCGGCATCCCCTTCAGGCAGAAAGTTTTCTGGCGCCTCCGGCAAAGGCAAGGCTTTAAAAGTCCATGCCTTCTCTGCCTCGATAACAGGATCCTGAATGCTAGGAAAATCTGGATAAAGAGCATCTACCAGGTCTTTGCCTAAGTAGCCTAATAAATTCGTGAACTGCAAGTCATTATCACCCACCAGCATGTCTGCCATATACTTAAGCAGCAACATGCTCTTCAGTGGGCTCCACGGTTCCGGACGGTAGTTGAGAAGCTTGTATTCCACCGGCAGGCGCGCAGGGCTCAGCTGCTGCATATAGGCATTTACACCTTCCGAAAAAGCCTCTACCAGGGCATAGGTCTCCGGGTCTTCTTGTTTCAAAAACTCCAGGCCATTCTCTGCGGCGAAGGGCAGGCCTTTGCGTCGCGTTTGGCGATCCAGGTCGATGGCCACGTCTCCTACCAACTCGGCTATCCGGCCCGCTGCCGCCATCGTTTGAAATTCCATCTGCCACAGCCGATGCTGGGCCGTCACAAAGCCCTGGGCACGCATCAGGTCGCGCTCATTTTCGGCATACACATGGGGAACCCAAGCCTCGTCGTAATACACCTGCACGGGAGCTTCCAGGCCAGGCAGCTGCAGCTCCTCCTCCAGCACCATATCCTCAGAAAAACTATTTGCCCAAAATCCTTTTTGAGGGTCCAGCACGTGAATCAGCGGAGGGAGAGGCCCTATGGGCAAAATCAAAGCCACGGCCAGGGTGAGGGAAATAAACAGACTAAGTATAAAAGCGAAATAGCGCATGTTTCGGATTCTTAAGCGTCGGAAATAGGGTGTGGCGACATTAAAAGCTAAAATACAGGTTTTTTTGCTTTGTCCGCATGCAGCAGACCGAATTTATTTCTGTTTACCTTACACTAGCGCAGCACGCAGGAAGGCCTTGTTCCACTCACAGGCTCCACATCCACCCCCCCAAATGACCACTGAAACGAGGGAAGTTGCCGACTTCCTAACCGCTCTCCTCCTCATACATCCTACATCAGAACCGACCCTGAGGTCCTAAGACAAAATTTAAACAACAAAAAGCCTTTATTTTCATGCGTTTTATCGTAATTTCACCCGCGTAAACCAAGATTTACCATGAAAAAAACACGTATCACCTTACTAACCCTTAGCGTTTTGGCCGTATTCGGCCTCTACAGCTGCGGAGGAGCGGACAGCGGCTCACAAGAAGCTGAAAGCGAAGAAATGGAAATGGAACTGCCGGCTAAAAACGAGCGCGCCAGCCCGCTTCGCACCTTAGAAGGTAGCCTGGATAGTGGCAAGCAACTTTTCGTTCAGTACGGTGCTCCTTCTGTTAAGGGAAGAACGGTATGGGGCGAGTTAGTCCCTTACGATAATGTTTGGAGAACAGGTGCTAATGAGGCTACCTACATCGAATTTACCGAAACCTTAACGGTAGGCGATAAAGAAGTGGCACCAGGCAAGTATTCGCTGTTTACCATTCCTAAAGAAAATGGCGACTGGACAGTCATCTTAAACGAGGAATGGGACCTCGCCCATGGACACTTCGAATACGATGAAAAATTCGATGTTATCCGTACTGTGGCCACGCCGGAGTTTGTGGAAGAAAGTCAGGAACAACTGTCCATCAGCATCGAAACGCCTGGTATCGTGGTGCGCTGGGAAAAGCTGAAGCTTCCGATCGTTATTCGCTAAGCTGTTTCGGCCTTTATCCCGAAACGGAAGCGTGGACAGCTATAAAAAAAGACCTCTGCAGCTTTGCGAGGTCTTTTTCTTTTGCCCCCTGGGGCAAAGGATGGAAATACCACCTATTTGTCTAGCAGACGGTATCCTATAGTCTCGGATACCGTAAAACAGCCCTGACCCATACAGCGCTAGGCCCTCACCACAAGCAACAGCAGAAAAGAACTACTTCTGGCTGTAAGGCCAGTTAAAACCTATAAAAAAGAGGTGTCCTCTGAGGCTTCCGCCGTCATTCGCTCGGCAACATCCTTACCGAGGTAACGATCGATAAGATAGTGTCCCAGGTACAGCAGTGGGGTGAGCATGACGGCCACGCCGAACTTGTAGATATAATTGATGATTCCCACCGAGGCCACCTGTGCCCAAGACCAATTGCCAAAAATATAAAAGGCGATCACCAGTACGACGAAGGAGTCGATAAACTGGGAGACGAGCGTAGATCCAGTAGCACGCAGCCAGATCATTTTAGAGCCTGTGAATTTACGGAGCTTCTGGAACACATAGACATCAATGAGCTGTCCGAGTAGAAATGCCACCAGGGAGCCGATGATAATGCCCAGCCCCTGCCGAAAGATTACCGTAAATGCATAGTCGATATCAAATGGCTGCCCGGCGGGGTCGGGAGAATTTACTTCGAGCCAAAAAGGCGCGGGCGGCAGGTTGGTTACCGCCACAATGACAAAAAAGATGTAGGCGATAAAGAAGGCTGTAATAAAACTGATTTTACGCACGCCCTTTTTTCCGTAATACTCATTAATTATGTCTGTGGTGATAAATACGATCGGCCAGATCACCGCTCCTGCCGTGAGGTTAAAGTCCAAGACGTAGTCGCCAAAAATAGTCCAGCCGGCAGGCTGCAGGCCCAGGGTATATTCTCCAGAAAAGATTTTCACCCCGATAATCTCCGCCAAAATGGCATTAGTGAGGAAAATCCCACATAAAAGGATGAAAAGATTGGTTTTTTTACTTTGGTACCGTGCCTCAGCATCACCTGTCTCCGGTTCCTTAAATATCGCTAATGGTTTCACGCTACCTGACTTTAGGGATAAATGTCTTACCTTCCTCTGATAAGTAGCTGGAAGGGAAAATTGTTTGGGCTTCAGCCAGCAGGGGCGCTAAATCCACATAGCGGCTGGAAAAATGCCCCAATAGCAATTCTGCCGCATCCGCACGAAGTGCTGAAAAAGCCGCGTCGCGCGTCGTCGAATGCCCCGTCTCGAGGGCACGCTGCGCATCTGCCTGGCTAAAGGTACTTTCATGATACATCAGGCTAACCCCGCGCACCATGTCGGCAAGCTCAGGAAAATATTTGGTATCTGAGCAGTAGGCGTAACTTCGCACCTGAGGACTCGGATAGGCATATTTGTGGAGCGGATACCGCACCTCCCCTGTCTGCGGGTCCACCCACTCACGCCCTTCGCGCAGGGCTTTGATGACTTCTACCGGGGGTCTGTCTGCTAGTAAAGCTTCTTTTTTCAGCTTCCGAAAGGGTATTTTTTCCTCGATCAGAAAACCTGTGCAGGGAATACGATGCTGCAGCGGAAAACCATAGACCCTGTAGTCGGGCTCCTCCACCAGCAGCTCCTTCTCCGTAGGCTGCACCGCTATAAAGCGCAGTGGAAATTCCAATGCACTCTGGCTGTGCTTGAGCTGCACCGTGATGATTTCATCCAGACCAGGTGGGCCTATGAGCGTTAGCAGCCGCTCGCGACGCTGCAGCTGCATGGAACTCAGCAGACCGATCAATCCATAAAAGTGATCCCCATGCAGATGACTGATGAAAATGTAGGCGATACGATTCAACTTGCAGCGAAATTTTTTCAGCTGCATCTGCGTTCCCTCCCCGCAGTCGATCAGCAGAGCGTCCTGCCCGATGCGCACGTACTGGGAGCTAGGATGCCGACCATGCGCCGGCACCGCTGAATTCGCTCCTAATATGGTAATGTCAAAAGTCTCCGCGCTCACTTACTCCTACTCCTGCTCCCCCTCTTCCTCGGCATTCACCATGTGAATAAAGATCATCTTGCCCGCCTCTTCCAGGTCCTTGCTGAGCATAAAGATCTGATCCAGCATGGATATTTTGATCAATTTCATCACATGCTCTTGGACACCATTAATAATGAAAACACCGCCCATCTTGCGAAACTCTCTGTTGCCCACCAGCAGTGCACTTAGCCCACTGGAATCGGCATATTTCACCTGCGATAAATCAAGAACCAGGTGCTGGAACCCTTCCGCCTGCAGGGTCAGGAGCTCTGACTTCAACTTAGGCGCTACGGTAGAATCTATCTTTTCTATCTGCGGCGTAAACACCACATAATCTTCTTTTTTCTCAATCGCGTATCTCATAAAGGTTCATTGGTTAAGGCTTTTCTCCTCTTTAGGACTGAAAAACCGACGTTTTGTTTATTTTTTTTGCTCCGCCACATACTGCTGGATAGCTGCCTCTATCCGTGAAGCGACGGCACCCGCAGGAGCCTTTTCGAAGGTCTCCCCCGTAATGCGCTCATACAATTCAATATAGCGCGCCGAAATCTGCTCGACGAAAGCATCTGGCATCTCGGGCACCGCCTGCCCTTCCTTGCCTTGGAAACCCTTTTCGATCAACCACTGACGCACAAATTCCTTGGAGAGCTGGCGCTGCGGCAAGCCTTTCTCTTGATACTCGGCATAGGTGTCGGCATAGAAGTAACGGGAAGAGTCCGGGGTATGGATTTCATCGATCAGATATATCGTATCCCCCACCTTACCGAATTCATACTTGGTATCTACCAGGATAAGGCCCTTTTCGGCTGCCATGGTCGTGCCTGCGGCAAAAAGGGCGCGTGTATAGGCCTCGAGCTGCACATAATCTGCCTCTGAGACGATGCCCTGGCGTAAAATTTCCTCCCGCGAGATGTCTTCATCATGCCCCTCTGAAGCCTTTGTGGTGGGGGTAATGATCGGTTCTGGCAGGCGATCGTTTTCTTTTAGCCCTTCGGGCAAAGGCACCCCACATAGCTCCCTACCCCCACTGGCATAGGTGCGGGCTGCATGACCGGCCAGATAACCTCGAATCACCATCTCCACTTTAAAGGGTTCGCAGCGTCTACCCACCGTTACATTCGGGTCGGGATGCGCTAGGACCCAGTTGGGCACCACGTCTGCCGTGGCAGCCAGAAACTTAGCCGCTATCTGATTCAGCACCTGCCCCTTATACGGAATCGGCCGTGGCAGCACCACATCGAAGGCTGAGATGCGGTCCGTAGCCACGATCACTAGCTCCTTCTCCCACATGTACACGTCGCGGACTTTTCCTCGGTAAAAATCCCGCTGTCCGGGAAAGTGAAAATTGGTTTCTTTTATTGCGTTATTCATGCGTTGCTTTTCAAAGTATGGCCTGACATCGGCCTACAAAAATAGAAAAATTACCGGCTTTGCTCCACATTTTCTACGCTTTCATCCGCAGTTTCTTTTTCCTCGCGGAGCAAGACTCCTTTGCGAAAGACTTTTCGCTCCACCACCTTACCCGTAGCATCGTACAGCTCCTCCGGTCCCTCTGCCTGTCCGTTCACATAGGTTTTCGTGCGCGTCAGCCGACCCTGCTCATCGTAATAGCGGGCCTGCCCATGCTCCTTCTCGCGACGAAAGGGAATTTCTCGCGACAACTTGCCGTTCGCATGATATTCTCGAAAACGAATCAAGTCCCCAAAGTTATCGTATTCCGCCTCCTGCTGCACGGTGCCATCTGCATAAAAGGCGCGATGCGTCCCTCGAGGAATACCGCGCTTGTACTCCGCCTGCTCCTCGATGCTGCCATCCGGGTAGAAGCTCAACTGCTCCCCATGGGGATCCCCCTTCCTATATTTTCCAGCTCGAACACGGTGGCCCTCCACATCGAAAGCCTCCGTTTTGCCATGCTGATAGCCCTTTTTATAGCGGACGGTATTGCGCAGCTGTCCATTTTCAAAAAAAGAGCGCTCCTCTCCATGCAACACCCCCCGCTTATAGCGCGCCTCATACTGCAGCTCTCCAGCAGGGAAAAACCGGCGTAAGGTCCCTTCGATCACCCCTGCCTTAAACTCCATTTCCTCCAGGAGGTAGCCCGAAGGATGAAAGGTCTCCTTCCGGCCATGCGGGCGGTCGGCCTTAAACTCCATCTTATGTTGGGGGCTGCCATCAGTGAAGTACGTGATGGAAGGTCCCTCCAACTTGTTCGCCACATACGTGCTGCGCTGTAAGATAATCCCTTCAGTACTGTAAGAAACGGTCTCCCCTTCCCTTCTTCCCGCTGCATAGTGGACAGTGCGAGCCGTATCTCCTGTTCCTGGGTAGTAATCCACAAAAAGGCCCTCCTGCAAGCCCTCTCGAAAGCGACCACGTACCGCCAGGGAGCCATCCTCATAAAAGCGCTCATAGCGTCCCACGGGAATCGTGTCCACCGCCTCATAGCGCTCCTTTATGCGCTGCCGCTGCCCATCATAATAGGTGGTACGGAGGGTTTGGGCCGCTAGGCCTTCGGCCAAAAGTAGCAAGGCAGCCAGCACCTGCAGGGCACTCCAGAACCTCACCGATTCTAAGCGACTACTCAAACATGTAGAAAGAAAATTTCGCATAACATTCCAAGCAAATACCTGCACCGCTGGCAGGCCAGTAAAACGAGGAAAGCTCTCCTCCCTCACATGGAGGAAAAAGAGCTTGTCCAGCTGAAAACATAACGTATCTGGGAAACATAGATTGTGCCCTAGATAGTGACAGCCTAATTATAACTTTTCGATCACAATAGCAGAAGCTCCACCACCGCCATTACAGATACCTGCCACGCCGATTTTCCCGGACTTCTGACCTAAAACCGAACATAATGTGCTGATGATACGAGCTCCTGAAGCACCAAGCGGATGCCCTAGGGACACTGCCCCACCGAAAACATTAAGCTTATCGGCATCCAAATTTAGCTGCTTCTGGTTCGCCAGCGCCACCGCCGAGAAAGCCTCGTTGATTTCGTAGAAATCCACATCGTTTTCTTCGATTCCCGCATTCTTTATCGCTTTTGGAATCGCGAGCGCAGGAGCAGTGGTGAACCAAAGCGGATCTTGTGCTGCATCCGCAAAACCGCGAATCTTGGCGATCGGCTGAAGTCCGAGCTCCTGTGCCTTTTCTTTCGAAACAAGCACCAAGGCAGAAGCACCGTCGTTCATGGTAGAGGCGTTTGCCGCTGTCACCGTGCCGTCTTTGGTGAACACAGGACGTAAGCTTGGGATTTTGTCGAAGTTGACATTTTTAAACTCCTCATCTTCTGCGATGAGGGTCACATTTCCCTTGCGGTCTTTCACCTCCACAGGAATCACTTCATCTTTAAAAGCACCAGATTTCCAAGCTTCAGCCGAACGGGTGTAGGACTGAATCGCGTAGGTGTCCTGCTCCTCGCGGCTGATGTTCATTTCTTTGGCGGTGTTATCGGCACAGTTTCCCATCGGAAACTTGTAGTAAGCCTCGAAAAGCCCATCCTTCACCAAGCCGTCTACGAATTCGGCATTGCCATACTTATAGCCAAAGCGCGCCTTGGGCACATAGTAAGGCACATTCGACATGCTTTCCATCCCACCGGCGACCACTACATCCGCCTGACCGGTCATAATAGCCTGAGCAGCGAACATCACCGCCTTCATGCCGGAAGAACATACTTTATTCACCGTCGTACAGGGCACCTGATAGCCGATACCTGCCCCCACAGCCGCCTGACGCGCTGGTGCCTGCCCTAAGTTAGCCGAGATCACATTTCCCATGATCACCTCTTCCACATGCTCTGGCGCTACACCGGCCTTTTCTAAGGCACCTTTTATCGCAAAACTTCCTAGCTCTACCGCAGTAAATCCTGACAGCGACCCCCCAAAGGAGCCTAAAGGGGTACGTACGGCGGAGACGATATATACTTCTTTCATTGGGTTTATATAAATAGGTGAAACAAAATTTTTACATGCTAAACACAGCCTCTGCTTACCAGTCCGGTCGCTTGCTGTCCGGACGCTGCGTGGGCTTTTTCCTGTTCTGCTGAATAAAGCGCTGCTCGGCAGCATTCATGGCCTCCAAAATCTGGGCCGCCTGCTCGGGCGTTAAATTCATCTGTTCTAAACGTTCTTTTAGCTGCTCCTGCCGCTTTTCGCGATCACTCAAGTCGCTTTCACGGTCAGAGGCCTCTTCGGACTCGCGCTCTTCCTCCGTTTTCTCCCCACGCTCGTCTTCCATCTGCTCCGGATCTCCTCCCTCATCTTCATTGGTCTGCTCCTCTCCTTCGCCACTTTTTTCATCCTGGTCTTGCTCATCGCCATCACCCTGCTGGTCTTGGTCCTGATCGTCACCCTCGCCATCTTCCTCCTGGTTTTCATCGTCCTGCTGATCGTCTGAAGGTGGATTTTCTTCCATCCAGCGCTTTAACAGCTCATAATTATAACGTGCTGTTTCATTCTCGTGATTTTTTATCAAAGCATAGCGAAAGCTTCCTAGCGCCTCCTCAAACTCATTTTCAGCAGCCTGCATCAGGCCCAACTGATTCGCGGCGATACTGGCCACCTCTACATTAGCCTCGGAAAGCAGCTGATTAAACAGGCGCAGCGCCTCTTCTTTTTCCTCCAGGCGCTGATAGCTAAGCGCCAAGTTGAGACGCACCAGCGACTGCCGCTCATCCCCTTCCAAAAGGTCGATAAGCGTTTTTTGTTTTGCCACAGCCAGCTCCATATTGCCTTCGGCAAAGGCCTCCTTACTTTCTTGGATCAAGGTATTCTGCTCTCCTATCCGCTTGAGAGAGTTGGGCAGCAGTAACAAAAGAAACGTGAGGCAAAGACCCACACTCGTATAGCTCATAGGGCGATCGTCTTTACAGGGTAAATCATATCAATAAAAGCCAGCGCTAAGCCGGCAAGTAGAAAATAGAAGTATTTGTTGGCCGAAGCTTCCACCGTGCGGCTGCCAATTACTGCACCCTCTAGGCGCTGCACCTCCTGAATGAGTAGCGGCACCTCTTGCACCACGTCACTTAACTCAAAATACTGCCCTTCCGTTTGATTGGCGATCATTTTTAAATTATCCGCATCCAAAACCGTAAGGGCAGGCTGTCGGGTGTTGCGGTCCAGCAGCACACTCCCCTTTTCTGGAATCGTACTTCCCGCCTCGGTCCCCACCCCTAAAGAGAAAACGGAAATCCCCGCCTCCCGGAGCTGATCGATGACGGGCGGCAGGTTTTCCCCCCAATCCTCACCATCCGAAATTAAAATAATGGTTTTGGCCGTGTTTGGTACCACATCCGCATCCTGCCGAAAGCGATCCAAAGCCATGGAGAGGGGCGCCGCAATGTCTGTGCCCTGATTCGGTACTAAATCCGTATTTAATCCATCGATATGCAGCTGCAACACATTCTGGTCGAAGGTTAGCGGACACTGAAGAAATGCCTCCGAGCTAAAGATAATCAGCCCCAGGCGGTCACCTGAAAAGGTTCGCACCAGGTTTTTCAACTCAAATTTGACTCGCTGCAGTCGGCTTGGTGCAATGTCTGTGGCATTCATCGAGCGCGAAAGGTCTACTGCAATAAAAATATCGCGCCCCTCTTCTTTTATCTCCTTCAGTGCACTTCCGATGCTCGGCCCTGCCAAGGCAATTAAAAAAAGGATCACATACAGAGAGCGCAGCACCAACTTATACGCCAGGCGCGTCTTCTTCACCCGCAGCTTCTTATTGATGCGGTAAAATCGAAACAAATAAATATTATAAAGCAGTAGAAAAACCACCACCATGCCTAATATCAGGCCTTTATCCGGATATGCCCAAATCATAATTTCATGCATTAATGCTCCTTGCTCCCTTGTCCTGAGAAACGAGAGGTGCTGCTCGGAGGAATTTTGCGCCGGGGCGCAAAAAGAAAAGCAAGGCAATCACCCACGAATATAAGAAAGTGAACAGGATTTCCCTGCATCTTTTACAGCTTTAACGGCCCTTAACAGAAAATGCGCAAGAAAGTACACAAAATTTAATTTTGCAATTTTCTCTTTAAATGAAGGAACACAATTAAAAAGTAAAAGATACCTATTTAAATCACTTAAAATAGTCCACATATAGCATTTAAATTTTAAAGAAGCCCCATTTACTAGCCCTATGTCCTTAATAACAGGGCACTCCTTAATTACGTTTATGAAAGTATGAAAAATTGTTTTTGGCTGCTGGGGTTTGTGCTTTTCTTCAGTCAGTCAGCGGAACTGCGAGCGCAGGAAAAGGTGGAACTAAAAGGGGTAGTGCGCGATGCGCAAACAAAGGAGACACTCCCTGGAGCAAATGTCCTGGTAGTCGGTCGCACGGGATCCGGTGTGGTGACCGATCTTGAGGGTCGCTTCCAACTTGATGTATCCACGCTCCCTGTGACGATACAGGTCTCCTTTATCGGATTCGAAACCCTGAACTGGCGCGTCAGCAGTAGCGAGGAGGCGGCCAACTTAATCCTCGAACTCGGGAGTGATGAGGTGGCACTGGAAGAAGTCGTCATCAGCGGACGTGCGCCTGACACCAATGTCCGCAGCATGGACATCGGCAGATCCCAAGTGCCCATCAGTACCATTAAAAACATCCCTGCCCTTTTCGGTGAGGTAGACGTGCTGCGTAGCCTGCAGCTCTTGCCCGGTGTCACCAATGCCGGCGAGGGGACGACGGGGCTCTTTGTGCGAGGGGGGTCTGCCGACCAAAACCTGCTGCAGCTCGACGGCGCGCCGGTCTACAATCCCTCCCACTTTTTCGGCTTTTTTTCGGTCTTTAACCCCGATGCCTTAGATCAAATCGACTTCTTTAAAGGAAATATTCCCGCTACCTTCGGAGGGAGGGCCAGTTCCGTGATCGATATTGGCCTGAAAGAAGGTAACTTCGAGCGTATTCAAGGTGAAGGCGGTCTGGGCATCATTAGCTCCAAGCTTACCGTGGACGGCCCCCTTTTCGGGGAAAACAGCAGCTTTATCGTGTCGGCCAGAAGGACCTATGCCGATGTCTTTTTGCGTTTCGCAAACGACCCGAATGTACGTAATAATCAGTTGTACTTCTACGACCTGAGTGGCAAGCTAACTTTCCGTCTAGGAGATAGGGACAAGCTGACCGTTTCCGCTTATGGCGGTCGTGACCTACTCGGTTTTAATGAGCAGTTTCGCCTGGGCTGGCAAAATCAGCTGCTCAGCGCCAAGTGGACACGCAGCATCCGAAGCGATTTCTTTTTTGAGCTAAATGCCTATCAGTCTTACTACGATTATGAAGTCGCCTTTACGGACCCGGACATCGGTTTCGACTGGACGAACCGATTGGGAGAAACCGGCCTGCGCGCTGCCTGGACCTATCTACCTGACAGCCGCAGCCAGCTCGACTGGGGCTTTCATACGCAATACTATAATTTTGCTCCCATAGATTTGCGCCCCGCGCCAGGCGCAATTATCGAACCGATCGAGACCAATCCAAACCTAGGCATCCAGCAGAACTTTTTCCTGCAAGGGAGCCGAGAGTTGACAGAGCGCTTTTCCGTGGAAGGAGGCTTGCGCTGGTCCCTCTATGGCCGTGTGGGCCCCGGGGTGCAGTTTCTTTACGAAAATGACCTACCGAACCCGGAGCTGCCACCGATCGATACCCTGCAGTTCGGTGCCCTGGACTTGATGAAATTCTATCAAGGCTTCGAGCCACGCGTGGGCATGCGCTATCTCTTGGGGCCAAGCACCTCCTTAAAAATCGCCTACAACCGGAATTTTCAGTATGTGCAAGTGGCTGCCAATAGCTCCGCGGGGCTGCCCATCGACCGCTGGGTGCCGGCAGGGCCCTATATCGAACCCGTGCGGGCTGATCAGATCGCCGCTGGAGTGTTCCAAAACCTAGCCGACAACAAATGGGAGCTATCCGTAGAAGGATTTTATAAGGATTTTAGGAATATTATCGATCTACGGCAGGGTGCTAATGTGCTTTTTAACGACGCCATCGAAACAGAAATTCTGACTGGAAACGGGTATGCCTACGGAGTGGAGTTCTTGCTGCGCAAAAATGTGGGCAAGACCAATGGCTGGCTCAGCTATACCTACTCCCGCACCTGGCGCGTGATCGACGGCATCAGCTTGGGGCAGCGCTTTAATCCGCGCTTTGATCGGCCGCATGATTTGGCCCTCGTGCTGAACCACACCTTTAATGAGCGCTGGTCGGGAAATGTCAATTTCATCTATACCACCGGGCAGGCGGTTACCTTCCCCATAGGTGCCTACATCGTAGACAATCAGCGCGTCCCGCTGTTTTCAGACCTGCGTAATGAAGATCGCTTCCCTGATTATCACCGGCTGGATTTCTCGCTGAGCTATAAGGTCCCCGACCGGGGAAGAAAGTGGCGGAGTAGCTGGAACTTCAGCATGTACAATGCCTATGGCCGCAGAAACCCTTTCTCCTATCAATTTACTGAAATCATCAACGATGACCTGAACTTTGCTGGCAGTCCGGAGGAGATCGAGACGCGCCGCCCTGCCATCGTGATGACCTATTTGTTTACGTTCTTACCTGCTTTAAGCTATAATTTCGAATTCTGATGCTGACAAGACCTCCCCTAGAAAAGCGTTTACGCCTGCTTATGATCGGCTTGGGGCTTGCCCTGCTGACGGGTATGAGCTCCTGCCAGGAAGAAGTGGTATTACCTTTACGCCCTTCGGAAACCATCCCCGTGATCGAGGCGTTTTGGACCGATAATGCCCGCCTAAACCGCGTGAGTGTGAGCAGCTCGCAGGACTTTTTCGATGCCGACACCGCTCCTCAGCTGAGCGATGCCCGTGTGCGTATCTTAGACTTGACAGCCAACAGAGAAATCTCCTTCTTTTATGTGGAAGAGGCCAATGCCTTCCTTCCTTTGGATCAAGAAGCCGGCCGCATCGGGCATCGGTATCGCCTACAGGTGGACTGGCAGGAAAAACGCTATGAGAGTGAGTCTGTTCTCTTAGAGCCTCCCATTTTAGATAGCTTAGCTGTCAATTTTCGGCCGCAGCAGGGCTTCCGTCGTGAGGGTTTTTACATCAGCGTCTTCGGTGCCATCCCTTTTGAGGAGGAAAACAACTACCGCATCCGCATCGTGCGTAACGATACCCTGCTCAACAGGCGTTCGGACATTTTACTCTTTGATGACAGCTTCGGTACAGAGCTCTTAAACCGGGGCTTCGAATTGAATTTCCGCTTTCGTCCCCAGGATCGGGTGCGGCTGGAGCTGTTTCGCTTTGAGCGGCCCATTTTCGACTATTTTAATCAGCTCGTCTCTTTACTCTTTAACGATGGGGGCCTTTTCAGTCCACCACCCGAAAACCCGGTAACGAATATCCGACCTGTAGGGCATGAGGGAACGGTGCTCGGTGTCTTTATGGTCAGTCCCTACCTCTCAGCTGAAACCGTCATCATCCCGGGACCCGGAGAACCCGATGTGCTGGAGTAGTACTTGGACGCGGAGTCGAGCCCTGCCCTATATGCCGATCGTCCCATGCAGAAGCCTGCCTGCGGGCGCTTAGGTAGATCGAGCTCCGCCTAAATTGGGCCTTGGAACAGCAAGAGGAAGGGAATAGGCTGGACTATTGAGGGAAATGACGTAGCTTTGTGGCATGATAGATTTTGATAGCATCGGGCAGATCGTAGTGACCTTTAAGGATCGTTTTGGCTATACCGTCGCGGAGGAGCTGAAGGCCCTCGGCTACCCCATCGAGGAAGAAGGGCGTACGGCGCATAAACTGAAGGGCAGTTTAAACGACTGCATCAAGTTGAACCTCCGCCTGCGTTCGGCCTCGCATGTGTTATTCGAAATCAAGCGCTTTTACTTGCACCACGCCGATGACATCTACCGTCGCGTAAAAAGCATTCCTTGGGAAAATTACATCGATCCGTTCACGTATTTTTCCGTGCAGTCCCATGTGGATAATCCCAGTGTGGACAATCCACTCTTCGTGAATGTGCGGGTGAAAGATGCTATCGTGGATCGCTTTCGCGATCAAAGTGGCCGCCGCCCAGATTCAGGTTCCTCCTTCGATGGTGCTGTCTTCCAGATGTATTGGAAAGACAAGCAGGCCGTGCTGTATATCAATACCTCCGGGGAGACGCTGGCCAAACATGGCTACCGCAAAATCCCCGGCAAGGCGCCGATGTTAGAAGCCCTCGCCTCCGCCTGCATTCAGGCCAGTGGATGGAATGGCCGCACCCCCTTTTTGAATCCTATGTGTGGCTCGGGAACCCTCGCCATAGAGGCTGCCCTTTTGGCGAGCAATCGCTTCCCGGGACTTTACCGTGAAAACTACAGCTTTATGCATATTCTCGGCTATGATGCTGACGTTTACCGCCGCATCTTTGAGAGCCTGGAAAAGCAAATCGTAGATAATCCGGGTGTGGCCATCTATGCTTCCGATAATGATCCGCAAGCCATTGCCTTCGCAAAGGAAAATGCCGAGACAGCAGGAGTAGCGCATCTAATCACCTTTGAAGAAGTAGATTTCCGCGCCTCCACCGTGCCAGAGACGGGCTATGGCGTACTGATGGTCAACCCCGAATACGGGGAGCGACTCGGTGAAGAGGAAGAGTTGGAAGCCACCTATGCCGCTTTAGGAGATTTTATGAAGCAGCGCTGCACGGGTTACACGGGAGCTATTTTCACGGGGAATTTAGCTTTAGGAAAAAAAATCGGGCTGCGGACCAGTAAAAAAATTCCATTCTATAACGGGACGATCGATAGCCGCCTACTGCTCTTCAAGCTCTTCAAAGGAAAAGCAGAGTAGTCAATCAGGGCTCAATCGCTTTTACCTTTTACCAAAGTGGATCGAAGCAACCCCCGCTATAAGATTTTCTATTAAAACCCGCTAAGTAGGGTATGCCCAATAGATATTGCTTTTGACTTAGGTTTTAAAAATGTCCGCTTTACCGCTGTAGCGTCAGGATTTTTTGAAACAGAAACGACGGGGCATTAAACAGAAAAACGGTTGAAGGCTGAACCTACATGTGATTGAATCATTACACATGGATTCAGGCTTAATGCAAAAAGGATTTAGAAAATTTTTGATGTTACAAGCATTATGTTTGTGAATTTACTAATAACGAATTTGGTTTAAAATTTAATTAACACTCCGAATTTAAATTCATATCGATGATTTATCCTCTCATTCATTTGTTTTTTTCTAAAAAAAATATGAACTTACAAATCTAACAGATTATAGAACCAAATCTATTTTTAGGGGGGGGATGGATAATATACCAGAAACGGGAATGAGTATTGTCCAGAATATTCAATAGTGTATTGATCCCCTTAAAAAGTCACCCAAAAATTAGTTCACGGCGATCTAGCGTAAGAGGCCATAGACCGAGGGAGTTAGGCTTTTGCAACAGAAGAGGATCCTAGTGACAGTTTAATGAACTATCCCTCTAATCGAAATTAGGGCATGAGTACACCTGAATCTTTAGAAGAGTTTTACAAAAGAAAATTTAGCTGGCTTCCTGAAAATATCCGTAACGATGTTGGGCACTTCAATATGTTCGAATTAGAATCTTATGGATTAGGAAAAGTAAAATCACTTCCTTACAGGAGGAGAGATTTTTACAAAATTATGCTATTGAAAGGAAATGGAACTGTATTCTTTGCTGACCAAGTTTTTGAGGTCAAAAAACAATTCTTATCATTTTCGAATCCTTTAATCCCATATAAATGGGAACATCATGAGCCGCTTACAGGTCAATATTGCATTTTCAATCAGTATTTTGTGCATAACTTTGGAAACATTGGTGCTTTTGAAATTTTTCAACCATCAGGAAATCATGTTTTTGAATTGACTGATGTACAAGTAGGCGCAGTTGAAGCCATATTTTCAAAAATGCAGACCGATTTTTTGTCAGATTATAAGTATAAGTACGACAGTATTCGTAGTCAAATTTTGGAACTTATTCACTTTGGGATGAAGCTTGAACCGAATCTTCTGACTATCAAGCAACCTATCAATGCCTCTTACCGGATTTCTGCTATGTTTACCGAATTATTGGAGCGTCAATTTCCAATAGACGATAACCATCCAAAACTTCAAATCAGATCTGCCTCCGATTTTGCTCTGCACCTCAATATTCATGTGAACCACCTGAATCGAGCTGTGAAGGAATCAACTGGTAAAACTACCACTCAGATTATTTCAGAAAGAATTTTACAAGAATCTAAAGTCCTATTAAAACACAGCAAATGGAACGTCAGTGAAATCGCTTATGCCTTAGGGTTTACAGAAGTAACCCACTTTAATAATTTCTTTAAAAAGCAAATGGGGAACTCCCCTCTTAATTTTAGGAATGGAGGGATTTAAAATAAAAAGAAATGTACCTCTGTTCTTTTGATTTTGACCCAGTTTGAAAACGTTGAAATGGTATAAACCTTTGACATAAACATAATTGTTTGAACAGGGTAAAAATTAAAAATTTGGACTTAGTTTCATTTATCAGTTCAGAAGGTGGCATGTTTTCAGTAAATCATTTCTAGAAAATCCAGCCCCTTTTTTATTTGAAAAACTGCTAGCTTCTTTTAACTTTAAGGATGAATCACCTTCAAAAAACAGACGTATATCAAACTTTGCTCGATTATTTTGAGAAAATGATTCCTTTGAACCAGCATGAGAAAGATCTGGTCTATTCTAAGTTCCAACCACATCTTTTCCTCAAAAAACAGTTCTCCCTCCAACATGGAGAAATCTGTGATCACTTTGATTTTGTGGTGAAAGGCTCTCTCCGCTTATTCAAGGTTGATCAAAAAGGAGTATATCATATTCTTCAATTTGCAACAGAAAATTACTGGATGTTGGATTTGAGTAGTTTTCATAAAAGAATCCCTTCGAAATTAAACATAGAGGCATTGGAGGAAACCAGGGTTCTAAGAATTACCCATACTGACCTTTTGGATTTATATGTCAAAGCCCCTAAGTTCGACAGGATTTTCCGAGTGCTCCTGGAGAATCATTTTATGCAGCAACAGGAAAGGATCGCGCAATTGTTCAGTTCGACCGCAGAAGAGCGTTATGAATTATTTTTACAAACTTACCCACACCTGATCAATAGAATCCCCCAAATTCAAATTGCTTCTTACCTTGGCATTACTCCCGAATTTTTAAGCAGGATCCGAGGTCGATTGGCAAAAGGAGAGGGATAATCTTAAACCAGATCAATATTTTTTCTTAAACTAGGTCATTGGTGTACAGTGTATGTATCCCATAACTTTGCTCCCACAATACCAGTCAGGAGAAATTATTTTGAAAGGAACAAATTTACCGTTAGAATGAAACAAATTAAAAAATCCATTTGGGGTCTTTTGGGCTTGTTATCCATGACTTTTGGAGGACAAGCCCAAACCACCCATTTTGAAGGAAAGGAATTTGAAATTTCCCATGTGAAGACCTCAATCGTCCGGTTAAATGGGGAAGAAGTGCTCAGAGTGGAAAGGGATTTGGAATCCTTACCTTTTGATTTCGAAAGAATGGGTGAGACTGTAGATGAGCCTACCTTTCTCAAATTGAAAGGTGTGAATCTGGAAAATGGCACCGTGGAAGTAAAAGTTTTGAGTCGGTTGTTACCGACTGCTCCTCCCTTTTCACGTGGATTTATCGGACTTGCCTATAGGATTGATGAGGATAATGCTGCCTATGAGTCTATCTATATACGTCCTACAAATGGAAGAGCTGACGATCAGTTTCGAAGAAACCATACCGTGCAATACTATGCTTATCCTGACTTTAAATTTGACCGGCTAAGAGCTGAATCCAAAGGGGAATATGAAACCTATGCAGATATCGGATTGGACGAGTGGATTACTGTCCGAATAGAATTTAAGGACAAATCAGCCAAGTTATTTCTCAATGATCAAAAATCCCCAGCCTTTATCGTTCAGGAAATGTTGGGATCAACTTCATCAGGTTCAATCGGGCTTTGGGTGGATATAGGAACTGAAGGATTTTTTAAGGATTTAAAGGTGATTGAATAAACCCAATCTTATGAAGGCAGCCATTTTAAACAGTCCCGGGCAAGCTGATAATTTCATTTTGGAAGAAAGGCCAATTCAGATACCGAGCAAGGATGAAGTTTGGTTTAGGTGAAAGCTTTTGGACTTAACAGGTCCGGGCTGATGACCCGAAAGGGACTTTCCCCTCATGTAAAATTTCAAAGGTATCGGGTTTATTTATTAATCCAAATTAAGAAGCTATCAAAATTAGTTCGACCCTGTCAGGGTCGTTAATATTGGATAGCCGTTACCATTTTTCCCACGGGTTGCACCCATGGCTACTGAAAGGTTTGACCCCTCTTGAGGTCAGGAATTTGATTTGGTTTCAAGAATCCAATAAACTATGAATTCATTGAGAATGAAGACCCCGAATGGGGGCAAAATTCTCAATAACTTGTCCGCCGCGGCGTAGCCTCCAGTGCAAATGGGGTTGGAAAAATAGTTGAGATATGAAACCTACCAATATTGAAAGGGTTGAACTTTTAGAGAATGGTGTAAAGTAATTGATTTACTTGTTTTCAAAATATTTAATCTTATTATTCAGATTCTCAATAGTTTTTTCAATTTGTCGAATATAAGTATCCGTTCGACGAAAACATATTGGATTTAACTTTTCTTTTGCTATTTGGCCCTGTCGGAAGGCAGGAGTTTGAATAGCTCCTTGTGGTGGATGCCTTGTACGCGATTAAAAATAATGAACCAGTTCAACTGATTCCCGGAGACTGCAGGAAATAGTTTTTCCCGCTAAGTGGATGTAAAGTTTTTCTATCGAGACATGTTCAATCCTGAGGGAAGGCTTGACTTAGGTCGAATTACGGATACAAGTGATGGAAAACTGTGAATACCTATATAAGTCGGAGATGCTCTGTCGATATTCTTCCCAGAGCAGCGTCCGAGTGACGTCTATAAAGCTAAGTTCTTGCAAGAATTAATTCAACAGGCTTTTGAAGTGCACGTATCGAGTATCCTTGTATGACGGGTTTTAAGCCATCGTTTTCCACTTAGTGCTTTTCGAGCCACTATGAAACCAAAACTATTAAAGAAAAGGATCAATATACGTTGAAATCAGAACCCAAGGAGCAGAATTCTCCGGAAACCTGATAAAAATCGCATTTTGGGGTGAAGCATCTGCTAGAGTGTCAATCGAATTCAGCGGCAGAAATCGCCTATTGAAACTGAAAACCCTCTGCACGTAAAGTGTCAATCAGCTACAGAAATTTCTTCTCTGGATGTTTTAGCTATCCGTTAAAATCATTTATACTCCATTTAAATCATCAAACAACCATTCGCGTATTGAGATACTGTATGATATTATAAAATCATTTAACTAAATGTAACCATTTCACTAAAAACTAAATATTTTATGAAAAACAATTTAAGAAATTCTAAGTTTCCGAAAATCGCTGGTGTTTTGGCTTTGGTTCTACTGTTCATTCAAGGATTTGGCTTGATAGCCCAAACTGAATCGGGAACTTGTTGCCCAGAAGAGGAATCAAGGTGTTACGTTTTAATTGGTGGAGAAACTACTCCCATTGATAACACTTATTTCAAGAAAGGTTCAGGTCCATGCATGGCTATTTAAAAGAACATTGTAAGTAGGAAAGAATGATGTAAACTTAATATTTTATTAAAACCAAAATTTGAATCATGAAAAATCATTTAAAAATTTTAACGGGACTTTTGCTTGCAATTACAGTAAGTTTTGGATTTATATCGCCTATGACCAATGACTCTCAACCTCAGGCAGGTTTTACTTGCTGTCCGGAGGAAGAATCTCATTGCATAAAAGACGGTAAGTATATTGACATGGATAGATACTATTTAAATTCAGGTCCTTGTATGGCCTTATAAAGGTTTTTATATTTGAACCTAAAATAAATTGACCACTTGCAGGGATGTATTTATTAATAATATTCCCGCTTTTCTGTGTAATTAAATAAAATGACTTTCTTAGGTTAAGAGGCACACTAAAATCTATTGTAAAGAAAATTAGTGTGCCATTTATTATTATTAAACCAGTTGTCACAAAAAGTTAAAATTTTTGTTTATAACTATTATATAATTTTCACATGAAATTTAATAACTTATTTGAAAACACATTACTGTTTTTTGTAGTTATATTTTTTCAATGCTGTAATTCAAAACAGGAGAAATTTCGTTTCGAAATTACTGAATCATACAATGACTATAAAAATATCGTCGATATTGAAGTTACTCCAATTAAAGGACAAGTATTAGAATTAAATAATACATTAGTTCGTCCAAGGTCTATTAATTTATCGAATGATACATTATATGTAGCTACAAATTCAGAAGAGGATTTGATTCAAATATTTACGAAAGATGGTATATTTATTACGTCATTTCTAAAAAAAGGATTTGGCCCAAATGAGGCTATGTCAGTAATGAATTTTAATAAGATTAAAGTAAATTCATTTCAAAATGGATTCTTAATCTATGATGGTATGAAAAATTCAGTTTTCACTTTAAATTCTGGAATACTTAGTGAGTTTAAAATGAATAAACTTTTTCAAGGAATCATTCCATTTGAAGATTCTTTGGTTATTTCTCAAAACCTAGATTCAAATCAAAGATTTAGTGTCATAAATTTAAAAGGTGAAATTATCGAAAGTTTTGGAAATGTATTAAAACATCCGGCAAGTAATAATTCCTTTATTTTAAATCAAGCCTATTTCAGTTATATGGATGTAGGTAAGTCTGCAAATTTGTTTATTTCTACATCGAGACTTACAGATCAAATTGAGATATATGATTTGACAACGAAAAATCTTACAAGAACTATAAGGGGTCCCAAATTTTATGATCCTATTTTTACTGAGGGAATGCAAAATAATAATCCAATTTTTATTCAGAATGAAAAGGGTAGGTTTTCATATATTGATGTTATTTTCGGCGAAGAGTACATTTATGGTTTATTTTCAGGGTATTCAAGGGAGGAGAATCCTGATAAAGCTAACTCTGGTGAGTTTTTATTTGTTTTTGATTTTAACGGAGTCCCTGTCAAAGTTTTTAAATTGGATCATACTTTATTAAAATTTGAAATTGAAGAAAGTAGTTACAAAATCTATGGAGTTGATATTAAGAGTTATAATGAAGAAAAGATTATTATTTTTGATTTGCCTTTATAGTTTAATTTCTTGTGACACCAATTCGCGTCGGAATATTGAGATTAGTAAAGGTAAATTAATTTCAATAAATACCAATTTCAGTTTTTATTCCTACAAATATGAAGATCCTATTTCAGTACATATACTTGAAATGGGATGCTCTACATGTTATTATGAACTCAAGGAGTTTCTAACTAAAAATCAATCTAGTGAAATATCAGATTATATATTTATTATTAAGTCAAATGATAAGATCAACGTAGACTTTATGATAAACGAAATTTTATATTTTCAATACCCCGTTTTTATGATTTATAAATCAGATATTAAGGTTAATATACCAAATGGCGTTTATACTGGATTTTCCAATGGTTCTTTTATCGAAATTATCCCTAAATAAAATGTAAATTTTTATAGGACTAAAAACCAACCCCACTGGATTTCTTACTGTAAATTAATATAATATTAATTTAAGTTTTTATTTTCATTTAACATTTTAAACAATCTTTAAATTTAGTTTCACTAACTTCTACTAAATTCAATATTTACACTCTTTGGACTTGGATTTCAACTTAAGCAGGACTCTTACAATGTGTTTAGGTGGTATATCTAGAATTGAAGGAAAATAGGATTTCTGCTTAATTACTAGTGGGTTCTTTGTTAGTATTTACTTCATAAACCGTAAAACGGGGTACCATTTCGCTGGAACCAAACCGATCGTTGCCTTTCCGGTAGTCAAACAAAACCATCCGATCCACTGGTGCATGGTAGAGCCACCTATACCCCTTGTGGATATTGTTTTTATGTCTTCAATGTTGGACTTTTATCGGTGTTTCGTCGAACGGATACACTTTATCAACCATTCACTGTAACGCACCAAATGCCATGTACAAGGTGCCAAGTAGGAATTCGAGAAGAGAAAGACGCGAAGAGAGCTTGCTTCCCGAGAGGAAGAAGGTTAGATAAAAACAAGAACCAAGAAACCTGAGAGTAAAATTTGGTTTTTAAATTGATATCTATTACATTAAAGAAGTTAATTTTCATGAAAATTATAAGGTAAAAAACTTAACTTATTTAATAGCTTACAGGTTTATTTTACCTGATAAATCAGTTGAATTTCGCCCATTTCAAAAAATAAGATTTTCTCAATTAATATTTCCATTTTACAATTTAGAGAGCGTTGAATGGGAAGGAATAACTTTTATTCATTATAGAGATAGACAAAGATCAAACAGTCTATACCTTGAGAGCGGTCTATTGACAAATATTTCGGTATCAAAGAGTTTTGATTTAGGAATTACCTTTTCATATCGCTTTGCAGATTTTGACTACATCATGTACAAAAGAGTTGTCCCGGGAGGATCAACAACGCACGTAGTCCCCGACCAGGTAAACTTGCGAGCAATTATGGCAGGATTTAGATTGGCTTATACACTATAGTTTGGATCTTCAAAAAGAAAGCAAACGAAAGCATTTTTGCCTAAAAAGAAAGCAAACGAAAGCAAACGATCATCAAAACGAAGGCAAACGATCATTTCATCAACAGCAGGGCTACAAACGGCAAAAGCCCCTAGCAAGGACTAGGGGCTTTTGCTTTTTATACTTAAACGGGTCAATCAAGCGATCGCCTTCACGTTTACAGCGATATTTCCGCGTGTGGCCTTCGAATAAGGACATACCTCATGGGCAGCATCTACCAGCTTCTGCGCCTCTTCTAGCGAACCCGCCTGAGGAATTTTTACCTCGATGTCTACCGCCAAGCCGAAACCTCCACCGGCTGTTTTACCTAAGTGGGCCTTCACGGCCACCTCAGCATCGGATAAGGAAACACCCTTCGCCACAGCGCCTAAAGCACCCCCAAAACAGGCCGCATAACCAGCGGCAAAAAGCTGCTCCGGATTCGTCTGCCCGCCAGCTCCTCCGATTTCCTTTGGCATCGCCACAGCGAAATCCAACTGACCATCATCGGTTTTGACATGCCCTTTACGGCCGCCCGTATTCCGGGCTGTCGCGGTGTAAACTACTTCTATTTCTTCCATGTTTGTACGTGTTAAAGTTCCTCCATTTAACGTGCGCGAAAGCAGAATGTTCCTCCCTATCTACTCGGCCCTGAGTGCCAGCCGCTTGCTACGAAATCACCGACCCCGGAGCCACAGCCTCATGCGGTTGCAAAAGCCGCAGCGCACCATCCTTGTCCTCCGCCATCAGGATCATTCCCTCCGAATCGATGCCCATCATCTTACGCGGCGCCAGATTGAGCAGCATCACCACCTGACGTCCCACCAGCTCCTCGGCACTAAAATGCTCGGCCACACCACTTAGGACGGTGCGTTCTCCAAGACCTGTATCTACCTGTAGCTTGAGTAATTTCTTCGACTTGGGCATTTTTTCGGCACTTACCACCGTCACCACACGCAGGTCCATCTGCGAAAAAGCCTCGAAACTCGTGATCTCCTTCATTGGAACGGCGGGTTGCTCCTGAAGCGCATTGGCCTTTTTCGCATCCAGCAAGCGCTGCACCTGCGCCTCTACCACCTTATCCTCTATTTTTTCAAACAACAAGCCTGGCTGCCGCACTGTGCTTCCCGCCGCCAGCAAGTGGCCCGAGCCGGCAGACTCCCAGCCTGACGCCTGCAGCCCGAGGGCTTCCTCCAGACGCGCCGCGGTAAAGGGCAAAAAGGGCTTGGCCACCACGCTTAATCCAGCCACCACTTGCAGCGCCACATGTAAAATCGTCGCCGTCCGAGCAGGATCGGTTTTTATGGCCTTCCAAGGCTCCGTCTCTGCCAGATACTTATTGCCCATACGGGCAAAATCCATCACATAGCTCAGCGCCTCCCGAAAACGAAAACGCTCGATGGAGGCCGCGATTTTATCGGGGAAACCCGCCATCTGCGTCAGGAGCTCCTCCTCCATAGGGCCGAAAGTTCCCGCCTCCGGCACGCGCCCCTCGAAATACTTTTCCGTCAGCACCAGCGCCCGGTTCACGAAATTACCGAAAATCGCCACCAGCTCCGCATTATTCCGCGTCTGAAAATCCTTCCACGTAAAATCATTATCCTTCGTCTCCGGCGCATTTGCCGTCAAGACATAGCGCAGCACGTCCTGCTTGCCCGGAAAATCTGCCAAATACTCATGCAGCCATACGGCCCAGTTGCGGGAAGTAGATATCTTCTCCCCCTCTAAATTTAAAAACTCATTTGCCGGCACATTATCGGGTAAGATATACTCCCCATGCGTCTTTAAAATCGCCGGAAAAATAATGCAGTGAAACACGATATTGTCCTTGCCGATAAAATGCACCAGCTTCGTATCCTCCTCCTTCCAGTACGGCTGCCAGTCTTTGCCCGACAGGGCTGCCCACTCCTTCGTGGCCGAAATATAGCCGATCGGCGCATCGAACCACACATAGAGCACCTTGCCCTCAGCCCCGGGAACGGGCACCGGAATCCCCCAGTCCATATCTCGCGTCATGGAGCGCGCCTGTAGGCCATCGCCCGCCTCTAACCAGGAGCGGCACTGCCCGAGCACATTATTTTTCCAGTCTTGGGCATGGCTGCCCAAAATATATTCCTTTAAAAACTCCGTGTAGTTCGCTAAATCTAAAAACCAATGCTTGGTCTCCTTCAGCACCGGCGTGGATCCGCTCAACTTAGACCGGGGCTCGATCAACTCCTCCGGGCTGAGGGAGGAGCCGCATTTCTCGCATTGATCGCCGTAGGCATGGGCGTAGCCGCACTTCGGACAAGTCCCCTCGATATAGCGATCGGCTAAAAACTGCCCCACCTCCGGATCGAAATACTGCTCGGTGCTGCGCTCGATAAAGGCATTCTTTTCGTACAGATCCCGAAAAAAGTCACTTGCCGTCTCATGATGAATGGCTGCAGACGTGCGGCTGTAATGGTCGAAGCTAATCCCAAATTCGCGAAAACTCTCCTGCATCAGCGCATGGTAGCGGTCCACCACCTCCTGCGGCGTAATGCCCTCCTTCCGCGCCTTAATCGTAATGGCCACGCCATGCTCATCCGAGCCACAGACGAAGGCCACATCTCGCCCCCGCAGCCGCAGATAGCGCGCATAGGTGTCGGCAGGCACGTAACAGCCCGCCAGGTGACCGATATGTAAGGGCCCGTTCGCATAAGGCAGCGCGGAAGTAATCGTATAGCGCTTGAATGTTTTTTCTGACATGATGTGGAAAAGGTCTAAAGGTATGCTGTGCCCCTGGTTTTGGCCCGCGGGCCAAAGGGCGCTTAATCACGAAGCTCCTGACGTCCTTCTTCTGTAAGGATGCCCTGATAAATAATAGAAATGGCCTGATCGTAAATCTCGGCCGTGCTGATGGCAAGGTCCTCCCGCATCTCGCGCGGAAATTGAGAGAGAAACTTGGGGTCTATTAGGTTCTGAATGGCCGAAGCATAGAGCAGCACCACCAGGCTCTGGTTGATGTCTTCCTTCACCCTCCCCTGTCGGATGCCCTCTTCGATGAGACGGCTGAAGCGCAGGTACCCCGACTGCCGCACATAATCCTGTAGAGCTGCCCAAACTTCCGGTGCATGCTCACGCAAGTCAGCCAGCAGCTCCGGATTTATCGGCGCTAAATCTGCCGCGATCACGCGCAGCATGGCTTTCAACTTACCCGTAAAGCGCATCTCTTCCGTTTCGAGTAAGGCCTCCACCTTTAAGGAGAGACGCGTTTTTAGCCGCTCAAAAGCTGCGGACAGCAGTTCTAACTTGCCTGAGAAATGCTTGTAAAGCGTCTTTTTACTCATGCCTAGTGCCTGCGCAATGTCGTCCATGGTGGTGTTTTTATACCCCCGTGACAGAAAATGCGCATACGCGACCTCTAAAATCCGCTCTTCTGTACCTACGTTTTTCTCCATCTTCATCAGCTAGTCGGCAAATATAACAACATATCCCTTTTTCCCCCAATGCAATCCCCTCAGATGACAGATTGTGTTTGGGGAAACAGCGCTAAACTTGTATTTTTGACCCCCTAACGGTTCGAATTTTATTTTATGGAGGCAGCAGCAGCACGCGAAAAGATTCAAGCACTCACCGAAAAAATCGAGGAGCTCAACCAGCGCTACTATCAAAACAGCGAGTCCCCGGTCTCCGATCAGGAGTTCGACCTGCTGCTCAAGCGCCTGCAGGAGCTGGAGGAGGCTTTTCCAGAGCTGGCAGACCCGAATAGCCCCACGCAGCGTGTGGGAGGGACGATTACCAAGAACTTTAAGCAAGCGACCCATCAGTACCGCATGCTTTCTCTGGGCAATACCTACAGTCCTGGTGAGTTGCAGGACTTCGACGGCCGGGTGGCCAAAGGGCTCGGGCATCGCGACTATGCCTACTGCTGCGAGCTTAAGTTCGACGGAGTGGCCATCTCGCTCATCTACGAGCAGGGGCGCCTGGTTCGGGCCGTTACCCGTGGGGACGGTACGCAGGGAGATGTCGTGACAGAAAATGTGAAAACGATTCGCAGCATCCCGCTTCATATCGCGCATCCGAACTTACCGGAACGCTTCGAAGTGCGCGGAGAGGTGTTTTTACCCCGAAAGGAATTTGATCGGATCAATGCCGAGCGTCAAAAGGCCGGCGAGCAGCTGCTGGCCAATCCCCGCAATGCAGCCTCTGGGACGCTTAAGATGCAGGACAGCAGCATCGTCGCTAAGCGCCGCCTAGACTGCTACTGCTACCAGCTGCTGGGGGAAAACCTCGGCTTGGATACGCATGAGGAGGCCACGGCACAGCTAGAGGCCTGGGGCTTCCATGTTTCCCCTACCTATAAGTTGTGTGCCGATATCCAGGAGGTCTTCGCCTACATCAAAGACTGGGAAGAAAAGCGCCATAGCTTACCTGTCGATACGGATGGAGTGGTGCTCAAGCTAAATGATTTTAATCAGCGGGAGGAGCTGGGCTTTACAGCCAAAATCCCACGCTGGGCCATCGCCTATAAATATGCCGCCGAGAGCATGCCTACCCGCCTGCTCGGTATCCAGTACCAAGTGGGCCGCACCGGCGCCATCACCCCCGTAGCGCAGCTGCAGGCTGTGGCACTGGCGGGAACAGTGGTGAAGCGCGCCTCCCTACATAATGCAAATGAAATTCAGCGGCTTGGCCTCCATGAGGGGGACACCGTGCAAGTGGAAAAAGGGGGCGAAATCATCCCCAAAGTTACGGGCGTGGTGGAAGCCCTTCGCGAGCCAGGGGCCAAGCCCGTCCGCTACATCGCGCACTGCCCCGAATGCGGCAGCGCCCTGGAGCGACAAGAGGGCGAGGCCAAGCATTTCTGCCCAAATAGCAGCGGCTGTCCGCCGCAAATTTTAGGCCGCATGGAACATTTTATCTCCAAGCGCGCCTTGAATATCGATTCTTTGGGAACCGAGCGACTGCGGACGCTCATCGATCAGGGCTTCTTAAAGACTTTTGCAGATTTTTACCGTCTTCCCGAGCAGCAGGAAGCCCTGCTCGGCTTGGAAATGTCGCAGGATCAATACACAAAAGCCGAAGATGGCTCCCTCTACATTCAGCTGGCGAAAGGGCTGTACGGCATCACAGAGGGCCTTTCTCTCAGTCAGTGGCAGCAATTTAGTGCGGAGCATCCCGACACCGACAGTGCAGGGATTTTCCGGGAAGCCGAAGCCTTTATTCGTGAAAAAGCCAAAAAGACGGCCGTAAATCTGGGGATGCTCACCCGCTTTCGGGAAGCCTACCAGGCGCATAGCTACCCTGCCGTGGCCGATTTCCTCCCCCTGGCCCCACTCCTTTACAGCGTCCTACATCGGTTCAGCGATCTGGACACCTTGCGAAAACTTTGCCGCCAGGCCAGCACCACCCACCAGGTCCTGCGGGCACTCGATCAGGAGCTCCCCGCAGCCGTGGAGAAACAGGTGGCCCGGTTTAAGGGCTCCAGTTTTCAGTCCGGGGTACTGGCTAACATGGTAAAAGGAATCGAAGCATCGCGCCAAATGCCTTTTGAGAAGGTCCTTTTCGCGATCGGAATTCGGCATGTGGGAGAAAATACCGCGCAGCTTTTGGCCGAGCATTTCGGCAGCTTAGAAGCCCTGATGCAGGCGGACCTTGAGGCGCTGGCGGCAGTGAATGGCATCGGAGAGACAGTGGCCAGCAGCGTTCGGGCCTACTTCCAGGATACTGAGCAGGTGCGCGTCCTCCGGGAGCTGGAGCAGGCGGGGCTGGCGATGGCCTACCGGCCAAAAGCAGGGCAAGAGGCCCCCGGATCAGCGCTGAAAGGAATGAAAATTTTAGCTTCCGGCAAATTAGACCACTTCAGCCGAGAGGAAATCGTCCGCGTGGTGGAAGCGCATGGCGGCAGCTATGTCAAAACGGTTTCCAAGTCCCTTGATTTTATTATCGCGGGGGAGGATATGGGGCCAAGCAAACGTGAAAAAGCAGAAAAGTTAGGAGTAAAGCTCCTCACAGAAGCAGCGTTTTTAGCCCTTATCGAGAAAGAAAACGCATAGCAGGATGGAATGGTTGAAAAAATGGTTCTTGAAAAGGCAGCTACAAAAGGCGGCGCGAGCGTCAGCCGGGAAAACCTTTCCTTTCCCTGTACGTCCGCGAAGGGTAGGTATCTTAGCAGGCAGTAAGGAAAGCGCTTTAGCGTGTCGGGCATTTGCTAAAACCTATATCCCGGAGGCCGAGGAGTACCATGTGCTCTACTGGCAAGAGCAAACCACTGACTTAGAAGGCTATAACGAGCAGGATTTCGACTGGATGGCGCTACCAGAGCCTAAAATTCAGGCCTTCATCGATGCAGAAATGGATCTTCTGATTTGGGCGGAGCCCGAAGCTAAAGAATTCTCCTTACTTTTACTGTATAGTAAGCGCACTTGCTTCCGCATGGGCCTCCATCGACGCGATTTAGAGCCCCACCTCGACCTGATGTGTCAGGAAGGAGAGGGAAAACTACGGCCCTATGAGGCTTTATTTCAGTATTATCAATTAATCGCAAACGCATGTTAGCACTAAAAGGCACAGGAGTCGCCTTAGTTACTCCTTTCGACACGGAACATCGTGTGGATTATGATGGGCTCACGGCTGTCATCGAGCATGTCCTGGCCGGTAAGGCCGATTATCTTGTTGTCCTGGGCACCACAGGCGAAACCGCTACCCTCAGCAAGCAGGAAAAGAAACGGGTACTACGTCATGCGATCGCTGCAAACGCAGGCAGAAAGCCGATCGTTTATGGCCTGGGAGGCAATCATACCGCGGCCCTCTTACACGAAATAAAAGAGACAGATTTTACAGGGGTGGATGCAGTGCTCTCCGTCAGCCCTTACTACAATAAACCCAGTCAGGCGGGCATCATCGCGCATTATCAGCAACTGGCGGACGCTTGTCCGGTACCGATTATCCTCTACAATGTTCCAGGTCGGACCATGTCTAACATGGAAGCTGCCACCACGCTGACCTTAGCGCAGCACCCGAATATTATCGGGATGAAGGAGGCTTCAGGAAATTTAGAGCAGTGCATGCGCATCGCTGCGGGCCGCCCTAAAGATTTTCTTTTGATCTCTGGGGATGATATGCTCACACTTCCGCTGCGTGCTCTCGGAGGAGATGGCGTCATTTCTGTTTTGGCGAACGCCCTCCCAGAGGCCTTCTATTCCCTCTGCCATGAGGAGGAGGCGCTAGCGCAAAAGGCCCTGTTTTCCCTGTTGGAGCTGAACCCGCTCATGTACCAGGAGAGCAATCCAGTCGGTCTGAAGGCCCTGCTGAGCTTGATGGGCATCTGTGGTCCAGATGTTCGCCTGCCCTTAATGGAAGCCAGTGAGGGATTAAAGGAAGCCATTCGCACCGCTTTAAAGAAACGATGACCGCATGCAGCAGCTAAGCCTTTCCGAACTTTCCGCCCTGATCAAAAGCACCTTAGAAGAGCAGCTCCCACCAAACCTCTGGGTGAAGGCGGAGATTGCGGAGCTGAAGCGCGCCCGTGTGGGGCATGCCTACTTCGACCTGGTGGAGAAAGAGGGCCAAAAGATCGTGGCGAAGCTGCGGGCCAACTGCTGGTCCTATACCTTCAGCCAGATCGAGAGTGATTTTATCGCACATACCGGGGGGCCTTTGAAGCCCGGCATGGAGATTCTCTGCTTGGTTTCGGTGCAGTACCATGAGGTTTTCGGCCTTGCGCTGGTCATTAAGGGCATCGACGTAAATTTCACCCTTGGCAATCGGGCGAAACGCCGGCAAGCGCTGCTTCGAAAGCTGGAGCAGGAAGGGCTTCTGCTGCTCAATAAGCGCTGGCGCTTGCCGCTTGTGCCCCAGCGGGTCGCGGTCATAAGCTCAGCGCAGGCGGCCGGCTATGGGGATTTCATGACCCATCTCAGAGAGCAGGGCGAGCATTTTCATTTGGAGCTGCTCTTTTTTGAAGCCCTTATGCAGGGAGAGCAAGCGCCGGGCAGCATCGTGCAGGCCTTACAGCTGGCCATTGCGGAGCAGCCTGACTTGATCGTCCTCATTCGGGGCGGCGGGGCGCAAACGGACCTGGACTGCTTCGACGATGAGACCTTGGTAAGGGCTTTGGCGCAAGCCCCCGTCCCGATCGTCACGGGGATCGGCCATGAGCGAGACGAAACAATCGCCGATCTCGTGGCCCATACCCGCCTAAAAACGCCTACGGCGGTAGCGGCCTTCTTGCTCGAAGGCTTTAAGCAGTTCGATGAGCGCTTGGAGCAAGCCCGGATCGCCATGTACAGGGCGAGTCAGCTACGGGTGGAGCGTGAAAAAGTGCGTGGGGAGCGCTTACAGGCCCGCTTGCAGGAGGCTACACGCCAGCGCCTGCATGCCGAAGGGCTGAAACTCGAAAAACGTGGGATGCAGCTGGGTCGGCTAGCTGAGCGGCGCCTTTTGCAGGAGGAAAATCGACTGGAACAACTGCAACAGGGACTGGTCCGGGCTAAAAACCACTGGCTGCGGCAGCAAGAACAGCGCTTAACGGCCTGGGAAAAAGATTTGGTCCGGCTGGACCCCTTACGTCTTTTAGAGCGCGGCTATACACGTACTGACCTGAATGGGCAGCCCTGGGTGAACCAGCAGCCCTTTCCAGGCGACCAGCTGCAGGTCTACAGCCGGCAATTTGCGGCGACAGCCGTGGTTACAAGTGTGCAACAATTAAGCAAAAACAATGAGTGAGTTAAATAAGGATACGGCTGCGGACAAGCCGTCTTTTTCGTATGATCAGGCCCTATTACGCATAGAGGCCATCGTCAAGAACATAGAGAGCGGGCAGCTCAGCATGGAAAAATTAACAGAGGAGGTGAAAGAGGCTACCGAGCTGATCGCCGCCTGCAAGGAAAAACTGGGCGGCATCGATGCTGGTTTAAAAGGGATATTAGGGGAATAGGGGCGCTGCCCAATCCCCTTCTGCTCAGGCTTCTATTTTTTTCAAATATTTCTTATCGATGGTAACCAGAAGCTGTTGCTGAATGGCTTCGATGCGGAGGATGAGGTGTTCACCATTCGCGAGTTCCACGCACTCTCCGGTAAAGCCTTCTAGCTGTCCACCGATGATTTCCACCTGCATGCCAGGAGAGAATTCCTGCTGCGTTACCTCCACGGCGACACCGGTGGCCAGGAGGCGTTTAATGGCCTCGATTTCCTTGTCGCGCACGACAGCATACCTGCCTTCTAATTTTAAAAAGAAGACCGCTCCTTGATCCTGAAGGCAGTCAAACAACTCATTTTCCCGGGTGCGTACGAAGACATAGCCATTAAAAAGGACGCGTTCTACTTTTTTCAGGCGATCGCTCCATTTGCGTACTTCCACCCGACTCGGCACGAAGGTTTCGATTCCTTTTTGCGCTAAGCGCTCTGCCACTTTTTTCTCAAAGCGCGAGCGGGTGTACAGCACAAACCATTTCAGGGGGAAAACGGGTTTTACTAACTTCTCCATGCCAACAAATTTAGGCTAAAAATACGAAAGCCACGGTATTCTCTAAGTAGTTTACCGATTTTGTAGGCATAAAAAAACCCCCTAGGCATGGCCCAGAGGGATTTTCAGTGTTAAAAACCACCAACCTTTATTTATCTATTTCAATCTTCTCAGTAAGATATTTGCTTTATCTGCAAGCAAGTACATGACTGGTACAATGACTAACGTAAGAAATGTAGCAAAGGTTAAGCCAAAAATGACGGTCCAAGCCATTGGGCCCCAGAAATCTGCATTATCTCCTCCCACATAAAACTGGGCGTCAAATTCCGTCAGCAAAGTGGCGAAATTTATGTTCATCCCGATCGCAAGTGGGATCAAGCCCAGCACGGTAGTGATGGCAGTCAAAAGAACGGGGCGTAAACGGGTTTTACCTCCTTGCACGATGCTGGCAAGCAGATCCTCATAGCTGAGGTATTCATCTTCTTGGAGTCCGAGCTCTTCCCTTTTGCGTGTGCGCACCAAGTTCGTGTAATCGATCAGCACGATCGCATTATTTACCACCACCCCTGCCAGGGAAATGATGCCGATACCGGTCATGATCACCACGAAATCCATATTGAAGGCTACCAATCCAAGGAACACCCCGATCGTACTGAGCACCACGGAGGCCAGGATAATAAACGGTGTGGTCACCGAGTTAAACTGTGCCACGATGATAAAGAAGATGACTGAAATCGCGATGGCCAATGCACGGAGTAGGAAGGCGGAGGACTTCGCTTGCTCTTCCTGCTCACCGGTAAAACGCACCGAAATACCTTCTGGGATGTCATAGTTGGCGACCATCGCCTTCAGCTGTTCATTTATCTCCGTAGGATTATAGCCATCCGTCACGTTCGAGAAGATGGAAATCACCTTGTTCAGGTCCTTTCGCTTCACCGAACCATAGGTAGAGCCATAACTGAGGTCCGCGACCGCGGAGATAGGAATCACTTTTTGGTTGCCCAGCTTATCGCGGAAATTAATTTTCTTATTCAAGAGTGCGGTCAGGTCGTAGCGGTACTCATCCATGAGGCGAAGCTGGATCGGGAAATCGTCCTCCCCTTCCTTGTACTTACTTACTTCTTGGCCGAAGAGTGCCGTTCGCAGCTCATTCGCGATCGTCACGGTGGAAAGGCCGAAGCGACGTGCTTTATCGCGGTCGATGGTCAAGACCACTTCGGGGCTACCGAGTTCTAGGTCACTTTTAAGCTCCTCTACGCCGGGGATGTTTGCACTGGAGAGGTATTCCCGCAAGCCCTGCGTAAAGAGGATAAGTTCCTCGAAATCTTCACCACTCGCTTCCAGGTTAATGGCTTTGCCGACAGGCGGCCCATTCCGCTGCTTATCCACTGTGGCTAGGATCCCTGGATATTTTTCTACCAGACGTCGGATGTCCTCCATGGCGCGGTTCGTATTCAGGCCCTGCCGAAACTGGTATTCCACGAAAGAAATCGTCACTTTCGCCTTATGCGGAGTAGCGGCATTACTAGGCCCTTCTGACTGGTCACCGGTACCCTCACCCACTTGCGTGATGATGGACTCGATAATTTCATCGTACGGCTTGAGCACATCGAAGAGCTCCTGTTCCATACTGAGCATAAACGCATTTGTGGCTTCGGTATCCGTTCCGATGGGCTTCTCGATAAACACATTCACCAAGGCGGGCTGATTGTCTGGAAAGAAAAGCACTTTCGGAGAGCGGATGCCCAGCAGTGCCAGTGAAAGGAAGAGGAGTAGGATCATCCCGAAGAAAAAGAGGTAGGGGTTTTTGCCCCTAAGGGCAAAAATCAAGGTACGCTCGTAGATATTTTCCAGGTAGACCAAAAAGACATTTTGGAACCAGCGGATGGCACCGCGCAGGAAGAACACATTAAAGACGGTCAAAATGGAAGCTACTGCCGTGATGCTGCCCATAGCATTCCATCCCGCGATATAGGCAATAATGGAGATGACGGCTAGGGTTCCCGCCACGATGAGCGGGCGCTGTTTGGATTTTTTGGCTTCCACATCTTGCACCTTCATGAATAGGGAGGTGAGCACGGGATTTACGACAAGTGCCACAAAAAGCGAGGAAGAAAGTACAATGATCAGAGTGATCGGTAAGTACTTCATAAACTCTCCGATAATATCGTCCCAAAAGGCTAGCGGTAGGAAAGCCGCGAGCGTGGTGGCGGTGGAGGTAATGATCGGCCAGGCAACTTCTCCCACTCCCTCTTTTGCGGCACGGATAGGGCTTTTCCCCTCCTGCATGAGGCGGTAAATGTTTTCTACCACTACGATCCCATTATCCACGAGCATCCCTAGCGCTAAAATGAGCGAGAAGAGCACCATCAAATTCAGCGTTACCCCAAAGGAATTTAGGATCAGGAAGGAAATGAACATAGAAAGCGGAATGGCCACCCCCACGAAGAGAGCATTGCGGAAGCCTAAGAAGAACATCAGCACCAGCACCACGAGGATGATCCCGAAGATGATGCTATTTTCCAAGTCTTTTACCTGGGAGCGAGTCTGTTTAGACTGATCATTCGTAATGCTGATTTCAAGATTTTCCGGGAAGCGGTCACGCTGGGCGCGCTCGATCAGATCTTTGATTTTATCGGAAGCATCGAGAAGGTTTTCCCCACTACGCTTGACCACGTTAACCGTAACGACGGGAAGCGTATTACTTCGTGCGTAGGAAGCGCGCTCCTTATAGGTATCCCGCACTTCGGCCACGTCTTTTAGGTAGACGATTTTGTTATTTTCAGTCTTTACGATAATATCATTTAGCTCGTCGGGATGCTTAAATTCCCCTGTGATGCGAAGGGAGCGGCGGAAGTCTCCTGCCAGTACGTTACCCCCGGAGATGGTGACGTTTTCTTGTGAAATGGCATCCGAAATGTCTGAAAAGGACACACCGAGGGCTTCCATCTTATAGATATCCGCATCCACGCGGATTTCACGCTCGATGGTGCCGCGCAGTTCGGCCTTGCTGACTTCAGCTAGTTTCTCGATTTCATCTTCGAGGTATTCACCGAATTTTTTTAGCTCCTCTGGGGAAAAATCCCCGGAGAGGTTGACATTCATAATCGGAAAATCCGAGGTATTCACCTCGATCACATCCGGATCCTGATCCAAGTCGCTAGGCAATTCGCTTTTCGACTTGTCCACGGCATCTTTTACATCCTGTATGGCACGGGAAATTTCTACGCCTGGGTTAAATTCCACCACGATGGAGGAGAAATCCTGTACAGAGGTGGACTTGATGTCCTTCACATTATTAATGGACTTCAACTCTTTTTCGATCGGGCGTGTGATCAGGTTTTCCATGTCCACGGGAGAGTTTCCCGGATAGGCCGTCCCCACATAGACCGTCGGGATGACGATCTCGGGGAAGCTCTCTTTCGGCATGGTCATGTAGGCTAAAATCCCGAGTGCCGTGATGATGACGGCTAGGATCACCACCGAGGTTTGGTTATCGATCGAGAGGGAACTCAGGCCAAACTCCCGAATTACCTCTTTTTTCTGCTTATTATCTTCCATCTCGCGTTTTCGATTGGCTTACGATGCGATGCTTACATTAAAATTATCCCCTACGTCACGAAAGCCCTTATCGACGAGCGTTTCGCCACCTTGCAGGCCTTCGAGGATTTCGGTGCGCTCCTGGTACACCATGCCGCGCTTGATGTAGCGCTTTTTACTTTGGCCTGACTCTACCACATAAACATAGTCCCCTTTATTATCCTGTAAAATCAGGTAATTGGGTATGATGACAGCCTCTTCTGCCTGGTAATCGCGCACACGAAGCACAGCGATCATGTTAGGCTTGGCCTTCGGCAAATTAGGTAGGCGCGCTTCCACCTTAAAGGTTCTGTTATTCGAATTGATCACAGCACCTACGGCGGTCACCTTTGTGGTCTCAGACACCCCAAGAGAGGGGAAGCGCACTTCCACCTCATCGTTTCTGTTAACTGAACCGATGTAGCGTTCGCTCAGATCAGCTTCGATGAACAAGTCGCTATCGCCAATAAACTGGAACATGGGCGTGCCCGGCTGCACGAGCTCTCCGAGGCGTACATTCACCATTTCTACCGTTCCGTTAAAGGGCGCACGGATGGTGGTACGGTCCATCTGGGTCTGTAGAGAGGCTAGATTTTTTTCCAGCTGCTCCTTGCGATTTTTCGCCTCCAAGTATTGGATTTCAGTACCGATCTCCTGCTTCCACAGGCGCTCTTGCTTTTCAAATACAGTGCGGGCCAGGTCCAGCTGGGTTTCCAGCTCTTCCATATTCCGCTGCACCGACTCGGCATCTATGCGGGCTAAGACGGCGCCTTTTTTCACTTGCATGCCTTCTACGGCCACAATTTCTTGCACGCGACCCGATACCTCTCCGGAAATATTGACATTCTTTTTCGAAAGCACCGCACCCGATACTTCTACATAATGCTCGAACAGTCCTTTTTCTACCTCTTTGGTCGTGATTAGAACAGTCTTGCGGTTTTCCTTCCCAAACTCCGGGTCTAAGGTCGCCACCTCTTTTTCGAGCGACTCAATTTCTGTAGCCAGCGCGGCATATTCCTTTTTTAAGGACTCCAAGGCCGCTTTTTTTTGGCTTAGCTCATCCTCAGAGCCACAGCTGTATCCGATGACAGCCAGCAGCACCAAGCTGCCCATGCGTGAAAAACGTTTCATATGATCGTTTGATTAAATGCCTATTGCTTATAAAATTCCCAATGCTTTTTCTAAATCTACTTTCGCCACCAAGGCATCGTAAAGTGCTGCGTAATAATTGGCTTCCGCTTCTTTTAAGGCGGCATCAGCCTCTACGACCTCCAAGTTAGCGCCCACACCTTCGGTGTATTTGGTTTTCGTCATTTCGAAAACCTCCATGGCCAGGGCCTTATTCTCGCGCTGCACCTCTAAAATCTCGAGCGTGGCGCGAAGCTCTTCCTTCGCCTGCAGCTGCTCCAGCGCGATGTTTTCGTTCAAGAAATACCGCTGATTTTCTAGCTGTTTGATTTGGACGCGGTTTTGCTGAATACGGCTGCGCTTCTGAAAGCCATCGAAGATGGGAATGTTCATCGTCACACCGACGAAAGCACCCGTAAACCAGTCGTTACGATACAAATTCGTAAAGTCCAAGGATGCCCCAGCCCTCTGGTACGTCAAAAAGCCATTCAAGGTAGGGATATACTGCACCATGTTGTTTTTCCTTTCCAGCTCAGCCAGCTCGAGATTTTTCTCCAACTGATCTATTTCCACACGGCGGTAACCGTTATTTCCCAAGAGCTCTGCTAGCTCTTCAGGCCGATTCAGTTCCTCTAGCGTCTCTAACAGGTCCAGATCCAGGTTTTGGGGAAGCCCCAATTGTAGTTTTAACAGCTGCTTGGAGATCCGCGAAGCAGACACGATGCGGTCCAGGTCTGCTTTTAAATTGTTCCGCTGCACCTTCACCCGGGAGACCTCTAATTTTTCTGCGAACCCTGCCTCAAAAAGGGCTTCTGTCTCCTTGAGTAGCGCATCGAGTCGACCTAAGTTCGCTTCTAATAGCTTTCTTCTCTCCTCGTTCACCATGACGGTGAAATAAGCTTTCTTAACGTTTTCGATGACATCGTTTTGTGCCTTCTCCTCATCGAACTTGGTCAGCTGGCTGAGGGTACGCGCCGCTTTTACCCCCACAAAGTAGGAGCCGTCAAAAATCATTTGATCCACCCTCAGGTTAAGACTAGACTGAAAATCCACACCAAAACGTACTTCCTGTACATCTTGGCCTCCCCCATTACCGCCGCCGTTATCTCCCGGCAGCCCGAAGTCGATCCCTCCGGGAAGGAAGATGACCGGAATGGCCAGGTTGTGGGTAAAATCAAAGGTGGCATTTACCTGGGGTAGACCCCGGGAGAGATTCTCACGAATAATCGCCTTGGCTGCTAAATTTTCCAGCTTAGCGTTTTTCGCCTCCACATTATTTTCGAGCGCATATTCCACTGCATCTTTTAATGTCAAGCTCACCTTCTGCTGCGCAAAAAGCGGGGTGACAAACAAGAGCGCCAGCAGCAGCCCGTTTCGTAGTGATTTCATAGCATTTAATTGGTTTGCTTTAAGGATAGATAGGCCGCCCTCCCCTTTTCAGAGAGGATTCCATGTATAAAATGGTCGAAGATTTCAAGTTGTAAGGTCACCTGATCGAACTGCGTAGGAGGAAATTTAATAGGGTCAAAGGTATCCATGGTTTGTTCCAAGCGCATGTGTGCTAAAATGCGACTGTCGATTTCGGGCCGAAAATAGCCCTGCTCCTTTCCTTTCTCCAGCAGGAATTTGATATGCTTAAGAATCACCTCCTGCTTAAAATTTTCGAATAGCTCCCAGCAGCTAGGGAAATACCGCTGAATTTCATGCAGCACCAGCGGGTTAAAGGTGCTAAAGCGCTTTCGAATATGTCGCGTCTGCCCAACTAAAGTGTGTAAGACATCGAACGTAGGATTTTTAAGCTCTTCTTCCATCAGGCAGGTGTCCTCCTGGAGCTCCTGCTCGAAACAAGCGTATACGAGTTGGTTCTTATCCCCAAACTCCTGATAAATAGTTTTTTTAGAGACCCCCGATAGCCGCGCGATATCGTCCATGGTAATCGCCCGTATGCCAAAATGCATAAACTGCTCGGTGGCCACTTTCATGATTTTCTCTCTTGTCTCCAATTCCCTCAGAATCTTAATACCGGATGCAAAACTCAGGAAACTTTGTGATAGTTCAAAGTTTCTAAGGTTTTTTTAGTAGAAAATTTTTCCAAGAATGCTACTGGCGTTCAAAACCGAACATAGCGTACAGAAAATCAGCCTTAAACGGTGAAAAATTTGGATTAAACAACTTTCTTAGGCGAAACCATAAGGCATCGGCTGCCGCATTCTTTGGCCCACTGGGCCAAAAAAATGCCGAGACTCCTCCGGGAATCTCGGCCTAAAAAGGGGTATCGGTGTAGGCTTAGCCCAACCAGCTGGTCCAGGGAATTCTGGAAAGGATGAGGACGAGTCCGATCGCATAGAACATATAAATAGAGCGGAAGCGTGCCGTGTCCACGGAGAGTTTTTTCGCACGAATGTAACCGACAGAGATCAGCACGATGGCGATGATGTTAATGACAGGGTGTTCGAGCGCCGTCAAGCGGGCGGCAGCATCTCCCATGGCGGAACCAGAGGCTAAAAGGGAGTAACCTTTCGGGCTGACAAAATAGAGAATAAGGCCGATGAGAAGCTGAATGTGCGCTAAAATAAAGGCGATCATCGCGATTTTACGGTCTTTTTCGGTAAACGATTTGCCTGTTAAGGCTCCATAAAGAGCATAGAAAATAACCCCGATGAGTGCGATAAGCGCGAGGTAAGCGAGACCCGAGTGTCCGTGCTGTAAGCCAGTGTACATAGTAGTTTTTTTTACGAAAATAGGAAAAGACAGGGAAAAAGTTCCCTATTCACGCAGGATTCTTGTTGCTTCCTGATGAATCTCCTCGCTCTAAAGGGAAAAGCGTGACAGGCTGAGGAAGAAAATTAAGGGCTTTTCGTTAAATTCATGCGCATCTGCTTGTAGCGGGAGCCAAAAGAAAGGATATTTGAGCCATGCAAGCAGCTTTTCATCCTTTTCCGAAGCTAAATTTTCCGGCTCTGGGCATTACCTATCGCAAAGAAGCGGGACAGTATCTGATTTTGGATGCGCTTCGCAAAAAATGGTTGGTCTGTACCCCTGAGGAATGGGTTCGCCAGCATATGCTTCAAGCCCTCATCCAGCTGCATGCCTATCCGAAGGCCTTAATCGGAGTAGAAAAGGGGCTTCAGTTTAACGGATTGGCGAAGCGTACAGATATTTTAGTGCGTGATCGGGAAGGGGCACCCTTTCTGCTCATCGAGTGCAAGGCCCCGGAGGTGACCCTGAGTCAGGCGACGCTCAAGCAACTCTGTACCTATAATGCAGTGTTGCATGCTCCTTTTCTAGGGATTACGAATGGATATAAGCATTTATTTTTATCCTTTGACAGAGAACGCGGGGAGGTCAAACAAATGCAGCATGTCCCTCAATTTTCATCTACAGAAAGCTGATTTATATCAGCATTTTTTTTAACTTAGTCTTTTAATTTTGCCAGCAGTATTATTGAAAAATTATGAAGCCACAAGCCAAATCCAGCCCCTGCGAACTCTGTGTGAGCAGAAAATTTTCACTATTCTCCGATTTAAAGGAACAGCAGCTCTGTCAGCTCTCGGAGAGTAAAAATCATATTACCCATAAAAAGGGGCAGATCTTATATTATGAGGGCACGAAGCCTTTAGGAGTATTTTGTATCAGTGATGGTGTGGTGAAGGTATTTAAAACGGCCTCGAATGGCAAAGAACAGATCACACGACTAGCCAAAAAGGGTGATTTTTTAGGCTATACCAGTCTTTTAGGGGAAGAGACCTACACGAATTCGGCGACGATCGTGGAGGATGCAAACATTTGCTTTGTACCTAAAGACACCTTTTTAAAAGTGCTGGCAGAGGATACGGGCTTTCATAGAAAAATCACGAAGGCACTCTGCAATGATTTGGGCCTAATGGAAAATCAGCTCACGGATGCGACCCAAAAGTCCATCCGAGAACGTCTCGCCTTTACCTTACTGATGCTTAGCGAGTCCTATGGCGTAGAGGGTAGCGAAGGCGAGAAGATCGACATCGTGCTCACACGGGAAGAAATCGCCGGCTTAGTGGGCACGGCCACCGAAACGGTTATTCGGCTCTTATCTGAATTTAAAAAAGATAAACTGATCACGTTCCAAGGAAAGAAAATTATCGTAAATGATAAAAAAGCCTTAGCGCGCCTATCTGATTTTTATGGGTAAGCCCTCAGGCAGCAGCTCCATGAGGTTCGTTCGATTTACGCTTTTCTTATTTGTTTGTATGGCTTTAGGATTTACTTCTCAAGCGCAGAGTTTCGCGTATAAAACACTTTTAAAAGGACTTTACGCCAGTGATTTTCCCTTGATACAGGTGGACACATTAGCCAAAAAACCAGAGGTCTACACCCTTTTAGACACACGCGAGCGCCACGAATATGCGGTTTCACATCTACCCGACGCGCGCTGGGTGGGTTATGAGGACTTTTCGCTTAAGCGCGTAGCAGACCTAGACAAATCGAAACCCGTGGTGGTGTATTGCACGGTGGGAGCGCGCAGCCAGACCATCGGCAAGCAACTGCAAGCTGCTGGTTTTCAGCAGGTATACAATTTATACGGAGGTATCATTCACTGGGCGAATGAAGAGCAGCAGCTCGTACAAGGAGAAAAGCCTACCCAGCAAGTACACACTTACAGTAAAAGCTGGGGGATCTGGTTGAAAAAAGGAGAAAAAGTCTACGAGTAAGCGAATCAGACGAGCCTATCGCATTCATTGATAATTTTACAGGACATTTAATATAATTTTTCAAATAAATGACAACACTCTCTGATAGGCTAAGGGCCTAAATCTTGAGGTTCAATAAAATTTTTATATTTTTGTAAAGAAAATTCTCCGACATGGAGCGTTTTTATATGGTTCATAAGCGCCTTCCCAGGCGCAAAGCAAAAAAAGCTACCAATGGTATTGGTAGCTTTTTTATTTTAAATAATCACTTATTTTTGTAAGGACCAAAAAACCAAAATAAATACATATTTTCATGCGCCACCCCCTATTTTTATTTGTCTTTAGCCTGTTTTTAGGATCAAGTGCAGCACTCCGGGCACAACATACGAGCGCATTTCGTGTCCTGCCCTACCTGAATGGCACGGAATCCGGCTCCTTTACCCTGACCTGGTGGTCCGAAACTGCCGTTTCCAGCACCCTTCGCCTTGAGGATGCTAGCGGCAAGCTACTGCTCGAAGAAAGCATTCCGGGCATTTTGGTTCCCGAGCTGGCTTATACGCCTGCTGAAAAATCACAACAGCTCCCGGGTGGGTTGCGCCCAGAGGATTGGTTGCTCAGCGACAGCAATTACCGCTACCGCCTAGAGCTCCCCGCGCTTTCACCCGACGAAACCTATACCTATCAGGTATCCTTAGGAGCGGCCTCCTTTTCGGCTTCCTTCCAAAGCCCGCCTAGCAAGGAAAACTGGAAGAAAATCACCTTCATGGCCTTAGCAGATGCGGAAACGGAACCCCTGGGACGTGTCCTTCGCCGGGAATGGGAAGTCGGGGCGGTAGCGGTAGGGAGTCAACGTCCCGACTTACATAATTCCGAATGGGCAGGTACCTTCGGAACAGCCCAGCTTCCAGGTAATATTCCTACCTTACGCTACCCACTTACGGAAACTGTCGGCTACAGCGAAAATATCCGCATCATGCGCAGCCGGGAGCCGCACTTTATCCTGATGCCTGGTGACTTGGTCCAGGGGGGAGGCTACCAGCCCGCTTGGGATGAGTTTTTCCGCCATAATGCGGGTGCCTTCGACCAGCTGCTCACTACGACGCCCCTATTCCCAGCGATGGGCAACTGGGAAAACTTCGGTGGAATACTCAATAATGGTTATGGCTTCAATGAACTAGGGGTCTTTAATCCGGTGCTGGGCCGACAGAAATTTGAGGCCTATTTTCCTTTGCCGGAGGCCAAAGACAAATCCGAAACTCGCGCCTATTATCGCATCGACTATGGTCCCATTACCGTGCTGACGCTGGACTCTTCGAATGGGATACCGGAAGACGTGCGCACCAATTATCCGGAAGAAAGCCGCCTACAAGGTCGCGCCTTTACAAATCCAGGTACAGATACGCAGGCGAATTTTACGCAGGAAGAGTTTGTGGCCCATGGGGGCAAAGGGCTGGAACCTTTTAACCCTGGCACTGCACAGTGGGAGTGGGCGGCAGAACAACTAGCAGCGGCAGAAAAGGAGGGACAGTTGCTATTCGTGCAGTTTCACCATGCGCCCTTTTCCAGTGGTGAGCACGGGCTGCCGATGAACCATGCACTCTCTTCCGGACAGGGCGGCACTCCTATGCAGGTGTACCACCCGCTTTTCGAGGCCCATGGAGTGATTGCGGTTTTTAGTGGGCACAGTGAACTGTTCGAGCGAAGCTTCGTTCGCGAAAATCCCAGCAGTCGGGGCGTTCACTATTATGATGTGGGTGTGGCAGGAGATGGACTGCGGGGCGAACGCAAGATCAGCCAAGAGGCAGGTGCCGCTCCTTTGGGATATAATCCCTTTAAAATGTGGACTGCGGATCAAGATGCGCCCGAAGTCTGGGAGCTTATCGACGGAGTCCCGCAGTTGACGTCGGGTGGCAAGCACTACGGTCACCTAGAGGTTACTGTCGAAAAAATAGAACAGCAAAATGAGGGTTTTGCGCGTATCACCCTGACTCCTGTCCATGCTTTTCCAGTGCTAGACCGCCAGTACACCCTGCAGCGTGTAGAACGTCGCATCTATGCGGATGTAGTGCAGCTGCTGCTGCCTTTAGCCAGTGAAGAATCGTTCCCGGAGCCCGAACCAGAGCCGACAGCTCCTCAGACAGGCTTACGCCTATATCCAAATCCTGCTGGGCATCAGTTGATTTTAGAACTATCGGAAGGCTATGACCTCAATACACTGGTGGCGTGGGAAATCATCGGGATGAATGGCCAGCGCATGTCGCCTGCACAGGTTCTGCTGGAAAGCGCCACAGAGCGAAGATTACGCTGGGATATCCATAACTTGGCTGCAGGCAGCTACCTGCTGTACCTGCAGCCAAGTCTTCAGGACCCTCCGCTCCTTCTTCGCTTTATCAAAAAGTAACAAGCGGGACCGTTTATTTTTTTTCGATGTCCTTATAGGAGGCGAGCACCCCGCGCACCAGGGCGGAGCTAAAGCCTTGATGCTCCATTTCATTTAAGCCCACGATGGTGCAGCCCTTCGGTGTGGTCACCTTGTCGATGGCTGCCTCGGGGTGCAAATCCTGCTGAATCATCAGTTCGGCCGCACCTTTAACGGTTTGGTTGACAATTTTCGCTGCCGTCCTGGCATCGAAGCCTATTTGTATCCCCCCTTGGATCATGGCCCGCATAAAACGAAGTACGTAGGCGATTCCGCAAGCACCCAAGACTGTGGCCGCCTCCATGAGCGGTTCATCAATTTGGATGCTCTCCCCTACCCCGTTCATCAAAGCACGCACTAAGGCATCTTGCTTCGGATCCTGGTGGCGCGAACAAAAGCAGGTTACAGACTCCTGAATATCGGCCGCGATATTAGGCATCACCCGATACACCGCCATTCGCTCAGGTAAATGTGCATACAGCGCTTCTAAGGTAATGCCTGTGGCTAAGCTCAGGAGGAGTTGCCGGTCTGGGTCTAAAACTGGCGCGATTTGCCGCATGATTTTATCGCTATTAAAGGGCTTAACCCCTAACAGAATCACATCGACTTCTTGGGCTAGCTGCACATTGTCGCTGTGCACGCGCACACCCATATCCGACAGGTCTTGCAGCGCCTCGGTGTTCCGGCGCGTGACCTGCAAATTTCCCGGCAGAAAGCCCTTTTGTTCCAAGAGTCCTCTCGCGATCGCCTTGCCTAAATTGCCGCAACCGATAATTCCTATTTTTACTGTATCTATCATATAAACACTTCTAAACGTTTAAAAAAACAAAATACGCCGAATAAAGGTAGCATCACAGTGGTTTCCTCTTTTATTTTAGGCGAGATCTACTTCTCATCCCCACGATGGCCTCCCTGCCTGAGGGCGGCGATGGCGGCGGGATTATGCAGCGGAGCCCCGCCGCTTTGGCTAGCCACAAAAGCGCCAAGCCGGGCAGCAAAGTCGAGAATTTCTGCTTCCGGCTGCCCTGCCAGCAGACCGGCCACCATGCCGCTTAGAAAAGCATCCCCTGCACCCACGGTATCTTTCACTGAAACAGGATAGGCCTTTTGCGCCAGCGGCGCACGGTCTGGAGCCAGCCAGTAGGCCCCATTTCCTCCGCAGGTGAGCCAGAGTCCTTCTAGGTGGAAGTGCTGACAAAGCGTCTGACCTGCTTCTAAAAGTCTGGCTACACTGCCCGTCTCCTGGGTGCTACCCAATAGGTACCGAGCCAGGAAATGAAGCTCTTCTTCGTTCACTTTTAGCAGATGTGTACGGTGCAGCAGGTCCTCCACATCAGGAAAATGAAGGAAAGGGGGGCGCAGGTTGAGGTCAAAGATAACCTTTGCTTTGGTATGCTCTAGGAGCTGATGTAGTGTGGCGAGGCTCTGGGGATGGCGCAAGCTGAGGCTCCCGAAAATCACGATTTCTGCTTGTTCGGCAGCTTTTTGGAGCCCCTCGTTCCAGGCGATTCGGTCCCAGGCTGCGGGAAATAAAATCTCATAGCGCACGGCCTCGGGCTGGCTGTCGTCCACCTGTACGCGAGAGGTGGCCAGGCCATTATGCTGAATCCAGGTTTCGGGGATTTGGCGCTGGCGCAAAAGGGCCAGTAGCTCCTCTCCCGCGGGATCCTGCCCAACGGCACTCACCAGCAACGGCTGAAGGCCTAGTTGGACTAAATTAGATGCAATATTTAGGGGGGCTCCACCTGGAACCCTGCCGCTCGGGAAATCATCCCAGAGCATTTCTCCGTAGCACACTATTTTCGTAGACATTTTTTTTAATTAGCAGGTGAACGATGGACCTCTTCTAGGCTTTTGCCTTTCGTTTCGGGCATAAATTTCCACACCCAGAGCGTTTGAAGCAGCATCATGGCTGCGAAAAAGAGAAACAGTTGGCCCGCCCCGAAGAGGCTCACCAGGGCGGGGAAGACATTTGTGATGACGGCCGCCAGCACCCAGTGGATACCGCAGCCTAAGGCTTGGCCCTTTGCCCGGAGGGCGTTCGGAAACATTTCCCCGATAAACACCCAGATAACGGCCCCCTGCCCGATGGCGTGGGAGGCGATAAAGAAAAAGACAAAAAAGGGTAAAAGCCCCTCAGGGAGACCGCTCCCCAAATAGCTGTAAGCCATTAAACTAAGGGAAAGGACATAGCCCACGGAGCCGATTCCCATCAGCACACGTCTGCCCAGGCGATCGATAAGATACAAGCCTGCCAGCGTAGCTAGTACATTCACGACTCCGATTCCGATGGTGGAGAAGAGTGCGTCTTCTGCGGGGAGGCCTGCAGCCTCAAAAATGCGCGGCGCGAAATAAATGACGGCATTGATGCCTGAAAGTTGGTTGAAGAAAGCGATCAGCATCGCAAAAACGGTGGAGCGCCGAAAGGCAGGTTGGAAAAGACTTCGAAAGGCCGCTTTAGGAGGAGCGGTAAGGAGCTCTTCTTGGGCTTTGGTCAGTGCCGCGTCTACGCCTTCCGGGTCGGTTTTACCGAGGATCAGGCGTGCTTGAGTGAAATCCTGCCGCTTAGCCAGCAGCCAGCGTGGGCTCTCGGGAATGCGCAGCATCAGTAGGGTGTACAAAAAGGCAGGCAAAATTTCTACGCCCAGCATCCAGCGCCAGGCGGCGGAAGGTGCTGCAGTTCCGATGAGGTAATTGGAAAAATAGGCTACTAAAATTCCCAGCACGATATTAAACTGATATAGGGCGACAAGTTGCCCCCGCTGCCTGGCGGGAGCAATTTCGGCGATATACATGGGAGCTACTACGGAGGATGCCCCTACACCTAAGCCTCCTAGAAAGCGGAAAAACATAAAGCTATACACTTCTGGGGCGAAGGTAGAGCCAGTGGCTGAAAATAGGTAGAGTAGGCCGATGGCCAAGAGGGCCTTTTTTCTGCCAAGCAGATCTGCCGGCATGCCGCCAAAGAGCGCTCCGAGCACGGTTCCGTACAGGGCGATGGCTACGGCGAGTCCATGCGTCCAGTCGTCGAGTTGCCATACCCCTTGGATTTCACGTTCGGCACCGGAGATGACGGCGGTATCAAATCCGAATAAAAAGCCGCCCAGGGCTGCTGTGATGGATAAAAAGCGCACATAGGCGTGCTGTGAAGCCATAGGAAAAGGGTTTAATCGGTAATTTAGGAACCAAACTACACTTTCGAGCGCTTTTTTCCTACAGAATGGCCTGTAAAATGCGCTAGCTACCGACCGTAAAAGTCCAGCACCCGCCCATGCGGTAGCTTTTGGAATTCCCACTGGGCAATTCTATATTACCCCAGATTTAGCTCATTTTTATGCATTCGGTTGGTGGACGGTCTTCCAGCGGCGCATATTCACAACAAACAAACACATGATACGAACAGGAACCATGTTTGGGTTATTCGTAGGAATTTACCTTCTTTTCAGTGGTGCCCTTCCGGCGCAGTCCAGCGGCACCGAGGAAAAAGCCCGTTGGGAGGGCTTTGCGGAACGCATCACCATCCACCGCGACGACTATGGCGTCCCCCATGTGTATGGAAAAACAGATGCTGACGCAGTATTCGGCATGGTATATGCCCAGTGCGAAGACGATTTTAAGCGAGTAGAAACGAATTTTATCAATGCCCTAGGCCGTATGGCGGAAGTGGAGGGTATCAGCAAGTTGTATGTTGACCTACGCATGCGCCTGTACATCGATGAGGAAGTCTTACGAGCTGAGTATGCGGCGAGTCCGGGCTGGCTGCGGGAGCTAATGGACGCTTGGGCGGATGGTATCAACTATTACCTGCATACGCATCCGGAAGTGGAGCCCATGCTGCTGACCCGTTTTGAGCCTTGGATGGCGCTCAGTTTCAGTGAGGGCAGCATCGGAGGGGATATCGAAACCATTCCAGTAAATCCTTTAAAAGCGTTTTATGACCCTGGCTTTTATACGGCCTGGGTGTATGAGGAGCGGGACTTTGAGCTGGAGCCGAAGGGATCTAATGGCTTCGCGATCGGTCCTGATAAGTCGAGTAGTGGAAATGCGCTGCTGATGATTAATCCCCACACGAGCTTTTATTTTCGTCCGGAGGTGCATATGGTCAGCGAGGAAGGCCTAAATGCTTACGGAGCGGTGACCTGGGGACAGTTCTTTATCTACCAGGGTTTTAATGCGTATAACGGCTGGATGCACACCAGTGCCAAGGCCGACGCCATCGACTTATTTAGCTTGGAAGTGGAAGAGCGTGCGACAGGCTTCTTTTACCGACATGGTGCAGATTGGAAGCCTTTCAAAACCAAAGTGATACACCTCCGCTACAAGGACGAGGAAGGGAACATGGCCGATCGTAGCTTCACGACCTACCATAGCCACCATGGCCCTGTGATTCGGGCGGAGGGTGAGCGCTGGATCGCGATCGCGCTAATGGTGGAGCGTGAGAAGGCCTTGACGCAGTCCTTTACCCGAACGAAAACGCGCAGTCATGCAGAATTTCATGAGACCATGCAGCTGCGGACGAACTCATCGAATAGCACGGTCTATGCGGATAAAGACGGGACGATCGCTTATTACCATGGCAATTTCGTTCCTGTTCGGGACCCTTCTTTTGATTGGAGAAATACGGTGGACGGCAGTAATCCCGCCACGGATTGGCAGGGGCTTCATGAAGTAGAAGAGCTTATCTACATCAAAAACCCGGCGACCTCCTGGATCCAAAACTGCAATTCGACCCCTTTTACAGCTGCTGGTAAGGAGAGTCCCGATCCGAAAGCCTTTCCGCCTTACGTGGCATGGGATCTGGAAAATGCACGAGGCATTAATGCGGTTCGTGTGCTGGAGCGGACAGACAAGTTAGACTTGGATGCCCTCATTCAAGTGGCTTATGATCCCGCTTTATTGGCCTTCGAGCCCTTAATTCCCGCCCTAGCGAAAGCCTTTGAAGAGCTAGTCACCGAAGAGGATGCTTTTTTTGCGCTGGGCCGAGCAGCTGTAGACACCCTGAATGCTTGGAACTTACATACCGGCACCGAATCGATCGCTACGAGTGTGGCTGTTCATTATGGGCAGGCGCTTTTAGCTGCAGGCCGTAGGCTGGATCGTCCCTGGGATGCCTATGTCTTCGAGTTTTTAGCAGAGGCTGCACCAGCAGAGATGCAGGTAGAGGCACTTAAAAAAGCCCTTGAGAAGTTGGAGGAGGATTTCGGTAGCTGGCAGACCCCTTGGGGAGAGATTAACCGTTTTCAACGGATAAACAATTCGATTTCTCCTGCTTTCAGTGATGCGGAGGAGAGCCTACCTGTACCCTTCAACTCCTCGCAGTGGGGCAGTTTAGCCGCCTATGGTAGCCGTCCGTATCCGAACACGAAACGCTGGTATGGAAATGTAGGGAATAGTTTTGTAGCGGCTGTAGAGTTTGGAGAGCGGGTGGTTGCGAAGTCCCTTTTGGCCGGAGGCCAAAGTGGTAACCCTGAGTCTCCTCACTTTAAGGATCAGGCGGAGCGCTATGTGCAGGGCGACTTCAAGCCTGTGCATTATTACCGCGAGGATGTGCTGGAGCATGCACGCGAAAGTTATGCCCCCGGTGACCGAAAGCGATAATTTTTATTTATATAAAACACATCTACATTTAACTCTCTATAGAAATTATAGGGAGTTTTTTTTTTAAATTTTTTTCTCTTAAAACAAGAACCTTTTACACGCCTTACAGTATAAGCGAGAGTGATCATTTAATTCATAACAATTATCTATCTATTCATTTTATTTAACGCTTTAAGTTACCCGTTTATGACAATTAAAAAACAATGGTTCGCCCTGCTGGCGGCCTTAGGGTTTATGGTTTCGTGCCAGTCTTCTGAGACAGGTTCCTCTGAATTAACCAAGCAGCAGGAAGAGGTTCAGCGCATCGTAGAGGAATTAAGATTGCAGTATGTCGAGGACGGTGCTTCGACGATCATTACCTATGAAGAGGTGCTCGCTGCTCAGCATGCTTGGTGTGACGCCCTTGTAGAGATCGGTCGCCGCTATGAGGCGGGAGAGGATTACCGAGCTTTTGCGGAGCAGGTAATCGACGAAGCGTATAATTATCAGTATGGAAAGGTTTTCTTCAAGCCCACGCTAGCTTACGGGTCGAATACTTTCCGTACTACGAAAGAAGGGGCGCTTTCTTACTTTGTAGGCGGAAGCGATAAATTTCCAGAGGACAAGGGATTTGCCCTAGCCCCTTTTGTAAAAGCACGTTTCGAAAATTTAGGAAGCTCTCGTGAGGGCATCCAAATTTACGGAGCGACGGCTATCACGATGGGAAATGTATATGTCACCGATAAGGAGGGAAATGAAATTATGGTGGATAAAACCTGGGTATTTAAAAAGGGTGACGACGGAAAGTTACGCATCATCGTACATAAGTCTTCCTTACCTTTTAATCCAAATTAAATTTTTCACTAAACCAACGTGATGGATCAAACAGCTGGAAAATACCAGCTGTTTTTTTTATTTACTTGCTAGCTATACTGTTCCTTGTTTACATAAAAAAAATACCTTTTAAAGTATCGATCCTTTTCGTGTGGGAGGAAGCAATTCAGATGCAAATTCTGAGGATGAGCTTCTCTGGAGAAGCGGAGGATACGTTATGCAATCAGATGGACTGACCATGGGTTTTTGTGATTAATCGTGTACGATTTAATCGTCTACGATAAACCATTTTTCTTTTCTTGGTGTTATCCTTAGACAAGAAGCTTACACGATACAAACGATTTTAAAAAATATGGCAGCAACGCGATTTTATGATTTTACGGCCACGACCTTACAAGGAAAAGAGGTTTCGATGGAAGAATTTAAGGGGAAAAAAATTTTAGTGGTCAATACGGCCAGTAAATGTGGCCTTACCCCGCAATTTGAGGGCTTAGAAAATCTGTATAAAAAATACAAAGATAAAGATTTCGTCATTTTAGGATTTCCCTGCAACCAGTTCGGCAATCAAGAACCTGGCGATGAGGCTAGCATTGCTTCGGGCTGCGTGTTGAACTATGGGGTTACTTTTCCTATGTTTTCGAAGGTAGATGTAAATGGTGACGCCGCGCATCCTATTTTCAAGTATTTAAAAAAGCAATTGGGAGGTCTTTTTGGCTCTAGCATTAAGTGGAACTTTACGAAATTTTTAATTGACGAAAAAGGACGTCCTGTCAAGCGTTTTGCTCCAGTGACCAAACCAGAAAAAATCGAGTCTTATCTAGCCAAGTAAGTGATGGACACGAAACTTTCCTTAAATCGGCAGCTTTGTTTTCCCTTTTATGCCTTATCTCGCTTAATCACGCGTGTATACCAACCTCATCTGGAGGCACTAGGTCTCACCTATCCGCAGTATTTGGTCATGCTGGTGCTGTGGGAGCATGAAAAAATCGGTATGCGAGCGCTGGGTGAGGTGCTACATTTAAACTCCAACACGCTAAGCCCGCTGTTAAAGCGCATGGAAAGCCAGGATTTACTGCTCCGCAAACGGTCCTTACGTGATGAGCGGCAACTGGAGGTACACCTACAGGCTGCCGGACTTGCGCTACGACAACAGGCGGCACACATCCCCGAGACTTTATGGGCACAGGTAGAGGAAATTGGAAAATCCGAGGCTGTAGACTGGGAAAGCTTAGAAAAGAATACCCGACAACTCTTACGAGCGCTTGCACCCTTGGGGCAGGAATAGACTTGTAACTGCAAAGGAAAAAATACCTAAGGAATCCACTTATGAGAGTTTTCCTTAGGTAAGCTTAAATCTAAAAAAATCACCCGCTCTTCTGTGGAAATGGCCATAAGACCTACTCATTCCACGCGTAATGGTACCTTTTTACAGGTTTACGTTTTAAGTTATTTTCTTTTGCTGTTGTAAATGTAGGAAAGTATTGCCTAAAGCTAGGGATGCGTATATAAATGCAGCAAACTAATCCATAATCGTATGCTTTTTTCTCATAATCGCATGCCCGAGAAGGTAGAAATCTAAGCCTAAACAAGCACCCTCTAGGATCCAGAAGAGGGTGCTTGTGTTAACATCTGTGTTTTTTTCGCTTCTTGCTATGGTTTTCTGATCTCTCACGTGGATTACGGAAAGATTCCCAAGTCTGTGTAGGAGATTACGATGCGCTGCAGGGCGAGAATAAACGCTGCGGTCCGTAAGCTTTTAATTTTTTTCGTCTTTCTCATTTCGTTCATGCTATGGTAGGCATCTACCATGGTTTCTTCGAGGCCAGAAATCACCAAGTCTCTTTCGGAGGCTCCACGTATCAGTGCTTCTTTTTCATCCTCTGTAAAACGTTCCCCTGTCGCATTTTCGATGGTCCCCATTAACTTGCGGTATTTTTCCATATCGTAGCGTTTCTCCAGTTTTCCGAAAGAAACACGGGAAAGGTTTTTGAGCCATTCGAAGTAGGAAACAGTCACCCCGCCTGCATTTAGGTACATATCGGGAAGAATCAGGATGCCTTTTTCCAGGAGGGTACTTTCTGCCGCCTGTGATACGGGCCCATTGGCAGCCTCCGCGATGATTTTCGCTTGAACAGCACCTGCATTTTCACTTGTAATCTGATTTTCGAGTGCGGCAGGAATCAGAATGTCACAGGCATAGGTAAGCAGTTCCTGGCTTTCAGCCACAAAAGTCCCACGGCCGAAGCCTTCCAAGGTCTTATGCTTGGTTTGATACGCCTTTAAGGCCTCAATATCCAGTCCCGCTTCCTCGTAGATCCCTCCGTTCCATTCCGCGACACCTATAATTTTAGCACCGGCTTCTTGGAGGTATTTGGCTGAGTAGAAGCCTACATTTCCCAGCCCTTGGACGATCACTTTTTTTCCTTTGAGCCCTGGCTCTAGGCCGATCGCTTCCATGTCTTCTGCTACGGAACAGGCCTCACGTATGCCAAAAAAGACCCCAAGGCCCGTAGCTTCCGTTCGGCCGTCGATACCATGCTGAGAGAGTGGCTTACCGGTGACGCAGCCTTTGGCATTAATTAATTCTGGGTTAAAGGCCTCGTAGGTATCTACGATCCAAGACATTTCCCTGGCACTGGTTCCATAGTCGGGGGCTGGAACGTCGATAGCGGGCCCTATAAACTTCTTTTTTATCAACTCTGCGGTGTAGCGTCGCGTCACGCGCTCTAACTCCTCAGCCGTGTATTTCGTCGGGTCTAATTTGACCCCACCTTTTCCACCTCCGAAGGGAACATTAACAAGAGCACATTTAAAGGTCATCAGCGCAGCAAGGCCCTTAACCTCCTCTTGCTCCACATTTTCGCTGTAGCGAATGCCCCCTTTTACGGGTAGCTTATGATGCGAATGCTGCACCCGATATCCGGTCATCACTTCATACGATCCATCAGCCTTTTTTAAAGGAAAATTGAACTGAAAAATACTATTACAGGCTTTAATTTGCTCTAAAAGTCCAGGGTGTACGTGCATGTAGGAAGCCGCCTCATCCACAAATTTACAAACATCCTCAAATAGACTGTACGTCGCTTGTTTACTCATCTTCTGTTATTTTGGTTCGCTAAATTTCATCTAAGGCTATCGCACAAAAAGCATGCTTAAGCCCACCAAAAGGTACAGAATACTCCCTTTGAAAACAACAAAGCCGCCAAGCTATCGAATATGCAAGCCTCTTTTCAGAAGCTTGCATTTTTTTATTGCCCAGCAGGAGATGGCGCTGGCTGAAATTAGGCAGACTTACTCAGCGGCTGCATAAAAATAAACTCTTCTAGGATGATATCCGTTTGGTAGCGCTTGATGCCTTCTTTATCTTCGTAAGATGAGTAGGACAAGCGCCCGGTGAGTCCGAGCTCATGCCCTTTGTCTGTATGCTGAGCCAAGGTTTCCGCCGCTTTTCCGAAAGCCACCACCTGGTGCCACTGGGTATCTTCTACCCGCTCGCCGTCACGCAGCGTGTACGTATTCGTCGCTAAACTAAAGCGTGCAAAACTCACATTGTTACTGCTCTTTTTGATTTCGATTTTACTGCCGAGGCGTCCGATTAATTGCACTTTGTTTTTCATGGTATGTGTATTTAAAAATGAATAATACACAAAGCTACCGCCGCTGATAGCAAGTTGTCGGTAAGCAAGCAGCTATAAACCGTTCTAACCGTTTACTTTATCTGAAGCGGCCTCTTGATAGAAACTTCCCGCAGCTTCTTGCGCGCTGGAGGGCGCTAGTGGCAGCAGCAGGCAGGCTTCTGCTCCTTGCTCCCAGCTAGCAAGGTGGAAGGACCCCTTGTTTTGATGCAGGAGCTGTTTGACCAAGTACAAACCTAGCCCTGTTCCCTTCTCGGCGGCTGTCCCGGGGGTGCTATCCTCGATCTGGACAGATTCGTTTAAGGCTTGGAGCAGCTCCGGCGTGGGTTGTGGTCCCGTGTTACGCACTTTTATGCCTACCTTGCCCTCTGGGCCATCAAATGGCGCTACCGTGATGACGGAACCCACCTCACTGAACTTGATGGCGTTTGAAAGGATATTTTGGAAGGTGATGCGGAGATGCTGTTCGTCACAAAACAGGCGCAAGGAAGCGATTGGTTCGGAAATATGCAGGGTGAGCTGTTTATCAGCGAATTTGGCTTCAAATAAATGCTGCACATCCTGGAGAAGGGGAAGTACAGCGAGCTGCTGTGGACGTGCTTTAAACCCTTCCAGCTGCCCCTTTGCCCAGATGAGGAGCGCATCCACCATGGCTAGCGTGTCAGTGGTCTGCTGTAAAATTTTATTGCGCGATGTACGTTGCTCTTCCTGTGTTAAAAAGCCCATTTCCTCTAAACGCAAGTAAGAAATTAAAATCCCTAATGGGCTGCGGATATCATGCGAGATCAGGGAAAATAACTTGTCCTTGGTTTTATTCACCTGTGCCAGCTGTGCACTTTGCTGCTGAAGGGCGGAATGGGCCTCCTGTAACTCTTGTAAGAGTCGCTGCACTTGATCGACCTTTTGCGCCTTAAGGCGCAAATTTCTCTTCTGGAGCACAAACAGGGCAATAAAAAACGCCAATAGGACGACTACCAGACCGATGATGAGCGTTTTTATCCGCTCGCTGGCTTGTAGCAGCGCGAGCTGCTGGGCTAACCTTTCTCGCTCCATGCTAGCAATTTTCGACTCAAAATCGGTGATTTCCATCATCTTATCCCGTGTCATCAGGCTGTCTTTTACCACCAGAAGCTGCTGCTGCCATCTCGCCGCCTCTTCCCAGCGCTCTAATGCAAAAGTAGCAGCAGCGATGAGTGCCAGTGCGCGACTTTTATCCCAGAGGGCGCCCATGGCGTCTGCCTTCTCTTGGGCCTCTAGAGCAAAGCGATACATCTGAAGGGTATCCCCCTTTGCGCCAGCAAGTTCCGAACGTGTAGAGGCGAAAAAGGCAGACTCCCATGCAGAAAGTGAACCGTGGTGCTCCAGTTGATCCAGCACCTGCTCTGCTTCTTCTAGGCGTCCCAAGTCCAGATAGGTTTTTGCGATACGGTTTAAACGAAGGGTTCTCTCGTATACCGGTGCATCCATCTGCTCAAGCAGTGTCAGGCTCTGAAAAAAATAGGTGAGGGCCTGGTCCAGCTCCTCGCGCTCCGCTAAGGCTAATCCATAATTAAAAACCAAAGAGGCCTCCAAGCTCACATCCGGATTCGTTGTTCGTTTAAGCTTTTCAAGGGCCTCCATAAAATAACGCATTGCCTGTTCATAATCATGAAACATCATCCGGACAAGGCCTCTCCCATTCAATGCTCTGGCCAAGTGAATTCCCTCGTCGGGGTATTCGGGATGACGAAGCAGGTAACGGTAGGCATCGGTGTAGGCCGCTTGCGCTTTCACATAATTCCCGCTAATGTAAAAGATAGCACCACATTCGTTCTGCAGGCGTGGATAAACCTGCGCAAGCACTGCAGCGCTGGACTGTGCTTTCCAATCCTTTATCAAAGCAAGGGCTGCCTCTGGATTATTCACACGTACCCTACGAACCTCTAGAATCAAAGAGTCTAGGGAGGACGCCGTGAGGGATGGGATCTCACATAAAGAGAGTCCGAATAAAAAAAGCAGGAAAAGACGCATGCTAAGGCAATGGCCAGCTGAAAATGCCAGCTAGTTTATGGTTCAAAACAAAAATACATGAAAATAAAGATTTTTATGCAGCTCATCAGGAATTTCTACTTTGATCTGTGCATCATGGTGGATAAAACGTACATAAAAATACCTGCAACCCAGAAAAAAAATTTCTGAGCTGCAGGCTTTGATCCGCTGACTCTATCGCCAAAAGATGGCAGTGTTACTGCCCAAATTTCTGCTTGAGGGCCGCCAATTTACTGGCTAAATCGCCTTCTGCCGCAGGTTCCTGCTTATTTCGGCCAGATTTTTTCGTCCCCGGCGCGGCTTTCGCCGCAAAGGGATCTTTTTTCATGCTCAGCGCGATTCGCTTTCGTGACACATCTACCTCCATGACGGTTACCTCTACCTGTTGGTTGACAGTCACCACCTCATTCGGATCACTGATATAGCGATCGGCCAGATGGCTCAAGTGTACCAGTCCGTCTTGGTGTACGCCGATGTCCACGAAAGCTCCGAAATTCGTAATGTTCGTCACCAGTCCAGGAAGCTTCATCCCGACACGAAGGTCTTGCAGCGTATGTACCCCCTCTTGAAACGCAAAGGCCTCGAAAGCTTCTCGCGGATCACGCCCCGGTTTAGCCAGCTCCTCGAAGATATCCTGTAGCGTCGGCAGCCCCACATCAGCGGTTACGTAGCGCTTCAAGTCTATTTTGGCCCGTAGGGCCGAATCCTGCATCAGTGCCTCTACAGTTACGCCGAGGTCCTGTGCCATCTGCTCCACAAGGCCATAGCGCTCGGGATGTACGGCCGAGCGATCCAGCGGATGCTTGCCCGCGCGTACGCGCAAAAAGCCCGCAGCTTGTTCAAAGGCCTTTTCCCCTAAGCGAGGCACCTTTTTCAGTGCTGTCCTTGAGGTAAACGGGCCGTGTTCATTTCGGTACGTGATGATATTTTGTGCTAAAGAAGGTCCAAGACCCGACACATAGGTAAGCAGCTCCTTGGAAGCCGTATTTAATTCCACGCCTACGCCGTTTACTGCCGACATCACCGTATCATCTAAGGCCGCCTTTAAGGCATTTTGGTCTACATCATGCTGGTACTGTCCTACACCGATCGACTTGGCATCGATCTTTACCAGTTCGGCGAGCGGATCCATCAAGCGACGGCCGATCGAGACAGCGCCACGAACCGTTAAATCGAGATCTGGAAACTCATTTCGAGCCACTTCTGAAGCAGAATAAATCGAGGCTCCGCTTTCATTTACCATCACTACGAGGACCTCTGGGCCGAGCTTTAGGCCGCGCACAAACTGTTCTGTTTCCCGGCTCGCCGTTCCGTTCCCGATCGCAATCGCTTTAAGGTCAAACTGCTGGACGAGGGCACGCACCTTGGCTCCAGCTTCGGCTGTCCGACGCTGCGGTTCATGTGGAAAAATCGTGTCGTAATGGAGCAGCTGTCCTTGCGCACCGAGACAGACCAGCTTACAGCCTGTTCGGAAACCTGGGTCCAGGGCCATCACCGCCTTTTCACCTAGCGGTGCTCCAAGTAAAAGTTGGCGCAGATTTTCTGCAAAAACACGTATCGCCTCTTCATCCGCACGCTTTTTCGTTAGCATGCGCACCTCTGTTTCCATAGACGGCTTGAGCAGGCGCTTGTAGCTGTCCTTAATGGCTAAGAGCCACTGCTCACGCACGCGATTTTCGGCGCCATGCAGCAGGTGCCGCTCCATCAGCGCGAGGGCATCCAGCTCCTCGGGCGCTGTGTCTAACAATAGGAGCAGCTCCTTTTCTCCGCGTCGCATGGCGAGGATACGGTGAGAGGGAGCGGTCTTGATCGGCTCGGTCCAGTCAAAATAGTCTTTGTACTTCGCAGCCTCTTCTTCCTTACCCGAGATCACCTTACAGGTAAAGCTGCCCTCCTCTAAAAAGAGCTTGCGCATTTTCTGACGCAGACCAGCGTCTTCATTCATCCATTCAGCCAGAATATCGCGGGCACCCTGCAGCGCGGCAGCCGTATCGGCCACCTCCAGTTCCGAGTTTACATACTGCTGGGCTTCCTCCTCAGGATCGAAATTTTCCTGATCCCAAAGCCTTTGCGCCAGCGGCTCCAGCCCTTTTTCGCGGGCAATCATCGCCTTCGTTCTGCGCTTCGGCTTGAAAGGCAAATATAAATCTTCTAAAACCGCCATGGTCTCAGCCGCGGCGATCTTTTTTTCCAGTTCTTCGGTAAGCTTGCCCTGTTCTTTTATGGACTTGAGAACCGCTTCACGGCGTTTTTCCAGCTCACGCAACTGTGCTACGCGATCGCGGATGCCTGCTACTTGGACCTCATCCAAGCTACCCGTCACCTCTTTCCGGTATCGGGAAATAAAGGGCACAGTGGCTCCCTCATCGAGTAGCCCGACGGTATCGCTTACTTGTTTCAAGCTGACATTCAGCTCCTTTGCTATCGTAATAAAGTGATTTACTTCCATGCTACATCTGCCTGTTCGAAGCACAAAGAAAAGGAAAATAGAGGGGCTTCGCGTGCAAAATTGAGGTTTTTTGTATGAATTGTTACTAACAAATTGACTTTCAATCCCTATTCTTGTATCCGAAACATAGGAACGAACATGGACGCCTCACACGAGAAAAAGACACCTAAAACAACCTGGAAAACGATTCTTCGCGACTATGCCCTCATGGGCTTGGTCTTCGGGCTGCTCTACATCACTGGCTGGATTACCCCGATAATGGGTTTCGTACAGTCCGGGCTGCTGGCTACGGGCATCAAGAAGCCGAAGGTCACGCTCGCTGACCGCACCTTGGAGGATTTTGACTTTCGGGGAACCTTCACGAATGCCGCCGGAGAAACAGTGCAACTGGCGGACTTTAAGGGCAAGACGCTTTTTATTAACATTTGGGCGACTTGGTGTCCTCCCTGCCGCGCAGAAATGCCTCATATCGATGCGCTCTACGAAAAGGTGGCCTCCGAAGACTTGCTCTTTCTTATGGTTTCAGTCGATCAGGAAGCCGAAAAAGCCTTTCGCTTTCATGAGCAAAAAGGGTTTCACTTCCCCGTCCTGCATGCAGGCGCAGGCCTTAGCCCGAGCTTGCAAAGCCAAAGTATTCCGACGACGGTCGTGGTAAGTCCAGAGGGAAAAATCGCCTTTTATCAGGAGGGCATGGCTAATTTTGATACCGCAGACTTTCGGGATTTCCTTTTGGGCCTCGGCCCAAAGGCTACTGTGGATGAAATAAAATAAGGCCTTGACTTACCAAGGCCTCAGGCTGCTAAAAACTTAAAAGAGGGCTTGCCGGATACGCTGCAAGGCTCTTTTTTTCATGTCTACCGGGTAGGTACGCTCGCCCATAAATACGCCTGTGAGCACATCGCAAACCTCTTGGAGACGCGTGCCCAACATAAAATTACGAATGGTTTTTTGCCCATAAAACATGCGGGCCAGAATATGGGAGGTGCCTAGTTCGGGGATCAGGGAGGCATCTAATAAAGCTTGGAAGCCCTGCACCACGGCTTGGGGCTTGTGAAAGTCAGCGTGAATAGCATCGGCGGCCAACTTACCCGTGTATAGGGCATTGGAAATTCCCTCGGCGGTAAGCGAATCGGCAAACCCGGCCGCATCGCCAACGAGCAGCACACGACCTTTCGCGATTCCTTGGGAGCGTGGGGTGATCGGCACCTGGAAGCCATGCGCCTCCTCGAAGGTAGTAGCTGAAATACCGAGGAGCTTCAGGTAACTTTGGTAATAGGTCCGTAGGTTAATTTTTCTCCGCTCGAAGGTTCCCACCCCGATAGAGAGGTGGTTTTTCTTTGGGAAACACCAGCCGTAGCCCTTTGGTATGGCATCCACATCGAAGCGCACCTCTTGCGCTAGCCGCGCAAAATCCGCTTCTGACACCCCTACTTCATATTCTATGGCGGGAATGAGTTGACGATCGTCCTTAAACCCAGCCAGCTTGGCGGTAGGGCTTAGCATGCCATCAGCAGCGATCAGGTAGCTTCCTAAAAAAGTTCCTTTTTTCGTCTCCACCTCCACACCTTCAGCAGTCTCTCGGACGGCGATAACTGCAGCCTCTTCGAGCAGCTCGGCCCCCCGCTTGCGTGCTTCCTCTACGATCAGCTGATCGAAGGTATCGCGCATGACCATGGTGACGATGGGCTCCTGACGTGTAGCGAATACGGGGTCTGGTAAATGCTCAAAATAGACATGGGCGCGCGTAAATTCACGTTCTATGGCTGGGCTGATATCGAAAGGCAGAAGTTTTCGGCCTCGCCACACGAGTCCACCCCCACAGGTCTTATAGCGAGGCAGGCGCTCTTTTTCCACAAGCAGCACACTTCTTCCGGCAGCCGCAGCCGTATAAGCCGCGAAAGCACCCGCTGGACCTGTTCCGACGATAATTACATCTACTTTTTGCATAATCGAGTATCTAGGGCAGTAAAAATACGTGGAATCTCCTTAGGGATAAAAGATTTCCGAAAAATGTTCTATTCCTTGTTCCGTTTCCTGCTTGTTCGGTAGCCCTTGTGCGGCTTGTTGCCCTTTGGCCTGAGGGCCAAAAAAAGAAGGCTAGTGCCCTTTATGCTGGACACTAGCCTTTTCGCTCTTTCCTCTTTGGTGTAGAGAAAAGCCTTAACTTACTGCGTTACCGTCAAGTTGGCCGTGCGCTCCCGTACAAGTCCATTTGCTGTTTCCACTTGCACGATGTAGGTAACGGTGGTTCCGGCGGCTACATTGGGTACAGTGAAGTTGAGGGTTTCCTGATAAGAATCCTCCACATTATGATTTTGGACGGGCACATTGAGCACTTCGGTGCGCTGTCCTCCCACAGACTGAACGAGCCTATAAGCGGTAACTAGTTCATGCTCGGAGAAGTAGCGCACGGTGGCTGTTCCGCTGGCTCCAGCAGGTGCGGAGGTGGGGTTCAGCGTAAACACTGAGATGGTGGCCACACGGCCCACGAATTCATAGCCTTCGTCAAATTCCTGAAAACAAGAACTTAGGCTGAGTGCGATAAGGACAAAGAGTCCTGCGATAGCTGCTTTTATAGTCATTATTTTATCTGTTATCGGTCCCAAAATACACGTGCCAAGAGAGAAGTTTCTGGAATATTAGCGGCATTATTATCCAACTCAGAAGGTGGGTACAGGTATCTTCTCGGGAAGGCATTATCAGTCAAATTCCCAGGAGCAGGGCTGAGGGCAGGGATGCCACTCACCGTAGGAGCTGCACCGGCTGGGATGCTTCGTCTCCAGTCCACCCAAGATTCCGTCTGCAGGAACATATCGATATGTTTTTCTGTAAAGATACGCTCCATGCCATTATCCGCCATGTCAGCAGCTGAGGCGCCATACACGGCCAGGTAGGCAGGCTGGGTACTCCCAGTGACTCGCTGCATAGAAGCCGTGATAGCGGCATTAAGTGCCTCAGCTGCTGCAGAGAAGTTACCCAAACGCTGCTGTGCCTCTGCCTCTATAAACTTCACTTCAGCGAAGGTGATAAAGTTGGTGGGTGAGCTGGGGGAGAACATATATTCTCCTACCACTGAAACATTCGGGGGTAGCGAAGTAGCACCATAATCTGCTCCGACGAATTGTCCTGCACTGTTAGCACGAATAAAGAAGGGAAGGCGTGGATCGTTTTGTCCGTCACCCACTCGGTTGAGTAGTTTATTTACGAAGGTATTACAAACAGCTATATTGTTTTGACCAAATGTCCCCTGAAGAAAGCCGAACCATGGGCCTGCTGCGTCTGGAGAGTTACCGAAAACAGCATTCATATTCGCTGCATTCGAATCGATAGCACCTGCTTGAATAGCCGCTAGTGCAGCTTGCGCAGAACCTTGAGGATCAACTTTACTGAGGTGGTTCGCATAACGCGCCTTCAGCGCATGCGCGGCTTTGATCCAGTTTGGGCGCGAATTTGCTCGCCAGTTATTTGCATTGTTGGCAGGATACACTAAATCGTCTGTCGCTGGACTAACGGTAGATTCAGCATTTAGATCTGCGATCGCTTCATCAAGGAGGCGAAAGATTTCATCGTAAAGAAACTCACTAGAATCGAAGCGGGGCGTAGGAAACTCCTCAGGATTTAAAGCTTCAGAAAACGGTACATCTCCGAATAAATCAACTAAGTGACCTAAGACCAAGGCAGTTTGAATTTTACCGATACCGCTGTAATGCCTTGCACCAGCCGCTTCGCCATCCTCGATAACCTTTTTTAGGCCTTGTAAACTTCGATAATAATGATTGTTCCATGAAGTCTGAAAGTTGGCAGGAACATAGGCGAAAAAGGTGACATTTTGCTGCACATTTAGCAATCCGGTCATGTATTGAACTAGTGTACTTGCGGATTGAGAAGAGAAATCTCCTATCGCCCATGTCATATTCGCTTGAGCAGCAGGCAGCACCACGTTAATTGGGGCATCCGTAACTGCATTAGGGTTGATGTTCGCTTCTTGAAGGTCACAGCTACTGACGGAAAGTCCAGCCAATAGGCCTACACACCACTGAAGCGCTATTTTATAGTGTCTTTTCATTTTAAATTCATTCAATCAGTTAAAAACCAGCAGTGATATTTATCCCTACACTTCGTGTATTTGGAGTTCCGAAGGCATCTACACCTAGTGAGCTATTCGGTCCACCTAGATTTGTCTCCGGATCGATACCTCTATATCCCGTGAAAAGCAAGAGATTTCTTCCGTAGACCCCGACGGTTAGATTTCGCATCTTAAGGTTATTGACAATATTATTCGGTATAGAATAAGAAAGTGTGATGTCACGTAAACGAACCCAAGAACCATCTTCGATAAAACGCTCTGCTATATCTCGATTTCCGCGTGTATTATTATAATAGTTAATATCATCGATAACCACTGGGATGTTATTCACATTGCCATCCTCTAATACTCCTCTGAATATCACCTGGCTACCGCGGTCCATCGTAGACTGGTCGATGCCCTGAGCACGCGTCCAGTTTGTGGTCACATTCGCCACATCCCCACCGACACGAATATCCCATAAGAAGGTAAGGGCAAAGTTTTTATAGGCAAAATTATTTCTTAGACCCAATAAGAAGTCTGGGGTAGGATCCCCAATTTTCACGTCACCGGATGGATTTTCAGGAGAAGGCATCTCCCTCATCGGGAAGCCATCTTGACCGATGACTACGTTCCCCGCATCATCTCTGCGGAAGCCCGTGCCGAAGAAAACACCGTACGGCTGACCTTCCATCACCAGTGGTCGTAGATTTCCGAAGCCTGGAAGTGCTATTCGATCTACAGGAAGATCCAAGACCACATTCCGATTTCGGGAGAAGTTTGCTACGATATCCCATCTAAATTCACCTTGAATGGGTGTGAAGTTACCTACGATTTCCCAACCTTGGTTTTGGATCGTCCCTGCATTGATAAACTGACTGGCAAAACCCGTACTTCCCGGCACGGAAACAGGGATAATTTGATCCACATTGCGCTCACGGTAGTAGGTCACATCGAAGCCTAAGCGGTTTTCGAAGAAACGAAACTCACCTCCTATTTCGATGGACTTATTGCGCTCAGGGCGCAAATTCGGATTTCCAGCCGTCAAACCGAGCTGAGAGCCTCCCACACCAGAAGGTAATGGGAAGACGAGGCCACCGCCCCAGACACCCCCTACCGTAGCACGGTTAAAGAAGGTCTGATCGGTATACACTGGAGCATCTCGTCCAGCTTCGGAGTAGGAAGCACGTAATTTCCCGAAAGAGAAAATTCCACCATCCAAGTTAAAGGCTTCCGTAAACACAAATCCGGTACCTATAGAACCATAAAAGAAACTGTTATTTGGAGGACGAAGGGTAGACGTCCACTCGTTTCGGCCATTAAGTTCTAAAAAGAGATAGTTCTTATAATCTACCGCTACACGAGAGAAAACGGCCGCTGTCTCTTTTAGGGAGCGGAACTGCTCCTGAACTAAATTCGTCTGGGCATTGGAAATGTTGTATAAGCCAGGAATCGCCAGGTTACGTCCATCGAAGAACTGAGACTGGAAAGAGTTGGAGAAAAAGTTATTCCCCACCATTGCACTTACATTAAAATCACCATACTCTTTAGTGGCTGTGATGATTAAGTCTGAATTCAACACTCGGTCATTAAAAGTCTGCTCTTGTACACGACCACCAGGAAGTGCATCTCCACCGAAGGAACCTACGGCCCACTGCTGATTTCGCTTATCGGAAGACACGTCAGCACCTACACGATACAAGATACTTAACCAGGGCGTCACTTGATAATCCGCTTGAACGAAAGAAATCAAACGATTCACTTCATCCGTAAAGGGATTGTTATTTACTACCCAAAAAGGGTTATCAGGTGAGTTGCTACGGAATGCCCGCTGTCTGCCATCCGGCAAGACAAACCCTAAGGCATTGTTAAAGCTTGGAGGCGTACGTAGCGTACCTTGAACGACATCAGAGAAATTATCTCCTCGACCAAATCGTGTACTCGTCGAATACACATAGTTGGCAGAGGCCGTAATTTTGAATTTATCTGTAAGGCTAGACTCTGCGGTCAACTTAAACGACTGTCGATTGAAGTCATTGTTCGGTATGATCCCCTGCTGGCGGAAGTCGCCATAAGAAAAGAAAAACGAACTATGCTTGGTCCCCGAGCTAATACTAATGTTATTATCTGTGGTTAACCCAGTGCGAAAAAAAACATCCTGATTGTTAACAGGGATGAGTCGCTCACTTTGAATCGCCGAAGGATCATTCATATCCACGATAAACCCTCTCGGATCTAAGGGGTTGTTAGGAGAACCATCATAACGTAATGTGGTCAAAGGAGGACCAAAATGTCCAAATGTAGTCGTCCCAAATAAGGAGCGATCTCCTTGCGCATAGCGCATTTGAGTAGGAAAAGGAACCAAAACATCCTCTACGGCCGTATTCGAACTGATATTTACAGAAAGTGAACGACCATCTGATCTTGAACCTTTTTTGGTCGTAATGATTACTACCCCACTGGCCGCTTGTATACCGTACAGCGCAGTAGCTGCGGGACCCTTTAATACGTTCATCGATTCAATATCATTCGGATTTATATCGATGGCACGGTTTGGCACATCCACCCCAGCAGAACGAGAGCGCGAACGAAAAGAGTTATTTATCGGGATACCATCGATGACAAACAGCGGCTGATTTTCACCCGAAATAGAGGACATCCCCCGAATAATAATACTAGATCCAGCACCAGCAGCCCCGCCCTGGCGTGTGACCTGCACACCTGCCACCTTGGAATTCAAGGCATCCACCATGTTCGGCTCTCGAGAAAGCGCCAACTCACGGCCTTTTACCTCTTGGGTAGCAGATACCAGCGCCTTTTTGTCCTGCTCAATCCCAAAAGCAGTAACTACTACTTCCGACAACTGAGAAATATCCGACTGCAAAGCGACATTAATCACACTACGATTTCGAATGGAAACCACTTGCTTTTCGAAGCCTATAAAGGAAAATTCAAGCGAACTGGATCCTGCTGGAACATTTATCGTGTAGCTTCCATCGATGTCCGTAACGGCACCCACCGTGGTGCCCCGTACCAAAATACTTACCCCCGGCAAGGGGCCTCCATCCTCCTGAGAGGTTACCGTACCGCTGATTTGTACCCCTTGGGCGAAAAGCCCAAGATGTACGCCTAAAATCAGCAGAAGCGTCATCAGACTAGTAAAGATTCTACGCATAGTAGGGTTTTTTGATTTATAAATATGAAACAAGAATTTTCGAACATGTAACCAGTAGCCGAAGCTAGAAAGATGCTTTAACCATCAAAATAAAGCAAATAACTGCAATGGAAAAATAAAGGCCAAGGAACTGCTTTTACCATAATTTAAGCTACAATCCGAATGTATGTAAAAATTTTAAGTATTAAAAGCAGCAATTTTTAAAATGTTGAAAAAATTATGAGAACGGCAGATGCCGCTTCATTCTATTCTCGTTTATCAGAACTAGCAAAAAAATGCCAGACTTCTCACTTCTCTCACGAGAATGGCTTAAAAAGCAGAAAATCAACTCGAAAGATAGTACAAAACCTGTGGTTGTACGCAGAGAGCTCCCATTTGCGATAAAAAAACAAACAATACCCCCCAAGAGCTGGTTTAAGTATTCATTAACCAAAACACCATAAAAATGGCAAATCAAACAGAAAAAATTCAATCTTGGCCGGATTTGGCCATAGGGCTTTACGAAAAATTAACAGGAAAAGGTGCCATCATCACCTATGACTTCGAAGAGTTCAGTATCGGAGTACCTAGGGAAGTAGGCTCCACCGACTACACTACCTGGAAAATGAATGGAAAACTTAAGATTTCCACTTCAGAGAGAGGGGCCTAACATGAAAGGGCTGCACATAGACGCTAATCTAAGCATTGCGCAGGGAGAACAACATATCCTGATCCAAAGTGATGCTACCGAAATCGGCATTGCCATCAGAGGTCCACTCTCGCTGCCAAAGCAGCTTCCAGACGTCAAAACACTTTGGAAATATTATACCCTAGCACGACAGGAGCTTGACCAAAAAGTAACCCTAGTGCATAATGGACGCCTGCTTTTCGATAGTCATGCCGCCTGGTATAATCCCAAAAATCTTTCTTTTTCCCTCTGGATGTTAAAACAAAAGCTGTTCGCATGAACAGCTTTTGTTATTTTTAAGCTTAACAAGCCAAGCCTAATTGGACTTTTCCCAAAAAAATCATCTTATCCACGTAATTTCTTTCCCACTTATAAGGGTAAAACTGTGACTTACGTTATCTTTAGCCCGTAAATCAAGGCAAGAATCAGAGAATATGGGCTTTTTTCTTAGAAAATCTGTTGGCGTAGGCCCCTTACGCTTAAATTTCTCAAAATCAGGAATCGGCATCTCGGGCGGCGTAAAAGGTGCCCGCTTAGGCGTGAACAGCCAAGGCAGACCCTATGTACATGCCGGGCGACATGGCATCTACTATCGGCAGTTTTTAGACAGCAAAGGAAAGCGGGGAAGAGCAGCCCAATCCGCCGCTCCCGCTACTGCTGCCCCCAGTGCTTCGCAACAACTCTTTCAGCAGCTCGGTCCGCAGGTGGTGGACAGCTTCGAGCCTAATGACCATACCACACCGTACCTTTCTTTGGCACGTGAACTGCCGAAGGGAGTCGAGACCTTAGATAAGCCACCTATACCTTCGCCGGCAGGAAAACTCTTCCTCCTAGGGGTGGTCGCCTTTCTTTTCCGCTGGGAGCCCTTCTACGTTTTCCTCGGCCTTATCGCCTTTTATCTGATCGCCAAATACGCCTACCAGTTGTGGGAACGTCATAAACTGAAACAGGCGAAAAAGTACTTGCTGGAAGACCCCCACACGCAGCCTGGCCAGGACACCTGGAACCAATACGCTGCTTCCCTCCCACTAGAAGACCAAAAGGCCCTCGCCCTAGACTTTGCCGGCAGGCTTCTGGAAGCCGACTTGGATAAAGCCCGCAGCCCTTTTCAGGCCGCCGACTACCGCTGGCTGCCCCTAGAAAGCCAGCATCTTCGTCTAGTGAAAGATATGGTACTTTCAAATCGGGTAGAAACCCTGCTGGCGGATCATCAGCTGACACAGGAAGAAGAAACACTGCTAATGGAGGTAGCCACTGTGTGGGATCTGAGCCCTGAAATACGGCAGCGGCTGCGCCAAATGATTCGCGAACTCGGGGAAATGCGGCAGATGCATACGAAAGGAAGTGCCCCCATACATGCTAGCCGAGCGTTGAAAAAAGGCGAAAATTGTTACTTCGAAGATGATGGCAAGTTTCTTCGGCGTGCCACCCTAAGCTCCTACACCTCGGAGGGTATCCGTTACCGCAGAATCGGCTATACCCTCGATGTGGCTGGCATTTTCCGGATCACTAACCTCAGCCTGGAGATCGACCATGGCGCTGGAATCCGCGCATACCGCATCGCAGATGTGGAAGATATCATTTTAGCACTGGAGGAAGGCGTCGTCGAAGTAAAAATCAAAGACCGGGTGAATCCGGTGTATTTTACCTGCACCCAGCTGATTAAAGCCGCCGCCATCTTGCACCTGATGGCCCCACATGTAGAAGAAAATGCAGCGCCATGAGGGAATAAAGCTACCTTACCTTTGCGCTGCCGCGCAAAGGACAAAGAATACCCCCCTCGTCACACAGCGCAGGCCCCAGGACCACTAGCGATCATTAAAGTTAAAGGAGTAGCCGAAAGAAAAGTAAAACCGAAGATTCCGATCACCCGAATTTCCCCCCAGACCCACTGTAATGGGGCCGAAAAAGGAATCATAGGAAAGGTCAGCACCGTAGCCAATATCCAGCCGCCGACCTAGGGCCAAGCCATCGAAATCAAGTTGGGCAGCATTCGAAAGGGGCACATGCTGCATCAGGCCCACCACATTCGTGCCCGCACGTAGGTAGAGCTTGCGCCAACCCGTATACTGGTAGGCCGCTCCTACTTTCATAAAGTTCGGTGCGAAAAGTTCCGCATAGTTCCATCCAAATGCGCGGGTATCCGTGAACAGGACGCGCTGCAGCCCTCCGATGGGAAAGTTTTGAAAGAGCTTTTCTTGGCTCTCACTGCTTAACGTCATTCCCAAACCCAGCTCAGGAGCCAGCTGCTGGTCTTTGGCGAGCGGAAAATAGCGCTGATACGCAAAGAATGCTGTGGCATAGTCCCGCGGGGTGACGTCCTGTAAGAAGTCGGCGATTCCCTCTTTTGGAATTTCCCTGCGCTCACCTGTTAAGGTTTGAAAATCAAAGCCCTCCTCTCCAGAAAAGAGGTTCACCCGGTAGCGGCTACTCAACTTGTACAGCCCCTGCACAAAAGTCTCCGCACCGCTTGTGGGGAAATTACGATTGTTTAAAGAGTTCCGGGTATACACGGCCCGGGGGCCAAAAAACTCCTGCCGGAGAAAGCGTACTTCCTCCGGAAAATTAAAATTAAACCGAGAGGCGCTTCGGTTACGCTCATATACGACACCCAAAAAATAACTTTGCTTTAAAGAGCGTGTCGATATCGCCTGAATCAGGAGCTGCTGGTCTCGGCTGTTCACGATATCCCGCTGCCGACCCTGTTCATAAACGGGAAGCCGTCGAAAGAGGAAATCGTAGCGTACATTCAGAGCATAGCGCTTCTTTTCCGTAAAATACCGGTAGTAATCTGCCCGAAAGCTGGGATTTTCAGAAATATCTGTGATCAGATGCAGACGGGATAACCTGCCGATGTAGTCACGTAGGGTTAAGTTGAGCAAAATCCCTACCGAGAAAAGATTATCGTAGTGGATGGCAGCGAAGAGCAGTGCATCAGGCTTTTCCAGTACGCGAATATTGAGGTCGAAAAGATCTTTTTCCCCTTCTTTCAGATCGAGGCTGTAGTCGACCTTACGGAATGCATTTATGCCATATACGCGCGCGATCGCTTGTTCTAACTGATTCGAGCCTACTGGACTACAGAGCGGCAGATCCAGCTTGCTTTCCAGTAAAGTCGTATTAAACAGGGAATTACCCGTAAAATTAACTTGCCGAATCCGTAACTCAGCTAGGGAAAGTCCGCGCTCAGGAAGCTCCTCTCCTTCCACACCCAGTCGCTCTGCCAGGGCCTCAAATGCCTCCCGCTCCGCTTCTGCCGCCTGGCGCCCGCGTTCTAAAATTCCCTCAAAACGATTAAAAGACGCTGTCCCGAAGCCGCTTAGGTCTGGACTTACATAGACATCACACTCGCCGATATGCGCCTGCAGCTTTTCATAGGAGCGCGCCATGGACAGCTGTAAAAGAATTTCAGAAAAATTTCCCAGCCCTTCCAGATCTTTAAAGTCATCATCGCCCACATTGGACCCAATCACCAGTTCTGCCCCCATTTCGCGCACCACATCCACAGGAAAGTTATTGACCACCCCACCATCCACCAGTAGCGTAGAGTCCGTCCGAAAAGCTGTGAAAGCTGTGGGGATGGCGATACTGGCCCGCAGTGCATCATGCAGGTACCCCTTTCGGATGACCACCTCACGCCCCGACTGCGCATCTGTGGCCACCGCGCGAAAAGGAATTGGCAGCGCATCGAAGTCGACCACATCTTTTACTGGCCAGGTGAGCCGATGCAGTAGCTGAGAAAGCTCTTGCCCTTCGATTAGGCCTGTGGGGAGCTGCAACCTCCAGTCCACGATCGGGAGCTCCACCAGATAGCGGTTATAATATTCTTTCTCCTCGAAAGCGATTTCGTTAAAGCGCACCCGATTCGAAGTGATCAGCCCCCAGTCCCCTGAGCGTACAATATCTTCCAGTTCATCCACCGAATAGCCGCTCGCATAGAGCCCGCCCACAACAGCTCCCATGGAGGTCCCAGCGATAAAATCCGGCCGAATGCCTGCTCGCTCCATCTCCCGCAGCACCTCGATATGGGCGAAGCCTTTCGCGCCCCCACCACTGAGTACCAGGCCCACTCGGGGTGGGTCAGTCCGTAAGGAAGAGTCCGCCGGCGATAAGTCCCTTGCCGTTCCGGCAAAGCAAAAGGCAACAATAAACAGAAGAAATAGGCAGCTGAAGCGTGGCATATGGCGTAAAAAAGTAAGTTACTTCATTTTATCTGAAAAACCAGCCACTGCCCTTCAAGAATCGCGGCGGCGTAGTTCGATGACCGTGATTTCCGGCCAGATCCCCACCCTACCGGAGAAGGCATGGAAGCCGAAACCACGGTTCACATACAGGTAGCGCCCCGCCTCTTCGGTTAGCCCTGCCCAATGCGGGTAGCGGTACTGTACCGGCGACCAGCGGACGATGGGTGTCTCGATACCGAACTGCATGCCATGCGTGTGTCCGGAGAGGGTGAGTGAAATCGGAACGGGATGACTTTTTACGATTTCCGTCCAGTGGGACGGGTCATGAGACAGCAGCACCTTAAAGGCCGCCTCAGGAACCCCCTCTAGGGCTGCCTCTAGGTCGCCTTTCGCCTTAAAACCTACCCCCCAGTTTTCTACCCCTAGGAGATACCAGGCTTCCTCCTCTCGCTGGATACGAACATGTTCATCAAGCAAGAGGCGGAAGCCCATCTCAGCAAATTTCTGCTTGAGAGAAGCGAGGTTAGCCACCTTCTCCTCGGGACTTGACCACTGCACATAGTCTCCATAATCGTGATTTCCGAGAATAGCGAACTTGCCATAAGGAGCCTCTAAGGTCTTGAAAATAGGGAGTAGCGGATCGATTTCATCCGCCTTATGATTCACCAGATCCCCGGTAAACACTATGAGATCAGACTGTTGCCTTTGCGCCAGCGCCACCCCCTCGGCCACGGCCCTCTGATTCCGCAAGCTGCCGGCATGAATATCCGAAAGCTGCGTGATGGTAAAGCCTTCGAAAACCTCGGGTAAGGCATCCACATAGAGCACCTCACGGTGAACCTTATAGTTATATTTGCCCACCACGATACCGTACACGAAGCTAAAAAAAGGGACTGCAGCTACTGTGAGGGCCAGGATGCTCAGCCAGTTGCGCCGTTCCGGCAAAGTAAAAGACTGCCCCTGCAGTACACCTATCCCCGCACTGGCTTGGCGAAAAAGATCCTCCCCGAGTAAAAAAACTGAAAGCGTCACTTGGGTGACCACTACGGTGAGAAATACGTTTAGCATCGACTGGGTGCTGGCGGTGATTTCCCCTTCAGAGAAAATGCGTAGAAAAGCCAGTAAAATCCATACTGTAACGCCTGAAAATAGGATCCAGTAGATCACTGCTCCAAACTGCCGGGTTTTCGGAGCAGCATAGGCTTCCATTAAGGTACGAACAGCCTGGAAGCTGTACCAATTCAGAAAAGTAGAAAATAAAACCAAGGCGGTTAAGAACAGGAGCGCTCCGAGCTGATTCATTATGTAGGGGATAAATTTCCTTTATAGTACCCGATACGCCCCTAAAAAGTTCGCCTACAAACCTGTATTAGCTACAGACTTGCTTGCTAGAGCAGCTGTAAGGCCAGCCCCTGAAAATCACGTAGCAGCGGATCCTGAGGAGAAAGCTCGGTAATAAGTGTATGCACCTCATCTAAAGCACAGGTTTTATAGCGCTGAACAGAATATAATTTGTCGGAAACCGTCAGCAAAACGGTTTGTCGGGCAGACTGCAGCATCGCACGCTTCACCTGCACGACCTCCCAGTCGAACTCCGTTAGACCATGCCTAGGATCGACGTAGCCAGTACCTAAAAAACAAAGATCTGCGCGAATGTCACGCAGCGCATGGATGACCGTACCACCTATGGCGAATTTCGCGTCGTGCATCAACTTACCTCCGAGGAAAATCACTTCGATGAGCGGGAATTCCATCAGCTGCAGCGCGACGTGCAAGCTGGGCGTAATGACCGTAAACTGAAGCTTGCGTGGAAAAAGCTTGACTACTTCTAAGTTCGTCGTCCCGCCACTCATCAGCAGCACCATGCCCTCTCTGATCAGCTGCACTGCTTTCTCAGCAATCACGATTTTTTTTCCATGCAGGTAGATGGAGGCATCATTCGGGGAGGCCGTTAAAAAGCCGATGGAAGTAGCCCCCCCATGCACCTTACGCAGCTTTTTTTCTTTATCCAACTCCTTCACATCACGGCGAACCGTATCGATGGATACCGAGAGGTGCTCCGATAAGTCTGTTAGCAAAACCCGATTATGCAGATGCACCTGATCTAAAATATACTTTTGACGCTCTTCTTTTAGCATACATGTAGTCCACTAAGGCATTTCTAAAAACAAATAAAACAGCATACTTAGGCGTGCTTTATCAAAAACTTGCTTTAATTTAGGTAAAATTTCGATTTCTCCAGCATAATCACGCAAAAACCAGCAAAAAAATGCCGAAAAGAGCTCAAAATTGCCTGCGAAGCCTCCGCATTACCCCACTTTTGTTCCTCGTGGCCAGTGTACTCGCTTTTTCTTGCGCCTCACGCGCCACCTTTCGAATCTATGAAAAACCGATCGTATACGATGCTGTGCGCGACAGCTTGTCCCTGCAGTACTTACAGAAACGTCATGGGCTGGAGGTGAGCAGCACCGAAATCACCCCTGAAATGATCGTCGTGCACTGGACAGCCGTCCCTACCTTGGAAGCGACATATGAGGTATTTAACCCCACTTTTTTAGGTGGGCGGCCGGAGCTGAGCAGCGCATCAGCTTTAAATGTTTCGGCACATTTTTTGGTAGATCGCGACGGCAGCATTTGGCGGCTCCTACCGGATACGGCCTTCGGACGGCATACGATAGGACTGAATTATATGGCGATCGGCATCGAAAACATCGGGGGGCCTGATGCGCCCTTAACCCGCGCCCAGCTAAAAGCGAATGCCGCCCTTATCGAGCACTTGCAGCGACGCCACAACATCCGCTATGTCATCGGACATCATGAGTATGAAGCATTTAAAGACAGTCCGCTTTGGAAAGAAACAGATCCGGACTACATCACGAAAAAACAAGATCCCGGAGACGCCTTTATGCGTCGCCTACGTAAAAAACTGGGGCCTGATCGCTTTCAGGCCCGGCCATAAAGTACTCCTATGCGCTTAGAGCCCCGCTTCCGTTCGCTTTTCTGGCCGATGCTGGGAAGTTTAGCCCTGCTTTTTGGTCTTTTTTTGGGCTGTAAGCCAAAGCTCACTCAAGCGCCGCCCGTGCGCAGCAGTACGCAGGCTTCCTCTCATACCCTATCCCCACCGCTGCCAGCTACCGTTCCGCTGCCTGAGCGTAATGTGGAAGCTCTTCCAACAGGAAATATGCTGCCACTGCTGGAAAAATCCCCGCTCCCACTTCCCGAAGAAATGCGTGCGGTCTGGGTCGCTACCGTCGCTAATATCGACTGGCCTGCCCGCGGGAATAGAGACTTCGCAGCCAACAAAGAGGCTTTTCTAGCCCTGCTAGACTATTATGCTGGCTTGCATTTTAATGCCGTGATCGTGCAAGTTCGCACGGCGGGGGATGCCTTTTACCCCAGTGTAGAGGCCCCTTACTCCCGCTTCTTAACCGGAAAAGAAGGGGAAGGCCTACGGGATCAGGCGGACCCACTCGCCTGGATGATCGCTGAAACGCATCGTCGCGGCATGCAGTTTCATGCCTGGATCAATCCTTTTCGGGCCACTACCACGGCAGACATCTCTGTGCTGAGCCCACGCCATGACCTGTTACAGCATCCCGACTGGATGATCGCCTACGACAAGCGCTACTATTACGATCCGGGAAACCCCGAGGTGCAAGCCAAGCTGCAGCGCGTTGTGCGGGAGATTTGTATGCATTATCCGATCGATGCCCTTCATGTGGATGACTACTTCTACCCCTATAAAGTAGGCAATCAAGACTTTCCGGATGGAAATACGTTTAAACGCTTTGGCCGGCCAGGCCAAAGCCTTGGCGACTGGAGAAGAGAAAATATCAACCGCTTCATCGCCGAGACTCACCGGATGCTTCGCGCTGACTTCCCGCACATTGCGCTAGGCGTTAGCCCTTTCGGGGTATGGCGAAATAAAAATAAAGACCCTAAAGGCAGCGCCACGCAGGCAGGCCCCACCGCCTACGATGAAACCTATGCAGATGTGGTGCACTGGATAGAAGAAGGCTGGGTGGACTATGTGGCTCCTCAGCTGTATTGGAGCTTGCGGTACCCGATCGCCTCCCATCAGGTGCTGCTAGAGTGGTGGCAGACATATGCCGATAAAACGCATATTTATATCGGAAATGCGGCGTACAAAATTAAAAATAATGGGGACAGGGCCTGGGATAGAGAAGAGGAGCTCCTGGATCAGGTGGCAGCGCGGAAAGCCTTGCCCCAGCTAAAAGGGAATGCCTTCTATAACGCTTCTAGCCTCATGCGACAGCATCCCGAGGTAGCACGACGGCTAGCGACCTCGCATTTCTCTATGCCCGCACGTGTGCCTGCACGGCGTCATGGTTTCCCAAATGCGGAGGTCTTAGGACTGGCCTTGCGGCAAAGCGATCTACTCGTTTCTTTTAGTGGTCAAGAACTAAAAGGGCTTTATGTCACCTTCCCCGCCAGCGGCATGCAGCCTATGAAACGCGTTTTTTATCCGATTCGCTCAGGAGAAAGCCAGCTGCAACTGCCGGCGCCTCCTATTGGAACGCGATTTCTGTTGAGTCTCGTAGACACAAAAGACCGCGAAAGTGTAGGTTATGCGTATCGCATGCCACAGTAAAGGCTGGAGCCCCTTTAATTTCGTGTTATGAGTCGGAACTGATCCATGACGCGATACGTGGCGCGGGTTAGGTCTGTGGTAAAGGTTTCATCCCGCTGATCGAAGGCAGCAGCGGTGTACCCTTGCCATACTGTCTGTCCTCTCCGATTATCGATCACAAAAACCACCAGCAGCCCCGGGTTTTCGACATAGCGGACGCGCTGATAGTTTTCATCCTTTTCCTGAGGCGTGAAGCCTTTCTCCGTATCTTCGCTGAGGTAGTCGGGTTCTTCTAACGATTCGAGACCTCTGCGCTGCAACCACCAATCGAAGTGTGGCTGATCATATCCGCGGTACTTTACTTGGTCAGTAAACAATTTATAATTGACTAAAATATCTGGCTTATCCGGATTAAAGCGAAAGCCTTGAGAGTTTAAGCGAGTGGTAATCGTATTTCGAATAACTTGGTAAAACACTAGACTATCCGGATGGGTATTTTCTACGAAACCGAAGGTTTTATAGCGTTTAAACTTTCCAGAGTAATCAAAATCATATTCCGCAATAAAGTCTTTCTGAGAAGCACATGAACTAAAAAGCAGCAGGATAATGGCACAGCGAAGAAGAAAATGGGAAACAGGCATAAGGCATTACGGTTTTATAGAGCGATGAAACAAGAAACGATTGTATATACTTGTATTTTAACCCTTTGGATGCATTTGGGTTTAAAAAAAAGTAAATTTTTACCCCGCTTTCATCTCCGCGTGCGAGACTCGGCTATAGGCTAAAAAAAAGGCATTTCTAAAAGAACTGCCTTTTTTTTCTTCTGCTAGTAAACACCCCTCTCTGATTAATTACTGACCAGACGGGGCAGGACGCCAAATGCTTTTACACAAAATCTTCTCCTTTTTCCCTTGCCGCTGCTACAAACTTGCGGAATTTTTTTTCATTTTCTAATCGGCAGATGAGAATGACATTTTCAGTTTCATTCACAAGGTAACCATCTAAATTTTCGACCACCAGAAGCTTTTGGGGGCTTACGCGCAAGTAGCTATTCTTAGTGTTAAACAGGAGGGCATTTGCATCCACCACGTTATTAGCCGTATCACGTCCTTTTACATCATGCAGGCTCATCCAAGAGCCTAGGTCGGACCAGCCCACATCCGCCAGCAGGGTATACACATTGGTGGCTTTTTCCAGGATACCGATATCGATGGAAACGTTTTTCACTAGGGAGTAAGCGCGTTTGATGAAGGCGGGTTCATCTGCTGTATCCAGGTACTGCTCCCCCTCCTCAAAAGCCTCTGCCACTTCCGGCAAATGCTGCTCGAAAGCCCGAATGATGCTCGATACAGTCCAAACGAAGATGCCTGCATTCCACACGAAATCACCACTATCGATAAAGGCCTGTGCAAGCTGTTCATCCGGCTTTTCCGTAAATGTTTTCACTTTAAAAACTGACGTGTCGGGCCTTTGAATGTATTGGATATATCCGAATCCCGTCTCGGGGCGGTTTGGCTGAATGCCGATGGTCAGCAGGCGACTCTCTTTACCGGTACAGGCTGCCAGCGCATCCTGCATGACCCCTTGAAACTGCTGTTCTTTCAAAATTAAATGATCAGAAGGGGTGACGATTAACCTCGCCTCAGGGTCGATTTTTCGGATTTTATAACAGGCATAGGCCACACAGGTCGCCGTATTACGGCGCAAAGGCTCCGCTAGCACATGTTCCTGCGACAGGTCAGGGAGTTGCTCAAAAACAAATTTCTGGTACTTCTTATTGGTCACCACATAAATCCTGTCGGGACGGGTAAGCGGTAAAAAACGCTCATAAGTCATTTGGAGCAGGGTTTTGCCAGTTCCTAGTACATCTAAGAACTGCTTGGGCTTTTTTACCCGACTGTAGGGCCAAAATCGGGTGCCTACACCACCTGCCATAATGACGATAAAAGGGTTTTGATCCATAAGAAGAGCGGGGAACTCCCCGAGTAACACTGATTGGAAAGGATTGATGATTTACTAAAGCATGCGTAAGATACGGCAGAAAGGTTACAGCAGCAAATAGAAAAAGGAGGATGGCGCCTACAGAAAGAATTTAGGCGATACTTTTCTTCACGAGATTTTTTTGCCTGCGGCAAAAAAGGCAACTCGCAAATAACAACCTCTTTTCGTTAAGAAACGATTCCTTTTTGTAAAAGAATACCCTCAACTGAAGTAACTCTAACTAAGCGCTGAAAATCAGGCGCTTACTCACAAAAGCATATATGGACCACCTTGTAGCGTGGTCCAACAGCCATTTCCTGTAAAAAAATCCTGCCTAGGATCAAAAAATACGTAGAATAACTAATGTCTGGCCAACAGACTTTCTAAATTTTTTCTTAATTTCATGTTTACTTAAGTTAATGCTTAATTTTGTATAGCCAAGTGCTTGTCACCCGCAGAGATTCCTGCAAAGCACAGATCATAAATTGAAGAGAAGAGTGGAGCAACGTGTAAAGGATAACCTAAAAAAGATTTTCGGATTTAGCCAGTTCAGAGGTACACAAGAGGCAATCGTGGATAGCGTCTTGAAGGGGAAAAACACCTTTGTCATCATGCCTACTGGGGCGGGCAAGTCCCTCTGTTACCAGCTGCCTGCAGTCATCCTAGAGGGTACCGCCATTGTCATCTCACCCCTCATCGCGCTGATGAAAAATCAAGTGGATCAGCTAAACTCGATCGGCGTTACCGCCTATTTTCTAAATTCTACTTTAAATAAATCTGAAGTCAATAAGGTAAAAGCAGAGGTGCTTTCCGGAAACGCTAAACTACTGTATGTGGCACCTGAAAGCCTCACCAAAGAGGAAAATATCACCTTTCTTCAGCAGGCGAAGTTAAGCTTTGTGGCCATCGATGAGGCGCACTGTATTTCCGAGTGGGGCCATGACTTTCGCCCTGAGTACAGAAAAATAAAAAGTATCATCGCCCAGCTGGGCCAGCAGCTGCCCATCATCGCGCTAACCGCTACAGCCACCCCGAAAGTGCAGCAGGACATTCAGCGTAACTTGCAGATGGAGGAAGCGGACTTGTATAAGTCCTCCTTTAACCGGACGAACCTCTACTACGAGATTCGGCCGAAGTTAAAAGAAGAAACGCGCAAGCAAATCATCCGCTACATTAAAAATCAAAAAGGCAAATCGGGTATCATCTACTGTTTGAGCCGAAAAAAAGTAGAGGAGATCGCTGAGCTTTTAACGGTAAATGGGATTAAAGCAGCTCCCTATCATGCCGGCTTAGACCAGCAGGTGCGCATGAAAAACCAGGACGACTTCCTGAACGAAGAAGTAGACGTCATCGTGGCGACCATCGCCTTCGGTATGGGCATCGACAAGCCGGATGTACGCTATGTCATCCACTACGATGTGCCGAAGTCCTTAGAAGGTTATTACCAGGAGACAGGCAGAGCAGGTCGAGATGGCCTGGAAGGACACTGTCTGATGTTCTATCGCTACGAAGACATCATCAAGCTTGAAAAATTCAATAAAGATAAACCCGTCACCGAAAGGGAAAATGCCCGCTTGCTCCTGCAGGAAATGGCCGCCTATGCAGAAAGTTCCGTTTGCCGCAGGCGCTTCATTCTTCATTATTTCGGGGAAATCATGGAAAAAGACTGTGGCTTCTGTGACAACTGTAAAAAGCCGAAGGTAACTTTTCAGGCGCGGGAACTGCTGCTACAGGGTCTACAAACCGTGCAGCTGACCCAAAACCGTTTTTTAATGGACCACCTCGTAGATGTTCTTCGAGGAGTGAAAAACGACTACATGAGCTCTTATGGCCATGACGCCTTACCTGTTTTCGGTGTTGGTGCAGAATTAGACGAGCGACACTGGAAGACCATTTATCGGCAGGCACTCATCTTTAATTTTCTCGAAAAAGACATCGAAAATTATGGTGTGCTTAAACTTACACCAAAAGGACTGGCCTTCCTAGAAAGCCCTTTTGACTTAATCATGTCGAAAGACCATGACTTCGAGTCCATGCTGGAAAATGACGGGCAGGAAGAGAATCATATGGAACGGAAAGCCCACGATGAGAAGCTTTTCGAACTTTTAAAAATAGAACGTAAAAAAGTAGCGAAGGCTAAAGGACTCCCTCCTTATGTGATCTTTCAGGACCCTTCCCTCGAGGAAATGGCGACCGTATACCCCACTACTCGGGAAGAGCTGGCTCAGATTAATGGAGTCGGCATGGGAAAGGTGTCTAAATTTGGTGCTTCCTTCTTGAAACTCATCGCAAAATATGTAGAAGAGAATGAAATCATAACCGCCTCCGATGTGGTGGTGAAGAGCTCAGGAACAAGATCCAAAGTCAAGATCTCGATTATCCAACAGGTAGACAGAAAGATCGACCTGGAAGATATCGCTTCCAACTTAAACCTAAGTATGCAAGAGCTCCTACAAGAAATCGAGCAGATCATCTATTCAGGAACAAAACTAAATATCAATTATTATATCGAAAACATCATGGATGAGGAGCGCGAAGATATCCTCCACGATTACTTCATGACGGCTAGCTCGGATAATATCCGCCTGGCATTAGAAGAACTGGAGGATGAGGACTTCGCTGAAGAGGAAATCCGCGTCTATCGGATCAAATTTATCTCTGACCATGCCAACTAACCCGCAGTAAAAACATGCACATATTAGTATTAGGAAGTGGCGGCCGCGAACATACTTTCGCGTGGAAATTAGCCCAAAGCCCTTCCTGCACGAAATTATTCGTGGCTCCCGGTAACGCTGGCACAGCTGCCATTGCGCAGAATCTCCCCCTAGCCGTGGACGATTTCGAGGGCATCGCCACCGCCTGCGTAGAGGAGAAAATCGAGTTGATCGTAGTAGGTCCGGAGGATCCTCTCGTTAAAGGCATCGTGGACACCTTCCAAAAGGACCCGCGCACCGCCAGCATTCCGATCGTAGGACCTGATCAAGCCGGCGCACAGCTGGAAGGCAGCAAGGACTTCTCCAAGCGCTTCATGCAGGAAAACCATATCCCTACAGCTGCCTACGCCACTTTTACAGCCGCTGAGCTGGAGGAAGGCTTGGCCTATTTGCGCCAGCAGCCCCTGCCGATCGTGCTGAAAGCCGATGGCCTCGCCGCTGGGAAAGGGGTACTTATCTGTGAAAGCCATGAAGATGCTGCCCAGTCCTTTAAAGAAATGCTGGTAGATAAAAAATTCGGACAGGCCTCCAGTAAAGTGGTGGTAGAAGCCTTCTTGAAAGGCATCGAGCTCTCCGTTTTTGTGGCCACAGACGGGACTGCCTACCAGCTTTTGCCTGCGGCAAAGGACTATAAGCGCATCGGTGAAGGCGATACGGGCCTGAACACAGGAGGCATGGGCGCCGTGAGCCCCGTGCCCTTTGCTGACCAGCACTTCCTCTCGAAAGTGGAGGAAAAGATCGTGAAACCCACGCTTAAGGGCTTGCAAGCAGCGGGAATTTCCTACAAAGGATTCTTGTTTATCGGACTGATGAACGTCGAGGGTGAGCCCTTCGTCATCGAATATAATGTGCGCATGGGTGACCCTGAAACAGAGGTGGTGCTCCCACGCCTAGATGGTGACTTTGCCTTGTTTCTAAAAGGCATGGCTACCGGAACCCTGGATCAGGCGAAAGTAACGGTTTCCGCGGACACCTGCACCACGGTAGTTATGGTGGCGGGAGGTTATCCGGAAGGCTACGCCAAAGGAGACAGCATCCTAGGAATTTCGGCGGCTGAAGCGCTGCCAGGCGTTCAAGTGTTTCATGCCGGTACGAAAAGACAGGGCGATGAAACCCTAACCCAGGGCGGCAGAGTGCTCGCCATCACGGGAAAAGGAAAAGACCTCGAAGAGGCATTAGCAGCCTCCTACGCCGGAGCTGCTAAAATTTGTTGGAACCACGTGTACTACCGCAAAGACATCGGGCAAGACCTGCTGGCGCTCGGATAAATCACACGCTGATTCCTTAGTTTAACGGGGAATGACCCCCATAGAGATAAAGGATAGCATACGTATGGCTGGATGTAGTAGCTGCTCCACGACCACAGGCACTGGCGGTTGCCAAAATAATGGAACCTGTGGCACGAGCGATTGTAATAAAATGAATGCCTTCGACTGGTTGACCCATATGGGCATCCCTACTGTGGATACCTATGATGTGGTGGAAATCAAGTTTAAAGGAGGAAGAAAAGAGTATTTTCGAAATGTAGCACACCTGGCGCTTACGACCGGTGATCCCGTGGTCGTCGATGTCCAAAGTGGACACCATATCGGCTATGTGTCCCTACAGGGCGAACTGGTGCGCCTACAAATGCAAAAGAGAAAGGTTCGCGACGATGAGAGCATTCCGCGCATCTACCGCCTGGCAAACGATAAAGACCTGGAAAAGTGGGAAGAAGCGAAAAACCGTGAAATCCCCACGCTCTACCGCACGAAACAAATTATCGATGAACTGGGCCTGCAGATGAAGCTCTCTGACATCGAGTTTCAAGCCGATAATACGAAGGCTACCTTCTATTACTCTGCCGATGAACGTGTAGATTTCCGTGAGCTGATTAAAGTGCTGGCTTCCGAATTTCGTATCCGCATAGAAATGCGTCAAATTAGCCTGCGCCAAGAGGCCGGCAGGCTAGGCGGCATCGGGGTCTGCGGAAGAGAACTCTGCTGCTCCACATGGATGCATGACTTTAAAAGTGTAAGCACCTCTGCAGCACGCTACCAAAACCTTTCCTTAAACCCGGGAAAGCTTTCCGGTCAGTGTGGCCGTCTGAAATGCTGCCTCAACTATGAACTGGATACCTACATGAATGCCTTAGCAGACATTCCCGAGGTAGACCGGCCCTTGCTTACCGAACAGGGTAGCGCTAAGCTGCAGAAAACAGACATCTTCCGCAAGCTGATGTGGTTTTCCTACCAGAGCGAAAACAACTGGCACAGCATCACTTGTGAACGAGTGAAGGAAATCCAAGCCTTAAATGCTGCGGGTAAAAAGCCTTTCAACCTCGAATTCGATGATGCCTCTGAAGTGGAGAATTCGATCGAAAAGGCAACACGCGAGCTGGAACTACTGGACAAAAAATTCGCTACCCAAAACAAAAAGAAGAAAAAGAAAAAGCGCAGAACGGGCGAGGAGCCTGCTGGGGAGCTTACCCATCCGCGGCCCGCATCTCGGCCTACTAATCGCCGCTCTCCACGTCCAAACGAAGGGGATAAAAATACCCCTGCACCGAACAGACGCCGCGGCGTGGCCGCAAAGGGCGACGATCAGGCAGCCGCAGGAGAATCCAAGCGCTTCGAAGGCAAAATGCGCCGCGGACGTAACACGGAGCGAAACCCACAAGAAGCCGCAGAACGTCCGGACGCACCACAAGGAAACACAAACAGACCGCCACGCCCAAAACGTCAGCGACCCCAAAATCTAGAATCTGGCGAGGGAGCGAAGAGCGCCGCACCACAAGAAAACAAGGGATCTCGCAATAAACCGAAAAGGGAACGGCCCGATCAGGCGAATGCTTCCGGAAGTACTAAGGAAAGCAATCCAAGTGCTTCCCAGCGGGAAGGGGCTAAACCCGAAGGGGCCAACAAAAGAGGACGTAGAAAATTTCCCCCACGTCAAAAACCGAATGAGGACAATCCGAACACCCCAAACAGCAATGATTAAAAGAGGGTTGCTCGCACTTGGCATCAGCTGGCTAAGTCTGGCCTGTAGCCAAAACCGACATTTCGAAATACACCAGGGACTCCCCGCCGGCCGCTGGCTGGCGGGAGATACCCTGCGCTATAACCCGGGAGTAGAAATTCTTCCCGGTACCCTTTGGCTTAGCCCGCGCTATACCAGCGAATACCCTTACAGAAATCTCTACGTACGTTACCTCCTGCTCGATAGCACTGGACAAGTGATCGAAGAAAACCTGCACAACCTGGCCCTCTTTCATCCCCAAACGGGCGAACCCCTTGGAAAAGGCTTTGGTAAGTCCTTCAGTATCAGCGATAGCGTTCAAATTAACAGCAGCGGCGGGAAACAACTCCTCCTCCTGCAGTACATGCGCAGAGAAGATCTCACCGGCGTAGAAGGCTTTGGCGTACGCCAAAACAAAACAAACTAAACACCAAAAGCATGCCTTCTTCGCTCGGGCCGCTACTCCTCTAGTCGCACCTGTGGATAGAGGTTTGGGCTCAGACACCAGCGAACCTCCCAGCCACGTGCCCGGATGTAAGCCACATCGTACACAAAAGGACCCAAAAGCCGAGGCCCCAATAGCCAATCCTCACGATCACGCAAGACGACTTCGCCTGTAAAATTCCCTTCTGCATCCCGTATGGCGATGTCCACCAAGGTACCATAAGGAAATTCCTGCGCACCCGGCACTTGGCTACAGAGCTGCGCACGCAAGGGGTCAAAGTCAAGACTTTTGCCCCCCTTTCCTGCAGGCCAAGACCGCTTGCGGTAACTTTTCACCTGTTCTAAGAAGGCAAGAAGCATCCGCACCCCTTCATTTTCACGCATACCAGGGCCGATTAAATGTGGCTCTATCCCAGTAAAAAGAGCTAGTTGCTCCCGCGCACGGCTGGCCAAAACATTCACGCGCTGAGCAGCACCCGGAAGAGAAATCCAGCCTAAGCTACTCGGAAAACTTCCCTTTGCAGTGCGTGCATATACGGTACTGATACAAACTAAATCATATTCCTCCCCCTGTACCTCCTGCAGATGCCGCACCTGCCAGCCAGCAGGAATTTGGCCTTCTAAGGCCTCCCACAGCAGGCGATATAAAAGCTGACTTTGCAGCTGATTCAGCGCGACGATCCCCACGCATTTTTGCTTCCAAACAGGCGGCTGCCGAAGTATATAGGCCACCAAAGCCTCCGCCTCCAGTACGTTCTCCCCCGCGGCATAGACGCCTTCTACCAACTGATAATGAAAGGGTGGCTCTTCCGCTCCGAAGGTGGCCCTGTCGGGCAAAATCCGTAGTCGTCCCCCATAAAAATGCTGGTTGCTGAAAGCAATCAAGGCCTCGTGCCGCGCCCGATAATGGCCTAAGAGCATATGTTCGGGCACATACAGGCCAGCCCAGTGCAGCCAACTCTCCTCTGTGTGGGCCGACGCCTCCGCGTATTGCTTGCGAAAGAGTGCATGGGGCCGCAGCTGCTGCCGATCGCCTACCACCACAAACTGCCGCCCCAGTTCCAAAAGTGGAAAAGCCTCCGCAGTAGGGATTTGGCTCGATTCATCGAAGACAATCAGGTCAAAAGGTGGCGCCTCCGCAGCTCGGGAGCGAAATAAGGTCATAGCTGCATGTGGACTGCATAACCAGGCCGGCATCAACTGAAATAGGGCCTCTCCATGCTGTGCCAGCACTTGCTTCAAGGGAAGACGCCGGCGTTTTTTACGTAGTTCCTTACCTAAATCCCGATAGCTGACCAAATGGCCCAGGCGATTATACTGCAGGTTTTCCCTGCCTAAGGCCCTCACTTTTAAGCCTATGATGGTGCGCGCCAGCTGGCGGCGCTCCTCCTCCACCCCTTGCAGCGTGTGCAGTACCTCCTCCCAGTAACCCGCTCGCACCTGGGACAGCTCGGGATATTTTTGTTCCAAAATCCGCAGCCATGCCCAGGCGATCGCCAAAGCAAATGCCGCTTCCAGACTGCCCGCCTCAGCTCCCCGGTAACGCCGCACAAAATAGCGCATGCCTGCCTCCTGTTGGGGCGCCAGACGACGGCACTGAGCATCGAAGCGGTACATCCAGGCATGTTGTGTCCGCAGCTGCTCGCGAAAACTTCGCAGCCTGTTGAGATCCGGTCGCCGGGCCCAGGCAGCTATCTGCTTTTCAGTAAACCACAAGCTTAATCGCGGCCGCAGCTCCTCTAACTTGTCCATGCCCGCCCAGAAGGCCTGAAATTTTTTGGGCGGAAGCCCCAGAAGAGGCTTTAATGCCGTAAAACAACGCAGCGTCGCCAGCTGCTGCAGGGCTTGTAGCATCCGAATCCGACCTGACACCGCTGCGCTAAATAACGCAAAACGAAAAGGAACCTCCGGCAGTACCAGAAAAGTCTTGCTCCCTAGTAAGGTCAGCTGATGCCGCAGGTTCAGCCGATTTTCCAGCATGGTAATGAACTTTTTCAGTGCGCTCCGCTCAAAGGGCAGCCCCTCCGCGGCCATAAATGCTTGGATACGTCGTTTCTCTTCTCGCTGCCAAAAAGCCAGGCGGAAACCGAAAAGGCTTTGATCCCAGCCTTGCTCGTAGGCCAGGCACTGTTCGAGCAGTAGAGGAACCTCTTCCAGTGGCACAGACCATGCCGGCCCCACCCCCGCCAGCAGCCGCTTGACAATATCGTATTTTTCTACCAGCCAGGGGATGTCCACTTCGCGGAGGTCTTGGTCCAGCAGCTCCCGAAAGAAGGGCTCCCCTTCGAAGCGCGCATAGAACATAGCGATTTTTTCGCGCTCCGACCAGTCTGCTTCGCCCATGGCCAGCAGCAAGGCCCCCAGCTGCCGCTCCGATTCGATCAGAGGCTTGATTTCCAACAGGATGCGCTCTAGCTCGTTCAGTACGTCCAGCTGTTGTTCCACCTGTACTTGTGGGTCCGCTGTATCCGGAAAAGGCTGTCGCAGTGCCCAGAGTAGCTCCCGCTGCTGCAGCTGTTCCATTTGCGCTAAAAGCGCAAAAGACACCGGCAGTGCTGACAGACCCTCCATCGGGAAATGAGACGCATAGGCGCGCATATCCGGAAGACGCTCCAGGTGGGCTTGGCTGTAGGGGGCTAAATGGCCGTAGAGCGTGCGGGCCGACCATCCCCCGGCCGTGTCGGTCTCGAACAGGGCCTGGCAGAGCTGCTCCAGCTGCCCCGAGCGCTGCTGAATGTGCTGCCGACACTCTTGGAAACGCCGCTCCAAAAGCATGATTTCAGGCCGATCGTCGGCACGTTTTTCCTCGCTCAGCGCACTGAGACGCTCCAGAATTTTGGTTTCTAAATCGCTACGGAACTGCATATGAGGGATCAGTGCCGCATAGGCATCCAGTCCGACGGTGGCCATGCGTTTTTCTACCACTTCTAAGGCCACCTGCTTCTTAGCCACCACTAATACTTTTTTACCTCGGGCCAGCGCATCGGCGACCAGGGCTGTAATCACTTGCGACTTGCCTGAGCCAGGGGGTCCTTGCAGGACAAAGGAATCGCCTGCCGCTACACGTTGTAGTACCTCCTCTTGGCTGGCATCTAAGGGATACGGGCTGTAAATGGCCGCTTGCATCGGCTGCTTGGCTCGCCTGTCGGAGGCAAATTTCTCCTCTACATACGCCTCCACCGTGGTAAAAGCCTGGTAGTGAGGAGCGGATAAGGCCTGCAAGAAAACCTCCTCCGGGCTGCCGAAGCCACCCAATACCTGAAAGGGATACAGCTTAAGGCGCCCCTGACCGCTTTCTTCTGGCAGAGCAGCTTCCGGCATAGCCTGTAGCCGACCGGAAAATAAATCTTGGTTGAAATGCAGCGCGAGATGTTTTTTCAGGAAGGGATACAATAGGGCCAAAAAGTCCCCCACTGTCTCACAGCGCAGAAGCTGTTCCAGGCAGTCCTGAAGAGCCTCCAGAGGATAGAGCTCCTCCCTTCCCTGAAAGTAGGCCGCCAGAAAAGCAGAGTTCCACTGGAGCCCTTCCTCTGTGGCCTGCAGCCGCCAAGTGTTTTCGCGTAGCAGCAGTTGCACAGGCAGCACGAAAAGGGGGGCGGCGATCGGGGCACCATCCAGCAGGGTGCCCAGCACAAAGGGCCAGCCGAGCGCCAGTGCCACCGTGCCCGATTCCTCCTCCTGTCGATGCGCCCACTTGGCCAGCTGAAAAAGTTGCGCGGAAAGTGCATTTTCGCTGGTGCTGTAAGGCCCCTGGGCCAACAAAATGGGGAGCTCCTCCTCTCCGCTTCTAAACTGAAAATATCCGGGCAAAGCCTGTGCACCCATGGCCCCTTCCAGCAGGCAGGTATCGATAAAGGCAGGACCCAGCGGGCGGGGCAGATAGATCGCAGGATTTCGCTTACTTAAATCCTGAATGTGTAAAGCCAGCTGCTGTAAAAATTCCTGCATCAGGTAAACGGAGCATCTTTTTCTTTCGCCATGTGCCGGTACACGACTTTGTCCATGATACCGGGAATCCATTTGTTTAAAAATACAGCCAATTTCCCCTCAGTGGTGAGCACCAAATCCCTTTTGCGCTTCAGCGCGGCCTGAAAAATGGCTTCGGCTACCTCTTCTGGCTGCATCATTTTTTCCTCCTCACGGGGAGATTCTCCCTGCGGAGCACCATTCGCGGCCAGGGCATTTTGACGAATATTCGAGGCGGTAAAACCCGGTGAGGCCACCAAGACATGTACTCCCTCATGCATGACTTCGGTACGTAAGGCCTCGAAAAAGCCATTCATCGCGTATTTGCTCGCCGTGTAAGCCGTACGGGCGGGCGTGCCCCGGTAGCCATTAATAGAGCTTATTCCGATCAGGATCCCCTTGCGTGCCAGTAGGTGCGGTAGGGCAAATTTAGTCGCATAGACCGTGCCCCAAAAATTAATCTGCATCACCTGTTCGAAGACGTGGAGCTCTAAATCATTAAAAAGCGCGCGCATGGATATACCGGCATTGTTAATGAGCACATCTATGCCCCCAAAGCGATCCACGCAGGACTCCACCATGTAGGCATTATCCCGCTTCGAAGAAGCATCTGCAAGCACGCCTGCTACGGGCAGCCCCATTTCCTCAAAGCGACCCAGTGCATCTTCTAATTTGTGCTCATTTCGACCGGAAATCATCACGTGTGCACCTGCTGCTGCGAACTTGGCGGCGAGCGCAAAGCCGATGCCCGAAGTTCCTCCTGTAATGAGTACTACTTTTTCTTTAAAGTCTTTCGGCATAACTGCGTAAAGATAGGAAGATTAGACGATAAACCCTTCATTTTCCCGTAGGGGTCTGGCCCAGACTCTCCTGCTTTTATACGGGCAAGCGCAGGTGGAGTAGGAATAATTATGTAATTTTGTGCCCATGTCGAGAAAATTAAAGCATAAAATTCTTCCTGAGCTCCTCATCGAGCGCGTGGCGACGGAGGGCAAGTGTCTGGGCTATCACGAGGGCAAAGTGGTCTTTGTTAAGCAGGTAGCACCCGGGGATATCGTCGATGTACGCGTCACCAAGGGTCGGAGCAGCTTCCTGGAGGCTGAGCCAGTGCACTTTCATCAACTTTCCCCTGCGCGGATAGAGCCTACTTGTGCGCATTTCGGCACCTGCGGCGGTTGTAAGTGGCAGCATATCAGCTATGAGCAACAAAAGGCGTATAAGTCGCAGCAGGTCATCGATCAGCTGACGCGCATCGCGAAGGTGGAGCTGCCGGAAATTCCACCTATCTTAGGCTCAGAGGAAACCTTCTATTACCGAAATAAACTCGACTTTACCTTTTCGAACAACCGCTGGTTGACCAAAGAGGAGATCCAGTCCGGTGAGGAGTTTGAACGCAGCGCCCTCGGCTTCCATGTACCGGGAATGTTCGATAAAATCGTTCCCATCTCGCATTGCTACCTGCAGGGAGGCCAGTCAAATGCCATCCGAAATGCCCTCTACACCTTTGCCCTTGCCGAAGGCCTGAGCTTTTACGACATCCGCGGACAGGAAGGGCTACTGCGTAACCTTATCATCCGCAGCACCACCACAGGAGAGGAAATGGTGATCGTGCAGTTTGGCGCTGATGAGCCCGCGGGCATCGAAAAGACGCTAACTTTTCTCGCCGAGCAGTTTCCTGATTTGACCTCACTCCTTTACATCATCAACCTAAAGAAAAACGAGACCTTTCATGACCTAGAGGTACACACCTATAAAGGGCGTAGCTACATCGAAGAGGAAATGGAGGGGCTGCGCTTCCGGGTGGGCCCCAAGTCCTTTTACCAGACCAACCCGAAACAGGCTTATACGCTATATAAAGTGGCACGGGATTTTGCGGGACTGACGGGTGAAGAAGTCGTGTACGACCTTTATACAGGAACGGGGACGATCGCGAACTTTGTGGCCCGGCAGGCCAAAGAAGTCATCGGTATCGAGTATGTAGAGGCTGCCATCGAGGATGCGCACCTGAATGCGCGCGAAAATGGTATCACGAACACCCGCTTTTACGCGGGAGATATGAAGGATATGTTGACCCCTGACTTTCTAGCCCGGCATCCCCTTCCGGATGTGGTCATCACCGACCCGCCACGTGCAGGCATGCATGAGGATGTGGTGCGAGTGCTGCTGGAGCTGGCACCGAAAACGATCGTATATGTCAGCTGCAACCCCGCCACGCAGGCGCGGGATTTGGCCCTGCTTGATGCTAAGTATCGCGTAAGCCGCGTGCAGGCCGTGGACATGTTTCCGCAAACCTATCATGTCGAGAATGTAGTAAAATTAGAATTGCGATGATCGAAGACGCGAATGACCCGGAATTAGATGGCAAGTACCTCGGGACCATCACGAAGGATTTTGTCCGTATTTCAGACTTTCTGAAGGAGGCCGCCTATCAGGTGCGCTCCCGTAAAATCTCTGACTACCCGATTTTTCCTATCGCGAAAGGAGAGCAGCCGATCGGAAGCCTCTTGGTGGAAGGAGATAAAAAAGGGCTGGAGTGGCATTACTTTATCTCTTTTTTAGAGGAATTTCAGCAGCGCACCCTGATCGGAGAAGAAAATGTGGAGGAGTTCAAGCGCTTTTACAAGGATCCGGAAGAATTTTGCTGCCTGTTCGTAATCGACGGAGCATTTACACGCTTCGTATACGTGCCCTATCCGGATGAAAACAGTTGACCTAGCACCCTCATACCGAAAGAAAAAATAGCCGACTCGGCCAGATTTGAGTCGCTTAATCCAAAATCCAGGGCCGTTTCTCATTTTCCAGAAGCGGCCCTGGGCTTTTATAGCTTTTGGCGCTCGAAATGATGCATGAGCAGCTGTTTTTTCTCATTGGAAATCGACAGCATCTCTCCATTACTCATGTGCACAGCCCCTCCATCCTCTTTGGTGATTTTGGCTATCTGGTCTAAGTTGATGATATGACTGCGGTGGATGCGCATAAACTTGCCCATATCCATGATACGCTCGTACTCCTGTAGGCGCTTGGAGACGGTAATCTTTTTCCCGTCGTCGAGGTGAAAGTGGGTATAGGAGCCATCTGCTTTCAGGTAAATGATATCACGAAGCGGGATAAACAAGATCCCCTCTCCTGTTTGCAGCGTGATTTTTTTCGGCTTGTCCTCTGCGAGGTTTTCTTTTAGCGTTTGGAGTCGCGCCTGAAGCTGCGGCACAACTTTTTGGAGCGCCCGCTCCAAAGCCTCCTGCTGCACAGGCTTGAGTAGATAGTCTACCGCAGAAAGCTCGAAGGCCTTCAGGGCATAGTCCTGGTAAGCGGTCACGAAGATGATGCGGAAGTCCACCTGCTGCTCGGGGAAAAAGTCTAAAATCTCTAATCCAGAGTAGCCGGGCATCTCGATGTCCAGGAAGACCACATCCGGTTTGTGCTTATGGATGAGCTTGACCGCCTCAGGAAGACTTTTAGCCTCGTCCAGGACGGCCACCTGCGAAAAATGGCGAGATAAAATCCCCTTGAGTGCCATGCGGGCCATCGGCTCATCATCGACGATAAGCGCGCGAATTTCTTTATTTTGCATAGGTGGGTAAGGTTATGAGAACAGCAGTGCCCAGAGGTGCATCCGGGCTGCCTAAATCCTGAATATGTACCTGCATGGAGCGTCCATACAGCTGCCCGATTAAGGCGATACGGGTTTCGATTTCTTCATTGCTCACATGCGGACTGCGGTACTTGCGCTGCTTCCAGAGGGTTTTGGAGGCCTCCCGGCCAATGCCATTATCCCGGATTTCTACCGTAAGCTCATCGGAACGTCCACGATCTGAAGGGCGCACCTCCACGGATAAGGTCTTCAAGCCCTCTTTTTCTACCAGTCCGAACCGAATGGCATTTTCGATAAAAGGCTGCAGCATCATGCTGGGAATCATGCAGTGCTCGGGCTGAATTTTATCGGACACCTGAAGAGAAAACTCCAGCTCATCCACCATGCGCATGCTCTCTAAATCAACGAACAGCCTTACGGTCTCCAGCTCATATTCGAGCAGGTTGTACTGCTTGTCATTATCACTCAGAAAGCGCCGCATTAAGGCACTAAATTTACCCAAATAGGTGCTTGCTGCCGTCTGATCTTCCGCATAAATTAAGCCCTGCATGGTATTCAAGGCATTAAAAAAGAAATGAGGATTTAACTGTGCACGCAAGCCACTAAGCTGGGAGCTAACGAGCAGCTCCTTTACCTGCTCCCTGCGCTCGATCCGGCGGCGGAGCTGGTGGTAGCCGAAGCGGATACCGAGGACCAAAAGAATAAAAACAACTGTCAAATAAGGCCATTGCTGCCACCAGGGGAAGGCCACGGTTAGCGGAAGGATCACCCTATCAGAGCGCATCACATCGTTCTGGGCATACAGCTGCAGCGTTCGATCTCCAGCATGGAGCCTTCCTAAATTTAAGAGGCTAGCGCCCGCATCGGCAGTATTTTCCAGGGTATCCGCCTGAAAGCCATAAAAGAGCTGCCGCTCATTAAAATTAACGAAATCCAGCACCTGATACAGCACCTGCACCTGCTGATGTCCATAGGGAATCGGCGCATCCAGCGCATGCGGCTGGCCGTCCACGAGAAGTCCGGTTACAGCCAGGGAGATCGACATTTCTGGTGGCTCCACCTCTAAGGGTTGAAAAAACAGCCCTGCATTCGTGGCGATAATCAGTTCCTCCTCCGTAAGTAGAAATTGACGAATCGTGATCCCCTTTAAATACATGCTTATCGGCAGCAGCGTGAAGGTCCCTGAAGCCAGATGGTAGCGGTAGATTTTCGACTCCGCATTGAAATACAGGTATTCCTCGGCAGCATCCCACTGCACATGGTTCAGCCCATTTAAGTTTTCCGAACCCGCCAGTAGCTGTAGCGCTGGGCTGTCGGCAGCAGAAAAAGAAAGGCGAAAAAGGCCGTTTTTCTGCGTCGCCAGCCACCAGTCGCCATCTGCAGAAGCCGTGATGGCATCTACGATAAAAGCAGGATGATCCTCTTGCATGGGGCCACGCAATAGCTGACGCTCACCGGTGGCATCGATTAAATACAGCCCATTCGTGCTAGAAAAACCATAGACCCCCTGCTTGCTGCCATAAAATACCCGCCGCATTCGTCCACTGGCCAGCTGCATCACCTGTATGTCTGCTTGGTTAAACTTTTCAAAAGGATAATGCCGCTGAAAAGGCAGCTTGGGAATACCGCTCATGCCCGCATCTAAAACTCCCCCCAAACCATAGGACGCCACCACCAGGTTCCCGAAGTCATCCTGCACCATGTCCTTTCCGAAATAAGCCTGCAGCTGTCGACTCGGATCAGCATACGCCACATACCCATTCGTATGCAAGATGCGCTGCTGCTCAGCGGCAAAATAGATAAACTCGATTTCACGTGGCCCATCCTCCAGTAGCACACGCAGCAAATTTCCTTTGGCATCCAGCTCTATAATAGCCCCCGTATTGGTACCGACCAGTAAGTTTCCTGAAGGCAGGCGGTGCAGTGCCGTGTAGCTGACAGGTTTTTTTTGCCCTTCGGGCAAAGGACGCGTCACCTGTACCGGAAGCGCCGGAAACATAAACAAGCCCTCATCCAAGGTCCCTACCCAGATATTGCCATGCCTATCCCGCACCATATCCGATACCCGCAGCTCCGGAAGCAGCGTCTCTTCGATCTGCAGTGAGGAGGGATTTAGGCGAAAGGCACCCCGATTCGTGCAGACCCAGAGGTCTTCCCCATCCAGGCTGCGCCAAAAATACTTGTACAGCGCCCCCTCACCTACCTCCAGCGGTACCACCTGATCGCTTTCTAAGAGCTTAAAATTCTTTTGGCTTCCCCGGTTCAGCAGGAGTGTGCGCCCCTCACGTGAAATAAAATGCGTACGGCCATCCGAGAAATTGCGAAATGTAGCCTCCCGCAAGGGCTTAGGTTGACCCACCCGATGGAGATGACCATCTACCCCACGAAAGAGGATCTCCTGATTTTCCGTGACGTACATGCCCACCACACCTGGATTTTCGGCCGGAAGAAGTGTTTCGATCTCCTCCGTTTCCAAACTGTAGCGGTAGATGTTTTGGAACGTTTCCAAATAGAGGTATGGGCCCTGTGTAAACATGGCCACCAGCTCCTCACGCTCACGAAAAAACGCATTAAGCCCAGCCGGCGCCTGCAGCTGATCTCCGTCGATGAAAAAGATCTGATTGGCGAAATTTTTACACCAAATGCGCCCCCGCTCATCCTCCATAATCGTATCGATGGGCTGATGGCGGGCCTCGGGCATTGAAAGACGTTCGAAACGAAAGCCATTAAATCGAAAAATCCCCAGCTCTGTCCCTACGTACATTAACCCTGCCGGAGTCACATGCAAACTGTAGATGGTCGGTGAAGGCAAGCCTTCCAGGTAGGATACCTGTCGGTAAAATCGTTCCACCGAGCCTGAAGAGGCTTGCATCTGCCCGTTGTACGCATCGGCATTCAGTCCACCCGATGCGAGCAGCAGGGTGCAGAAAAAGCTGGTAAACCAGAGGAACACACGATTATTTTTCAACATACATAGGGTGTTAGGCAACATTCTTCCTCCTCCGAAATAAGAAAAACCTGCCTCCCGAGGAAGGCAGGCTTTCTACCCGAAAAATTAAGAATAAGTCACCAAAAAATCACAAATCCAGCACTCAATCGCCCAAAAGAATTGCTGTGATTGTGTATGATTCAAAGGTAGGCTAATTTTATTAAGTTATATTCTAGACTTCACAGACGGAGAGGTTTCTCCCATGAAATCCGCAAAATCCTTCATCAATCAAAAATGCTTCCACCCCTGCGCCTTTAAGGACACGGCAGCACCGCCCTTGGTCACCAGGTGAAATCCCTCTGCCGCAGGACTCATATGACCGATAAAATGGATGTCTGGGTGCTTTTCCAAGGCGGCAAAGTCGGATTGCCTGATCGTGAAGAGCAACTCGTAATCCTCACCCCCATTCAGGACGCAGGTGATGGGGTCCAGGCCCAGCTCCACGGCCGTGTCATAGGTCTGCTTGGAGATCGGGAGCTTGTCTTCGTACAGCAGCGCTCCCAGACCGGAGGCCTTACCGATATGAAAGAGCTCTGAAGCCAGCCCATCCGATACGTCGATCATAGCAGTGGGCACCACCCCCAGCTCGTGCAGCTCGTGGATGATATCGACACGGGCATCCGGCTTCAGCTGCCGTCCCGTCACATAGGTATATTTTTCCAGCTCGGGCTTCATGTTCGGGTTACTCAAAAAGACCTGCTTCTCCCGCTCCAGCACCTGAAGCCCTACCAAAGCGCCCCCTAAATCTCCCGTGACGCAGAGGATATCCTTATCCCGAGCCCCCGACCGGTAGCTGAGCGCCTCCTTTTGCGCCTCGCCGATGGCGGTTACCGACAGTACCAGCCCACTACGAGAGGAAGTCGTATCCCCTCCGATGACATCGACCCCGTACTCCGCCGCCGCCGCATAGATGCCTTTATACAGTAGCTCTACTGCTTCCACAGAAAAACGATTGCTTAGCCCGATGCTGACGGTCACCTGCTTGGGAATCGCGTTCATGGCCGCTACATCGGACACATTCACCGCCACCGCTTTAAAGCCCACGTGCTGGAGCGGCGCATAACTCAAGTCGAAATGCACCCCCTCCAGCAGTAAGTCTGTGGTCACTACCTTCACATGATCCCCCGCCTCTAGGACGGCTGCATCATCGCCTATGCCCACTAAAGTACTGGCCTGCTGCGGGCTGCCCATGTCTTTTATACGTTCTATTAAACCAAATTCGCCTATGTCAGCGATTTCTGTTCTCTTTTCCATGCCTGATTCTCTGTTTTTAACCCCTCAAAGGTACGAAATCCATCTGAAAGGCACTTCTTTCGGTTTTCGGCATGTATGTTGCGGGATTAACGGTATAAACCAACCAAAACCACAAAACAATCATGAAAACCTTTGGATTTCTCTTACTCATTATCGGTGTCGTCGGACTGCTTTTCTTTGGCTTTCAGGCCATGCAAGACTCCGAAAGTTTTAGCTTCCTCGGACTAGACATCGCCGTCAGCAGCGCGAACTGGACCCCTGTCATCGGAAGTGGGGCCGTCTTTATCATCGGCCTTATTTTGGCGGCACGCCGCAAATAACGGCTTCAACTTCTTCTCTACTGGGAGCCACTTGGGCTCCTTTTTTTTATCCGAAAGCCTGTTGAAGGTCTTGTAAACCTGAAAGCCCTGGTAAAAAAGAGGCTAGCTTAAGCAGGACGCTCCTGACAGAGCTCCACCAGCACCCCATTCGTAGAGCGGGGATGTAAAAAAACCACCCATTTATTATCAGCACCTTCTTTTGGCGTCTCATTCAGTACCTCGAAGCCCTCTGCCTTCAGGCGGGCCACCTCGGCATGAATGTCTGCCACATCAAAGGCGATGTGATGGATCCCCTCCCCTTTTTTGGCCGTAAACTTGGCGATCGGACTATCTTCACGGCTGGCTTCCAGCAGCTCCACCTTGGTCTCGCCCACCTGAAAAAAAGAAGTGTGCACCCCCTCGCCCTCCACAGACTCCTCTTTGTAGGCCTCTGTGCCGAGCAGGCGTGTAAACAAGTCGCGAGAGGCCGCCAGATCCTTCACAGCGATCCCCAGATGTTCTATTTTTCTCATCATAATTTTTTCGTATATTGGAATGTTTTCCTTTCAGCAGATGTTTTACCTTTGCCGAAAGATATGGGTGTAAATTCAAAATTAAAAATATGATCATCGTTTCAGATAAAGCAAAAGAACAAATTCTCACCTTAAAACGAGAAGAAAATCGCGCCGAGCACGAAAACATTCGCGTCTCCGTGAAGGGTGGTGGCTGTTCGGGCCTCATGTACGACCTGCACTTCGATGATAAAACAGCAGATTCCGATCACATCTTCGAAGATAAAGGGGTGAAAATTATCGTGGACAGAAAAAGTCTGCTCTACCTGGCAGGCACCACGCTGGAGTTTTCCGATGGCCTAAACGGCAAAGGGTTCCAATTTGTCAACCCCAACGCCTCCCGCACCTGCGGCTGTGGCGAAAGTTTTTCGATTTAATACACTAACCTTATTCCAAGGTGTAAGTGTGTTTGGCGCAGTAGCGGATGTTCGATAGTTGCTTATGTAAAACTTCGACCGCCACTGCGCCAAACGTTTTTTTGTGACACCCTCTTTTACTCTTTACTTATATCGATATCTTCAAGATCTAAGACCATAGAATGTATTTCGTATACAAACCACTCTTGAAAAGTCCTGAAGTTTCTTTTTCGTGGCCAAGCCTCTTCGTCTGTGCACCAATCATTTAATTCATTTTGAAAAATTTGGTCAAAATTTTTCTTTATCCATTTTTCTATCGCTTCGTTACTATCCATCTCGCGGATAAGGTAGATATTCGCTTCCTCTTTTCCGGAAATAGGACTCTCGGGATAAATGGAATTTACCCAATCCAGTAGTGGCTTTTTCGGTTTTACCACGATCGCATTACGATTAATGCTTTCGAAGAAATAAGGAATCAATCCCATCTTTTTTCTTGTGTTAGTTTGATAATGCAGCGTCTAATATACTAACGCTTAACCCTTGTTTACAAATATCAGCCGATAAATTAATGGCTTCAATCCTGCCTCTTTAATGGCATGGTGCGCATCATGCGCAGTCTCCCGCAAATTGCACCTTTTTATGTGCGGCGAATTCTGCCGCTTGCAAAGTCATTTTCTGCTTGCGATTATGTACCTTTGGCTCTTTGAGAAACTTTCGGAAAAATCCTGAAAACCTAAACAGACCCAAATATGGAAACAGCGATAAAAACCGTCGCGTTAGATGCTTTGCACCAGGCGCTCGGCGCCAAAATGGTGCCCTTCGCGGGCTTTAACATGCCCGTCCGCTACAGCTCAGACCTCGAGGAACACCATACCGTACGCCGCGGCGTAGGCGTATTCGACGTGTCCCACATGGGTGAATTTTTCGTCAGCGGACCCGAAGCCCTAGCCCTCATCCAAAAGGTATGCTCGAACGATGCCTCCACGCTAAGCATCGGACAGGCACAGTACAGCTGCTTCCCGAATGAAACGGGCGGCATCGTAGATGACCTCATCGTCTACCGCATGGAAGAGGAGCGCTACATGCTCGTCGTAAACGCTTCTAATATCGATAAAGATTGGGCTTGGATAAACCGCCACAATACCATGGGGGCCACCTTAGAAAATGCCTCCGACGCCTATTCCCTCTTCGCGGTCCAGGGACCTTTGGCCACCGCCACCCTCCAAAAACTTACCGATACTGATCTGAGCGCCATCAAGTTCTACCATTTTACAGTTGGCAGCATGGCTGGAATTTCTGATATCATCATCTCCGCTACTGGCTACACGGGTGCAGGTGGCTTCGAGCTTTATGTTAAAAATGAACAGGCAGAAGCGCTCTGGAAGGCCGTTTTCGCAGCCGGTGAGGAGCATGGCATCAAGCCGATCGGACTCGGAGCGCGCGACACACTACGGCTGGAGATGGGCTACTGCTTGTATGGAAACGACATCGACGACAGTACCTCCCCACTTGAGGCTGGCCTAGGCTGGATCACTAAATTCACCAAGCCCTTTATGAATTCCGAGGCGCTGCAAGCACAGAAAGAAGCTGGCGTCACGAAAAAGTTGATCGGATTTGTTTTAGAAGAAAAAGGCATACCGCGCGGCGGCTATCCCCTGCTGAATGAGGCGGGCGAAACCATCGGGCGCGTCACCTCGGGCAGCCAGTCGCCTAGCTTGGGGAAGGGGATCGGACTCGGCTACGTGGAGACCGCCTATGCCAAAGCCGGCACTGCACTACGTGTGGGCATTCGCCAAAAGCAACTGGCCGTCACCGTCACCAAACTGCCGCTTTATAAAAAAGACGCATGAAGAATGTAAGCATTTGCCTCACCCCCGCCCTGAGGGAGCTCTATGAGGTAAGTGGCCGCATCGTGGTGGTGGTGGACATTTTCCGCGCCAGCAGCACCATGGTGGCGGCCCTCTGTGAGGGGGTAGACCATATCATTCCTGTAGCCGATCAGGAAGACTGCCGGGCGCTGGGCGCCAAAGGCTACCTGACCGCCGGCGAGCGAAATGGCCATATCATTCCCGGCTTTGACCTGGGAAATAGCCCGCTAGCGTTTCAGCAGGGGGCCTTTGCAGGCCAAAAGCTCAGCATGACTACCACCAACGGTACGCTGGCGATCGAAAAATTTCGCGCAGGGGCGCGGGAGCTGCTCATCGGCGCCTTTATGAACCTGAGCAGTACTGCCGCCTACCTGCGCGAACAAGAAGCAGACGTGCTCATCGTTTGTGCCGGCTGGAAAGGCAACTATAACCTCGAAGATGCGCTGTATGCGGGTGCGCTCGTAGAAGCCCTGTCGGCCACCCACAGCCCCGCCTGTGATAGCAGCCTAGCCATGAAGACCCTGTATGGGGCCGTTCACGGCGACTTGAAAGGGTTTTTGGCGCAAGCCTCCCATGCCAAGCGCCTACAAAACCACGGCATCGAAGGAGATATCGACTTTTGCCTGGAGCTGGACCGCTACGCAGCCTTAGTACGGCTAAAAGAAGAAAAATTGGTATTGGCGTAATAATTAGGCGTAAGCGAAAAAATCATTTCCTTTTGCAGGCTTTTTAGCTACCTTTGTATGCCATAAGCAGATGCCTTTTACAACCTTAATACCTACAAAATGATGACCGAGGTCAAATTATTTGCCGGTTCGAATAGCCTTCCTTTAGCAGAAAAAATCGCCAAGCATTATGGGAAAAAATTAGGAGATTTGACCCTTTCCAAGTTCAGTGATGGGGAAATGTCACCTAGCTTTAATGAATCTGTTCGTGGCTGCACCGTATTTCTTATTCAATCCACCAACCCCAGTGCGGACAACTTGCTCGAGCTTTGCTTGATGATCGATGCGGCTAAGCGCGCCTCAGCCTATAAAGTCTGCGCTGTGATTCCCTACTATGGCTATGCGCGCCAAGATCGGAAAGACCGACCACGGGTCTCCATCGCTGCCAAGCTTGTAGCTAATATTTTGACCTCAGCGGGTGCGGATCGGATCATGACCTGCGACTTGCATGCCGGACAAATCCAAGGATTTTTTGACATTCCTTTGGATCATCTGAATGCTTCCGCTATCTTTGTGCCCTATTTGGAAAGGCTGAATCGGGACAACTTGATTTTCGCTGCTCCGGATGTGGGGGGTGTGGCGCGTGCGCGTGCCTATGCCAAGCATTTCGCGGTGGAGATGGTTGTCTGTGACAAGCATCGAAAGCGTGCCAACGAGGTGGCTTCCATGCAGGTTATCGGAGATGTGGAAGGCAAGGATGTGGTTCTTATCGATGATTTAGTGGACACAGCAGGTACTTTGTGCCGGGCGGCACAAATCATCCTGGAAAAAGGAGCCCTCTCAGTGCGAGCCATTGCCACCCATGGGGTACTTTCTGGCAAAGCCTACGAAAACATTAACAACTCTGTTTTAGAGGAATTGGTCATCACCGATACGATTCCACTAGCGCAGGAATCGAGTAAAATTCGGGTTTTATCCGTGTCCGATCTTTTCGCGAAAGCGATCCATGCCGTGACCGGAAATTCCTCCATCAGTGCACTCTTTATTTAATTTATTTATAACTTATTCTTAATTTACTATGAAATCTTTAGAGATTATAGGGTTTAAAAGAGCAAATCTCGACAGTGCTACTTTAAAAGAGCTTAGAGAAGACGGTCAAGTTCCTTCTGTGGTTTACGGACCGGGTATCGAAGAGCAGATTCACTTCTATGCACCTGCGATTCTTTTCCGCCCGCTCGTTTACACGCCAGATGTTCACTTAGTAGAGTTAAACATCGAAGGTCAAAAAATCAAAGCGCTTTTAAAAGACACACAGTTCCATCCGGTATCTGAGGTTCTTTTGCACGCAGATTTCTTAGCATTCAGCGAAGACCGTCCTGTTAAGATGGAGATCCCTGTTAATATCGTAGGAAACTCTCCAGGTATCCAAAAAGGGGGTAAACTCGAAATCAAAGCCCGTACCCTAAAGGTAAAAGGTTTAGCGAGCGCACTGCCTGATAAGATCAACGTAGACATTTCTCACCTAGACTTAGGAAAGTCTGTGAAAGTTTCTGAACTAAGTGTAGAAGGTTTCGAAATCCTAACGAGCCCGAACGTTTCTATCGCTACGATCGGTATCCCAAGAGCACTTCGCGGTAAGAAAACAGCTGAGTAAGCTTTTTCTATCTGACATACCCACATCCTGCCCAGCCTTTGCGCTGTGGCAGGATGTCTTGTTTCTGGCCGATAGCTTCCTACGGCCGCCCTCATAAGCCTCACTGCCCATGAAATACTTAATCGTTGGCCTCGGAAATATCGGCCCCGAATATGAATTGACCCGCCATAATGTGGGTTTTCTCACCTTAGATCGTTTAGCAGACAAGCATCAAGTCCGCTGGAGTTCAGGCCGCCATGCCTTTTACAGCCACTTCAGCTTTAAGTCTCGACAGTTTCACCTCATCAAGCCGACGACCTACATGAACCTGAGTGGGAAAGCGGTAAGCCACTGGATGGCAGAGCTGAAGATCGAAAAATCCCATGTGCTGGTGGTTGTCGATGATGTTGCTTTGCCTTTCGGTAAATTGCGCATGCGCGCCAAAGGCTCCGCAGCAGGACATAACGGTCTAAAAAACATCGAAGCCCTAACCGGTGGGCAAGACTATCCGCGTCTGAAGTTCGGCATCGGGGACGACTTTCCGAAGGGCCGCCAAGTGGATTATGTGCTTGGACGCTGGACCCAGGCTGAAATCGATGCCCTGCCTGAACATATGGACCGGGCCATCGCCATGATTGAGGCCTTTGGCAGCATCGGGATCGCCCATACCATGACCCAGTTTAATGAGTAGCCCACTCGGCTTTTGGGCTGCGGCCCAAAAAGAGAAAGCAGCTGGCATTTTGTTTTCTGGCTGCCACCTGCTTTCTTTGTAACAAAAGAAGTATTCACCTTTATAAAGAAGAGGCGAGAGAACAGGCTCGATGACCCTCTGGCAACCGGCCACTTGTGTCCATGGTGCCACATCCTGCCCCTATCCGGGAACTATAAACGGGTCAATGAGCAAGATGTGCACGGGGCGATGGTCTTTATAGCTTAAAAAAGAACCCTGAATTCATGGCACATTTCGAAACACAGGCGATCCGCGCCGGGGCGCAACCTTCTAACGCCGCCGGACATTCCAGCCCCATTCACCTTACCTCTAGCTTTACCTTTGATTCCGCCGAACAAGCCAGAGCCCTGTTCGCCGAAGAACAGGAAGGGCAAATTTATTCCCGCTACGCGAATCCAAATACCAGCTCCCTGCTGGAAAAAGTATGCCTGGCAGAAGGCACCGAAGACGGCATGGTAACCGCCTCCGGGATGGCCGCCATGTTTGGCAGTATCGCGGCCCTGCTCAGCCAGGGAGACCATATTTTAGCCTCCCGCTCCCTTTTCGGCTCCACGCACCAACTGTTGACACGCGTTTTCCCACGCTGGGGCATCACCTCTACCTATGGAGATATCTCCGATTACCAGCAGTGGGACAAATTACTGCAGCCGAATACTAAAATGCTCTTTTTGGAAACCCCCTCTAATCCGGGCTTGGAACTCATCGACTTAGAATGGGCCGGGAACTTTGCGCGGGAGCATGGGCTTATCTTGGTGGTGGACAACTGTTTCGCTACCCCTTACCTGCAGCAGCCGGCGCGATGGGGAGCACACTTGGTGACCCATAGCGCCACTAAGTTCATCGATGGACAGGGGCGCGTGCTGGGAGGATTGATTTTAGGAAGTAAAGCGCTCATCGAGCAGGTGCGCTTCTTTGCCCGGCACACGGGCCCCTCCATCTCCCCCTTTAATGCCTGGATACTGGACAAGAGCATGGAGACCTTAGCCGTACGTATGGACCGGCACTGTGAGAATGCGCTAAAAATAGCACGACATTTCGAGGGGCATGCCAAAATAAAGCGGGTGAATTATCCGTTTCTAGAAAGTCATCCACAATATGCCGTGGCCGTGAAACAAATGCGCCACGGAGGGGGTATAGTAACTTTAGATCTGAAAGAAGGTGCCGCCGCTGCCGCTGCCTTTATCGATCGACTGAACATGATCAGTTTTACCGCTAACCTGGGAGACGCCAGAAGTATCGTCACACACCCCGCTTCTACGACGCATAGTAAGTTGAGCCCTGAAGAGCGGGAACGTGTCCAGATCACACCAGGCCTGATACGCCTGTCGGTCGGCTTGGAGCATGTGGACGATATCATAGCGGATATCGAACAAGCACTATGATAAAAAAACGATTTGGTTTTTTCTTATTTATGGGGCTCCTTTTGGGAGCCCTTGCTTTCGCGCAACCTGCCCCTCTCGCTACAGACAGCGTGGACAATCGCAGCGAATACCTGCTTTTAGATAAGGGACTGCAGTTTCGCATCACGCGCTATGTGAATAGCCTGTATAATTTTGATTTCCGAGAGGCGGACAGGGGCTTTAAAGTGCTGGAATACGAATATCCCGAGCATCCGCTTCCCTACTTTTTACAAGGGCTAAGCAGCTGGTGGAAAATTTTACCCGACCTCGATAACGAGCGCTACGATGAGCGCTTCATCGGGCAGATGGACGTAGTCATCGACAAGGCCAAAAGCTTGCTCAAACGGGATGCGGAAAATAAGGAGGCCACTTTTTTCCTAGCAGCCGCCTATGGCTTTCAGGGGCGCCTGTATTCGGAGCGAAGATCCTGGACGAAGGCTACGCTGGCCGGGAAAAATGCTCTGAAATACCTTAACTTAAGTAAAGATGGGGACGAGGAGATGAGTCCTGAGCTGGTACTAGGGGATGCGCTGTTCAACTATTACTCGGTGTGGATACCAGAAAATTACCCTCTACTGAAGCCTGTGGTCGCCTTTTTTCCTAAGGGCAACAAAGAAAAGGGCATCGAGCTGCTGGAATATGTGGCCAATAATGCCTTTTATTCCCGCGTGGAAGCGCAATATTTTTTATATATGCTGTATGCCAATGCCGAAGGTAGCCCCTTTAAATCTTTGGCCATTACGGACTATCTGATGGACAAGTACCCGAACAATGCCTTTTTCCACCGGTCGCATGCGCGCAACCTATACACAGTAGGCAAGTGGTACGAGTGCAAGGAGGTTTCAGAGGAAATCTTAAGACGTCTAGATGCCAAACAGACCGGCTATGAGGCAAACAGTGGGCGCTATGCCGCATTTTATATCGCCCAGTACCACGAGCGTAGAAACGATTTGCCGCAGGCGAAGGCCTATTACAAGCGCACACTGGCCTTCGGAGAGGAGTCTGAGGCACAGGAAAGTGGCTATTACCTGTATAGCTTACTGGCACTGGGTAAAATGGCTACCCAGGAAGGCAAAAAAAACGAAGCCAAATCCTATTTCAATCAGGTTAAAAAGTTCGCCAAAAGAAAGCATCCTGCACATAAGGAAGCACGAAATTTTATTAAAAAGAATAAACTTTGAATTCATTTTTCCGTTTACCAAAGAAGTTCAGCAAGAGAATATTTGAATTGGCATGGTTATTGGCCTAGTTTACCCCGAATGCTTTTGCTAGAGCACAGCTACGAACAAGAATATTTCGTGTTTACACACCTTTTTCTCAGCAATTGCTTTAAAATAATATTTATTATACCTAACTTTGCACAAGATATTATTCTGTAAATACTTTCATCTATGGATAACAGCGTAAGAGTAAAATTTGACAAAATCGACCGTAAAATACTAGAAATTTTACAGGGCAATGCGAAAATAACCAATGCGCAGCTTTCGAAAGATATTGGGCTTTCTCCGGCTCCTACACTAGAGCGCGTCAAGAAATTAGAACAATCCGGTATCATTCGCAGCTACCATGCAAAGTTAGATCCAGAAAAGATCGGCCTTGGCGTGAGCACTTTTGTACTGGTTACCCTCATCGGACATAATAAAGCGAATATCGACGCCTTCATGACGGAGATTAATACGATCCAAGAGGTGATCGAGTGCCACCACATCACCGGTTCTGGTGATTTTATCCTAAAAATTATTGCAAAAGACATCACCGCCTATCAGAAGTTGATGCTCGAGCAGGTTTCCGAAATTAAAGAGGTAGATTCCATGCAGTCCATGGTGATTCTTTCCACTTTTAAGGATTCCAAGGTATTACCAATACCTGCATAAAGTCGCTTAGCGCACACCCGAAGAAGCATGGTCTCCCGATCATGCTTTTTTTTATGTACTTTTGCAGGGCGAAAGCCCTGCGTCCCTTCCGCAGTGGTGCAACCTCTGACCTTATGTCGACGATACAAGAAGAAAATCCCTGGATCTGCCAGGAGAAAACAACCGTTTTTGAGAACCCCTGGATCCGCGTAGAGAACCATCAGGTGCTCAATCCTGCCGGAAAGCCTGCCGAATACGGCAAGGTATGCTTTAAAAACCGCGCCATCGGCATCCTGCCAATAGATGCCGATGGGTTTACCTACCTGGTCGGGCAGTACCGCTACACGACAGGCGGCTACTCCTGGGAAATCCCCATGGGAGGTGGTCCACTGGAAGAGGCCCCACTCGCCGCCGCTAAAAGAGAGCTCAAAGAAGAAACAGGCCTCAGCGCGGAAAAATGGACCCTGCTCATGGAGGTGCATACCTCTAACTCCGCCACGGATGAAGTGGGCCTGATCTATGTGGCCGAAGGGCTGCAGAATGGCACTCCCGAGGCAGAAGAAACCGAAATCCTCCAGGTCCGTCGCCTGCCCCTACACGAGGCCGTGCAAATGGTCCTAGAATGTAAAATTACAGACGCTATTTCCGTATGTGGCCTCCTGCGCGTGGCCCGTGACTACGCTATTTAAGTACACTTATGCTTGGCATTCAGAATTTTCGGCAGCATAGCTCCAAAACCTTTTTACTCGCCTACCCCGTCATGCTTAGCCAGCTAGGACAGGTGCTCGTGGGCGTAGCCGACAGCATGATGGTAGGCCGACTAGGAGCAGAACCGCTCGCCGCCGCCTCCCTGGCGAACAGTATTTTCTTCGTCGTCCTTATGTTCGGCATAGGGATCTCCATGGCCATCACCCCACTGGTAGCTATGGCAGATGGGCGCGGACGTAAAAACCGCATCGCACGCCTCTTTCGCCATGGCTTTGTGATAAATTTCGGTGCCGGCATCGTGCTACTCCTGTTTATTTTGCTCTCCAGCCCCCTCCTGCTCCACCTAAACCAACCGGAAGCTGTGGTGGAAATGGCCATCCCTTATCTGGCCATCATTACCTTTTCCCTGCTGCCCTTTATGGTGTTCCAGACTTTCAAGCAGTTTACAGAGGGCCTCTCCCAAACCAAGCAGGCCATGTACATCACCCTGGCCTGTAATGCCCTGAATGTTTTCCTCAACTGGTTGCTGATCTATGGCAACTGGGGAGCGCCTGAAATGGGACTCAATGGCGCCGGCTGGGCAACGTTGATCTCCAGAGTGCTGATGGCGCTGATGATCGCCTACTATGTGTGGTGGTCGCCACGCTATAAGACCTATAACATAAATTTTCGCTTCCAGCGCTTTAGCTTCCCGATGGTCAGCAAAATGCTCCAAATCGGCATCCCTACCGGCTTTCAATTTATCTTCGAAGTGGGGGCCTTCTCCACCGCCGCCATCATGATGGGATGGATCGGGGTAAATGCCCTAGCCAGCCATCAGATCGCTATCAACCTGGCCTCCATCAGCTACATGATGGCCTCCGGGCTTTCTGCCGCCGCCATGGTGCGCGTAGGGAATCAACTGGGTCAGCGGGACATTCCCGGGCTGCGCGATGCGGGCTTCACCGTCTTTCTGATGACGGCCGCATTTATGAGCTTTTCGGCGGTCTGCCTGATTCTGCTGCGAGAAGTGCTGCCCGCCCTCTACATCGACGATCAACAGGTCATTCAGATGAGCGCCAGCCTACTGATCATCGCGGGCATGTTTCAGCTCTCCGATGGGGTGCAGGTGGTTGGCCTGGGCGCCCTCCGCGGTATGGCAGACGTAAAAATCCCTACCATCGTCACCCTGATCGCCTACTGGGTAATCGGCCTCCCGCTGGGTTACTTCTTCGCCTTCCCTCTCGGCATGGAAGAAAAAGGAGTTTGGTATGGCCTTTTGACCGGCCTCAGCTTAACCGCTTGCGGTCTCCTCTACCGCTTCCATAGCCTGAGTAAGCGTTTGGCTAGCGCCAAAGAGCTCCCAACAGTAAATCCCGAGCTGATGCATTAGCGGGAGCTTCGCCTAAGCAACTGGCGGGATCACGCGCACCTCTTGCTCCATCTCGCCCAGTCCACTCAGCTGGATACGAACGCGGTCCCCCGGACGCAAATAAGAGGGAGGCTGTAGGCCCATCCCGACACCAGCAGGTGTTCCCGTAGCGATAATGTCGCCAGGCAAAAGACGCATATAGCGAGATATTTCTGCGATTAGCGCCGGCACATCCAGCAGCATCTGCGCTGTACTGCTCTCCTGGCGCAGCTCATCATTCACCCAGGTACGCACCCGAAAAAGCTCCACTTGCTGTTCGGCAGCTGGCTCTAGCAGAAAGGGGCCCATCGGTGCAAAACCATCATAACTTTTGCCCTTCACCCACTGTCCCTTATGCTCCAGCTGCCAGGCTCGCTCACTTACATCATTTAAAATACTGTATCCTGCGATGTGTTGCGCCGCCACATCCGGATGAATTTCGATTCCCTCCCTGCCGATGACCACTGCCAGCTCCGCTTCATAATCCAACTTCTCCGCAGCACTCGGCATCGGAATCGCATCATAGGGACCCGATAGAGACGTACTCGCTTTCATAAACAGGATCGGCCTTTCCGGTGCCTTCATCTTTACCTCGGCAGCATGGGCAGCATAATTAAGCCCTACCGCGATGAGCTTAGAAGGACGAGCCACAGGAGTGCCGATGCGCACTCCCACAGGCACTTCTTCCAGCCAGATAGCGCCATTCTTGAGCCGCTCCCGCAACCAGCGGAAACCTCCTGCCTGAAAAAATACCTCCCCATAATCCCCTCCCGGAAGGGCCTCCCCTTTTATATAATGGGCCTTCCCATGAAAAAGAAGCCCTGGCTGCTCTTGTCCGAAAGGGCCTAAACGAAGTAAACGAAGCCGCTCTGCTTCCTGCTCTTGCTCCTGCATGTGCATGTCTGTTGATCCCTTTATTCCTACCGAATGTACGTTGTTTCGCCCGAAGGGCTCCAGAAAGCCCCCTCTTTTTCTGCTAAAAAAGGATAGCTGAATGACTTCCTTTCCTCTCCCCTACTAAAGGGATGGTGCTTTATAAGAAAGACATAGCGGTTCAGTCCTAAAAATACTATCTTCGCAGTCAGAAATCGTACCCACATGAACGCTTCCCCCCGTCCTTCTCGCCCCTTTTTTCCCGCCCAGTACAGGTGGCAAGCAGCAGAGGAGGCCAACCTTTTTTTTCCCAGCCTTCCCGGTGCCGGCCTACGCTTCTTGTTCTGTCCTGCCAGCCCCTACTGGCTCTATGTAGGCGGGCACTTCCATGTATTGCAGCAAGATAGCCTGTTCGTTTGTGATCGAAATCTTTCTATTTTTCTCAAAAATCCACTAAAAGGAAAGGAAAAGAAAGAAAAAGAAAGTGATTTCCCCCTAAAAAAGAAAGCAAACGAACAAAAAGGAAAGCAAACGAACATGCCTAGTCCGGAGGGGTTTCACCTCATCGAGGTGAGCGAAGAGGCACTGCTCAGTCTCCCACAGTGGGGTGTCGGCCTCCAGCCCCTGGCACAGCAGGCAGCAGATGCCAGCCTATGGGCTCGATGCCTCCCCTATGCGCGGGAGCGCTTTGCCCGCCTGCTACACCTTCCCGAATGGGTGGAGGAAGCCCTACCGGCAGCCTTTCCGCAACTCCAATTTTTTCAGGCTGCCTACGACTGGCAGCAAGCCCTCCAAGAGCCTCTTCAAAATCCTCTCCTGCAGGAAGAGCGGAGCTGGTTGCTCCCCTTTCAACGAGAACCCCGGCTGTTACGGGTGTACGAACGGCTGCTACAGGACTTCGATACGGGCATAGAGCTGGGTGAATTGGCAGCAGAAGTCGGTATGCAGTACGCGGCCTTCAGTCGTTTTGTAAGTCAGGCCTCCGGCCAAAGCCTCAGCAAGGTGCTGCTCTCCGTACGCATTGCTTATGCTCAAAACTGCCTCCGCGAACTATCCGGGCTTACTATCGCCCAAGTGGCAGAACGTGCAGGCTTTAGTAATTTGAGCAACTTCAACCGACTTTTTCTCCGTGAAACAGGGCAGACGCCAAGTGCTTATGCCCGTGCCCTTCCCAAATAAGTGACAGCGCTACTGCGTCTGAAGGCGGCTGCGATGTGCTGTCCGGGGTACCCCAACTCACTTTGAGCCCAAAAAAAGGCCGCTCTTCGGAAAAAAAGCGGCCCCTTTAGGTATTGATGCGCTATGGGCTTACTCAGCAGGCATCCAAAAGTCATCTTGGGCGATTTTAAAGAGACCATTACGCGTGGCGATGTGCACAAAACCATCGAATAAGGCCACATCGGTAAATTGCAAATCCTCTAACCCTTCGGTATTAATACGTGTCAGTGTGGCGCTATCTCCTTCGCCCTCCAGTTCGAACAGCTCATCTGTACCTGTCCAAACGACGATGCGCTCCTCCACCACGCGAACACCCCGTAAAGTAGAAGAAGCAAAAACAGGTTCCAGGTCCATGACATTGCCGGAGGCAGAACGGAAAAGACCTTCCTCACTGAGCACCAGGCGGCTTCCATCCACAAATGTATCCGTCCCCAGCACGACAAAGCGGCGTAAGTCCTCAAACAGAGGCGTGACCGCACCAGCCTCGGAAAGCACAAAGCTGCTCTGACGGCCAGCTATTCCCCCAGAAATGAGCCAGCCCGACTCCATCGCAAAAACCGAATAGAGCTCGGTGAGTGGTCTATCCTCAAAACGATAGTCCAGCAGAATCTTTTCTATAACTGGAGCCTCTTGATTTATCACCGGCAGACGGGCCGCCTGAGCATCCACTTGCACTAAAAAAACACGATCCTCCAGCGACGATCCACCGAGGGGATCCACCCAGCTAGAGAGAATCACATTGCCCTGCACACCAAAAGAAGGGAGGCCGAACCAACCTGGATTTAATTGATAATTAGCAGGGTGATCGGGAATGGTGAGGGCATTTAGACGCAGAACATCCAGACTGTTATAGTCGGTATTCGCCATGGCCAGTAAACTCGCTCGGGTATCCAAAGCACCTATCGACAGAATTTCTCCATGCGCCTGTCCAAAATTCATATCAAAAGAACGTGCAGAAAACTGCTCTTGCGTACCAGCTGCCGAGAAAAAACCTGGGGTGAGGGCATTGGAATAAAACAAACGATCCCCCTGTAGCGTCAGATTGGCCACATGGCCACGCTCCCAACTGAAATTCGGTAAGCGTGTAAAGCGCGCGGCTTGCTCCTGCTCTGGCAACACTTCTTCAGACTCCTGGCAGGCAACTAATCCGCCTATGAGAGCAAAGCAACAGATGCCCCACACTTGGCGTCGAAACGGAATAGAAAAGAAATAGAAAGATTTCATGCAGAATTACTTTAAGGCGTAAAATTGGTTTAGCTATACGTTTGTTTCAAATATAGTAATAAAATTATTTTTAATGAAACTAAATAGCAGTCTAAATTACCCGAATACGCTTTAACCTCGAAACAAAAGGAGTCCTAAGCCCGTTTATAAAGTGTATTCACTAAACCACAAACAGCATGTTTGACTTAGGTCATCAAGAAATTAAATTTTTATACCATTCTCGCGATCTGAAGGACCGAGAAGCTTTCGGATATGCTTCCGCCTTAGATCAGCATAAAATCAATGAGGTAGATGTGGCCAAAACTCCGCTTACTCAGCGTCATTTTGCAGAGTTGGCTACCAAGTTGGGCGTGCCGATTATTGATTTATTCGATAAGCGACATGAGCGCTACGCAGAGGAGATAGCGCCCGCCTCTTACAGTGAGCAGGACCTACTCGACCTCCTGCATCGCGACCCTTCCCGCTTAAAAACTCCTATTCTGATCGCCGAATTCGGAGCCCGCTTTTTGGACTCCCCTTTCGACACCCATCAGTTAGACCTAGCAGTGGAAGGGATTAAAATCAATCCAAATAACAACTACTAAACGAACACAACCATGAACACGAACGGAACCGCTGAAAAACGCGTATTTAAAAAATTGGGTTATAATCGAGAAGAAACAGATAAAATCGTCGCATCGCTGAATCAGTTGCTCGCCAACTATCACGTGCACTATCAGAAATTGCGTAACTTCCACTGGAATGTTACCGGTGGAGACTTCTTCGAGCTACACGAAAAATTCGAAGAGCTCTATGACGAAGCCATGGAAAATATTGACCTCGTAGCAGAGCGTGTGCGGGTATTCGGCATGACGCCACTGAGCCTGATGCGTGATTATCTGGAAGTTGCTGACATCAAAGAGGTGGGGACAGACCTACATCCGCACGATATGGTGCGCGAAGTCTTGCGCGACTTCGAAGTGCTCGCCGAAAATATGAACGATGCCGCTGAAAATGTGGCAGAGCTTGGAGATAAGGCCACAGAAGATATGCTCGTCGCCTTTATCAAGAGCATCGAGCTGAAGCACTGGATGTTTACTTCCTTCTTAAAAGAGCATGCTTAATAGCGCAGGAGGGCGTAGGAGTTGATTTTCGGCTCCTTGCCCCCCGTCAAATGCCGGCATCTACGTATACGCGTAGATGCTTTTTTTTTGTAAAAGATTTTGCCCTTCGGGCAAAGGAAACTAAATTACAAAAAATAGTTTCTATCGCATGGCGCAGTCCTTTTCCGATGTACCGGTAAAATTTTTAAATAGCTCCCTAGGGCGCCTGGCCTATCGTGTCTATGGGCCTGCAGGCGGAACCGTCACCCTCCTGCTACACGGTTTCGGCCAAAACCAACAGGCCTTTCAATCCTTTCTGGCTTTGCGCAAAAAAGAAGAGCGCTACATCACCCTAGATCTCTTTTTCCATGGCTTGAGCAGCTGGAGTAAAGCCTCCAAGCGGCTCCTTCCCCAAGACTGGGCAGCCGTGCTCCAACTGTTAATGGAAACGGAAAAATTTACTGCCTTTCATCTGGTCGGCTACAGCATGGGAGGCAAATTTTGTCTCATCAGCTACCAGGAACTTCCTACTCGGGTGTTGAGCTTAACGCTTTTAGCACCTGATGGGATCAGAACGGGCTTTTGGTATAACATCAGTAATTTTCCTGGTATTTTCGAAGGACTTTTTAAGCGCACGGTACTAAATCCCAGCCGGTTTTTCGCGTGGATGCATGGGTTGCGGCGCATCGGCCTACTGGATAAAAGCATCGTTAAATTTATCGATACCCAGATGGAGACGCGCACGAAGCGTGCACAGGTTTATTTTACCTGGTCAGTATTCCGCAAGCTAAAGCCCAATATTCCTAAGATCTTAGCAGACCTTCAGCGGCAGCCGATTTCCGTCACCCTCGTCACGGGCACCTATGACCGCATGGTGACCTATGAAAATTTGGCCTACTTCCTGGAAGCGCTACCAGCGGCCAGGCATGTGGCTTTGGCCAGCGGCCATAATACTCTGATCCCGGATTATGCAGCGCATCTAAAAAACGTCACAGGAGCACACGAGCGCTAAGTTGACCTAGCCCCATTCCTGTCGCTATGCTTATCGCCCTCCGCTGCTTCCCTACAAGCAGCGTTAGATGCCTGCCGTTATTCCACCTTTCCATGGCCGAGAACCACCTGTTCCTGCCTTGCTTTTTAGACGAGGCGTAAAAAAAGGGAAGCCGCTCGCGCTAGCCTCCCTGATATTAGAATCATGGTATGCGTTTTTTTATCTTTCGGACACTAGAAGTGCAAAAACTCTTGTTCTAGCCCGCTAAAATGATCGATCATTTCCCAGAAGGGGGGTCGATAGCTGCTTCGGGCTCCGGCCTGAATGGAGCCTGAGCTGATCAGCTGCAGGGCGGCCTGAAAACGTGCCTCCTGACGATCTCCCCAGTTGCGCGTCGGATCATCGGCCACGAAGAAGTCTGCGGGCAGGCCATCGAAATATTCGGCCACCCCTGTGGCATTCGTCGTGGCAAAGGTTATCGGCACGAGCTCCAATCCACGCTGCTGGAGCGGACGGCTAAAATTACTTAACGTAAAGGAGCCCACGGGCTTACCGAAGGTATTATCTCCGATGAGAACCACCTCCATATAGGGTTCGAGACAATTAATGAGCAGCTCCGAGGCCGAGGCTGAGCTTCGGCTGGTCAGGAAGATGACCCGCTGCAGCTGTAAATTGCCCGTTCTCCGGAAGTTGACGGTTCTATTCCGAGCATTTTGTTGGAATCGGTTATGCTGAATGGTGTACATCACCTGATTATTAGCCGCCTGTGGAATAAGGTAGTTTAGAATCTGCTCGGTAACCGCTACGGAACCGCCCCCATTATAGCGCAGGTCGATGATAAGTTCCTGAACTTGCTCTTGATTAAAAAACTGAAAGCTATTTTCCACTTCTAGGCTACGGACGGGATTTTCTCCTGCTGTGGCGCGGAAAGAATGGTAGACCCAGTAGCCCACCTTTTTTCCGGCCAACTGAAAGGCCTCTTGATGAAGCACCGAGTTGGTCTGGAAGGCATCTCGCCGAATGGTGCGGGTGGTTTCTGTGCCGTCTGGCAGGCGAAAGGTAAACGTATTCGTGCTGCCGATGACATTTGGGCCCAGTTGAAAGTCAAACCCATTCCCAGTGCGGTAGCTCATGATGGGACGCCCGTTGATGTGCGTTACTTCCCAACCGCGCTGCCAGCCATCTTGTCCGGCAGGACCATTTTCGAAAACGAAGGCCAGAAACATTTTGAAGTCCCCGGAGGACTGCTCTTGGAGCTGAAAACCAAAGCCATGTACCCCACTGGCTTGGCCGGTGAAGGCTGCCTCGAAGGCCTCCCGGGTGGTGACGTACGACCAGCGGTCGAGCGGCTCGAAGCGAAGGCTGCGTAAAAAGGCGTCGTTATCGTTGATGCGGCCGAAATCTGTCACCACGGGAAGCTCGTCCTCCCAAAAATAAAATTCCTGCATCAAGCGATAAATCTCTTGATTGATGCCCGGAATGGCTAATCCCGGATTATCTGTCTCATCTTCGGGAGGCATACAGGCTCCCATCCCCACGCATAAGGCCATCAGCCCTGCCGTCCACCAGGAAAAGGTTTTTTTCATACGTACTAGTTTAAAGCATTAACGAAACGAACTTGCATTCAGATTGTTAACTCTCCGAATTCTTTTCAGGGAGAGTAAATGGAGAGCGAAATCGACCTCAGCTGTACAAAAGTTTTTTCCGCCTGGCTTTTTATGTAATTTTGGGAGTGAATGTATAAAAAATTCCCACACAAACATGCGTGGGCGCACTTATTTTCGATGAAAAAACCCGGAATTTTACTCATCAGCTACTACTGGCCCCCTTCTGCAGGCTCTGGCGTGCAGCGCTGGCTGAAAATGAGCTATTTTTTACAAGAGATGGGTTGGCAGGTGCACGTCCTGACACCAGAAAATCCGGACTTTCACCTTAGGGACCCCAAGCTTTTGGCTGAAATTCATCCTGACCTTCAGGTGCATCCTGTCCCTATCCAGGAGCCCTATCAGGTGTGGCGCCGCCTACGTGGCCAAAAGGGAGGCGATGCAGCAGCCGTTTTAGAAGAAAAAAAGCCTGGCCTCTTGGGTCGGGCAGCCCTTTTTATTCGTGCCAACTGCTTTATTCCGGATCCACGGGTTGCCTGGGTGGAGGCCGCCTCGGCCAAAGGTGCCGCTCTGGTGAAATCAGAAGGCCTGCAGGCTCTCATCAGCACGGGCCCTCCCCACAGCATGCACTTGGTTGCCCGCCGAATAAAAGCCCAGACATCGGTATATTGGCTGGCTGATTTTCGTGATCCCTGGACGCAGTGGGAGTTTCTGCAGCAGCTGCCCATGCTGCCCTTTGTCCGCCGAAAGCATGCACGGCTGGAGCGGGCCATTTGCCACGAGGCAGACCGAATCTGTACCATCAGCCCGACCTTTCAGCAGGAGCTACAGGCGCTTGTCGAGCGACCCGTATCCCTGCTCACCAATGGTTTCGACCCCCGAGACTTTCCCTCCTCTCTGTACCACCCCGCTGAAAGGGCACTTGGAAGGCCTATCCGCATCGTCTACACCGGTATTATCGACGCGATCCGGAACCCTTTTCCTTTTTTAGAGGCCCTGCTTGCTCTCTTACACGTTCCCGAAGCTCCACGCTTCCACGTGTATTTCGTAGGCAAAGTCTCAGCAGCTCTCCATGATTTTCTGGCCGCACATCCCGCGCTAGCGGATACAGTGACACTGGTGGGCTATGTATCCCATGCGGAAGTTTTTCAGTATTATGCGCAAGCAGATTTACTTTTGCTCATCCTTACCCAGAGCGCGAATGCGCGTGGAAACATTCCGGGAAAGCTCTTTGAATACATGGCAACAGGCAGGCCTGTTTTGGCGCTGGGCGACCCGGAGGGCGACAGTGCCGATCTCCTCCAGAAAGCCAAAGCGGGCAAGGTTTTTCTTCATAGTCAACAAGCTGATATTCAGGAATTTTTACAAACCTTTCACCCTCAAGCCATCCGTCCACTTACCGAAAGCCTGCAGGCTTACAGCCGGGAGACCCTAGCTCGCAAGGTATCGGTGTGGCTCCGTGAAGGCCTAGCGGCCCAAAAAAAAGCGGATGACCTCGCTTAGCGCCGACATGTAAACGCTTAATAGGGATCTACATCGATTAAGATCCGTAGATTACGGAATTCACGCTGCTGCTGCATGCCTTCGGCCAGCTGCTGTAGGGCTTGCTTCATCTCTTGATTGGCCTCCTGGCGGCGTTCCAACTTGAGAAGCAATTCGAAAATGTAGTAGTTGCGGACTTTACCTACCAGGGCTTTTTCCGGGCCCAGCACCACCTTTTGGACGGGCACCTCTTGGAGGAGGTTGCGGAGGTGCTCGGCGCCTTTTTTTGCCACCGGCTGTTCTTTATGGCGCACAGAAACACGGATAAGTTTCACAAAGGGCGGGTAGAGGTACTTTTGGCGATCCGCCATATCCTCCAGATAGAGGGCATGGTAATCGGATCCGATCACCCATTGGAAGAGGGGCTGGTCTGGGCGCCGCGTCTGAATGATGACCTCTCCGGCTTTTTCTCGTCTTCCGGCGCGTCCTCCCACCTGCAAGAGCTGCGCGAAAGCCCGTTCGCTGGAGCGAAAATCTGGGAAATTGAGTATTCTATCGGCATCCATCACCCCCACTAGGGTAACGCGCTCAAAATCCAGTCCTTTTGTGATCATCTGAGTACCTACAAGAATATCGATATGCCCTGCAGCAAACTCCTCCAGTAGCTGTTGGAACCCATACTTAGAGCGCGTCGTATCCAGGTCCATCCGCGCCACACGGGCCTCAGGAAAGAGCAGGCTGACATCTTCTTCCAAGCGCTCTGTACCTAGCCCCACGGGGCTCAACTTAGTACTTCCACAGGCAGGGCACTGTGCGGGCAAGCCATCTTTAAATCCACAGTAGTGGCAGTTTAGGCTGGCAATCGCTTGGTGGTAAGTCAGGTTCACATCACACTGCACGCATTCGGGCACCCAGCCACAGGCATCACAGAAGAGGTAGGGCGCATAGCCCCGGCGGTTTTGGAAGAGCAAGACCTGCTCCTGCCGTGCGAGGCGCTGTTGGATGGCCTCCCGCAGGCGTGCGGTGAAGCCCTGTTTGAGCAAGTTGCGCTTCTTATCCCTCAGGATATCGCTAAGCTCCACCTGGGGCAGCTGTGCATTCCCGTAGCGGGTTCCTAAAAACACATAGCCATATTTTTCTCTGCGTGCATGAAAGTACGATTCGAAGGAAGGGGTGGCCGAGCCCAAAAGGGTTTTGGCTTGGTGCATGTGTGCGAGCATGAGTGCCGCATCCCGCGCCTGAAAGCGGGGGGCAGGGTCGAACTGCTTAAAAGAAGACTCATGCTCTTCATCCACGATGACCAGGCCGAGGCTATCAAAGGGCAGGAAGAGCGCGCTGCGTACGCCTACGACCACTTGGTAGCGCCCTTGCAGCAGCCCATTCCAGACCTCTACCCGCTCATTTTCGGAAAATTTAGAGTGGAAGACCCCCATTTTAGCACCCAGAGCACCGCGCAGGCGCTCTACCAGATGCGTGGTTAGCGCGATTTCCGGAAGTAGCAGCAGGACCTGGGCTCCACCCTCCAGTGCATCTAAAATCAGGTGTAGGTACAGTTCTGTTTTGCCACTGCCCGTCACCCCCTGCAGCAGTACCGTATCTTTGGCCTGAAAGGCCTCCCCGATTTCTGCCAAGGCCTGCGCCTGCGCCTTACTGAGCTCCGGGCGCTGCTCCGTCCCTTCTTGCTCCTGGAAGCGGCTGACGATTTCTTCGAAACCCTCTAGGACTCCATTTTTTAGTAAGGTGTTCAGGGACGACTCCGAGAGTTCCACTCCCTCACGCAAGCGCTTTTTCTCCACCCCCAGCGCATTTAAACCAGGATTTTGATGCACTGGTAGGAGTTGGAGCAGCCGCAGCAGTACGGCCTCCTGCTTGGGCTTGCTACTCAAGGTCTCGAAAAGTTTTTCGAGCGCCCCCGCCTCCAGATAGTCCGCCGCCAGCCGCACCTTACTCACCTTTCGTGGGGTGTATCTGTCCTTTAGCTGTTCGAACACCAACACGATTTCCTTGGCGATCAGGCTTTTGATGAGCTTATGAATCTGCTTGCTGCCCAGTACCTGCTCGCACTCCAGATAGGTGAGCGAGTCTTTTTGCTCGAGTGCTTGGATGAGGAGCTCCTCCCGGGGATCCAGCGGAAAGGCACAGGCCTCGCGCGAAAATTCAGGCCGCAGCTGCAGGCGGCTCTCCGCGTTTAATTTGAGCCCAGCGGGCAGGGCGGCTCCCATCACTTCCCCCAGATAGCAGGCATAATAGCTGGCCATCCAGGACCAAAACCGGATCTGGATAGGATGCACCACCGGCTCCGTGTCTAGCACATCCAGGAGTGGCTTCACCTCATAGGTCTCTGGCGCCTTTTCATGGATGCGCGCCACGATGCCGGTGAGTACCCGTTTCGGGCCGAACTGCACCACCACCCGGAAGCCGATGCCTATGCTGGCCCCCAGCTCTCGGGGCACGAGGTAGGTGAACAGATTAGGAATGGGTACGGGCAGCACCAGGTCGACGTACTGATCTGGCTCTCCGCTGCCTTTAAAGTCCGTAAATAAAGTTTCTTGCACCGGCGGAAAGGGTTTAGGCATGGGGCCCTCGCGGGCCAAAAAAAGGCTTGCGCTTAGCGGCTTTGCTGCATCGCCTGCTTACGCAGCTGCTCAATTTCTTTACTAAAATCAAAATCCTTATCGAATCGTTCCAGCTTGCGCAGGAGGCTGCTGACAAAACGCTGATGTGCGGCACCCTCGGGATTTAGCGGGCGGTGGGCCAGTTCACGCTGGATTTGTTCGAACTCATGAATGAGCCCAAAAGTGCTGCGATGGATCCATGCGGCTTTAAAGCGCTCCCAGATGAGCTGCTCGGCGAGCGCATTCGGGTGAATGAGATCCTCCTTATAGAAGCGGTAGTCGCGCAGTTCATCGAGCATCAACTCATAGGCAGGGAAATAATTCACCTGTGGGAAGCGCTGCTCGATTTCATGACAGGCCAGGCGGAGCACCGATTTGCTCAGTTGATTCTCAGGAAGGCCTTCGCGGGTATGGCGGACAGGGCTTACGGTAAGCAGCAGTGCAGCCTCCGGGTTTTCTTCTTGGAGGCGGAGATAAAACTGTTCAAAGGCATGGACGATTTCCTCTACGCTGAGCAGGCGTTTCCGAAAAAAAGCCGCGGGCTGCTTGTGGCAGTTCGCTACCAGCGCACCGGATTCCAGGTGTTCGTGCACCCAAGCGGTTCCGAAGGTGAAAAAGACATGTGTCGCATCGAGAAGCCCTTGGCGGCAGGCGTTTTGACGCTTCGCCAGCAGCCGCTGCAGTGCATGTTCACTGTAAGCCATCAGGTCGCCATGTACCTCATAATGCGCAAGTAGCCCATCCCGATGTGCCAGCAGCTCCATGCGATAGGGTTCTTGGTGTAGGGCCATGTGGGCATTTCGGAGAATAGAAATAGGGTTAAAGAGCGTTCCGAAGGGATTGATGAGCGTCTCGAATTTCCGCTGCTGTAAAAATCCTCCCATCACCGTGGAAAAACATGAGCCCATAGCAAGGATAAAAGAAGAAAAGTCAAGCTTCGGTTCCTTCTCCGGAATATCACAGGGGGTGTATAGGGTACTCATAAATCGGATGACGCTTTAGTTTATGGAAAGTAGGGCGAAATGACATTTTAACTATCCTAGCGACCTAGTAGACACAGTTTTGACCTGAATTTCAATCCGTTACAGCAAAGTGGATTTAAAAATGTTCGGCCTGAAGAGAATAACAAATGTAAAAAAAATAAAGCAAAGGTTTTTCTTCTTTCGAGGCATTTTTTCTGATCGCCTCGGAACCACCTTTTAATAGGCTGGGTAAGGGTTGGGGAGAAAATCAGGTGTCGAGGCAGTCGTACGCTTCCATTTATGGAAAAAAATAGTGGTACATCAGAAAAAGGCTTTACTTTACCTTTATTTTCATTCGCATAAAACGAAAGCTAATGCCCTATACACGATCTCTTTCCGACCTTCTTCGGAAGGGTTTTTTCCTCTGTGCCATCGCGGCAAGTGTCTTGGCCTGTTCTTCTGAAGAAGACAATAGTCCCCAGCAGGAAATCGATAATCCCTTCGCTGGCCCGAGCCCTTGGCCAGAAATCCGAAAGGAGCGCATGCGCAGCCTATTGCCTCCAGCGATGGAGGCGGCCGGCGTAGATGCCTGGCTGGTTCTCTGCCGTGAGAACAACAATGACCCCATCGCTCATCATGTGGGGGGTGAAAATGCTGGCGGGCAGCTTGCTATAGTCTTTGCCTATCAAGATGGGCAGGTCAGCAGCATCGCCTTCTCACCTGTAGGGGAAGCTACGGCCCTGGCGGAGTCCGGCATCCACGATGAAGTGCGGCCTGTAGACCGGGGAGCCTCTGCGCTTTCTCAGGCTGTGGATTATTTGCGAAGCGGTGGCTTCCGCACGATAGCCATCAATACTTCAGCGGAAAATGCTTTGGCCGACGGCCTGTCCAGCAGCCAATATGCCGCCATCAGTACTGCGATGGGCCCCGATGCGGTGAAGTTAGTTTCTGCGGAGGAGCTGATTTATGAGTGGCTATCCGTAAAGCTTCCCGAGGAGGTAGAAATTATCGCGAAGGCCTCCGAGCTGACGGCGCAGTGGGAAATCGAGGCCTATGCGCAGGTGGTGCCCGGAAAAAGTACGGATGCCGACATCGCCCGCTTTTTAAAGGATAAAATGGAGGCCTATGGCTTCAGTGATGCTTGGAATCCAGAACAAAATCCGAATGTCAACTCTGGTGCTGACCGCGGGCATAGCCATGCCACCGACAAGGTCATCCAGCCCGGCGATGTGATTCAGATTGACTTTGGTGTGCGCGTTTGGGATATGTGGGTAAGTGATATCCAGCGTTTTGCCTATGTGCTACGTCCTGGTGAAAGCAGCGCTCCTGATTCTGTACAGTATTATTTCGAGTCTAGTATCGGCGGGAATCGAGTGGCATTAGCAGCCATGGCTCCTGGCGTGAGGGGCTTTGAGGTGGATCGTGCGCAGCGTGAGTGGATGGCTGAGCGTGGCTCAGAGCCCGTCATGTGGAGCACCGGACATCCGGTCGGCTACGTGGCCCACGATATCGGTCCCAGCTTAGGCGGTGGTCTGCTGGAGGATCCCAGCACGCGTCCTTCGGTGATGCGCCCGCTGAAGCCTGGCCAACTTTTCGCCTTCGATGGCTTTCATGCGTGGAAGTTGCCCGATGGAGGGCTGAAAACCATGTCTGTAGAAGAAATCGCCGTAGTAACCGAAGACGGAGCCCGCTATATTTTGGCTCCTCAGGAGGAGCTGGTGCTGATTTCCTCAGATCGCTAAAAGCTAAAACTAGGGAGATTTACTTGATTTTTTACCTTGGAAACTCAATTTTCTCCCTAGTTTTGCGTTTTGCAAGCAGTTTGGATTCGATATGGCGCGCTGGTTTTATGGACTTCTTTTGATATGCAGCGTGGCGGTGCTACTGAGCGTTTACCTCAGCCCCCTCCACGTTCCCTTAGCGGGCCTATTGAGTTTGGGCATCCCCCTGCTACTTATCGGGCATGGGCTTTTACTTTTACTCTTGAGCCTTAGCCGCAGCCGCTGGTTTTGGGTGCCGCTTCTGGTTCTGGTGCTCAGCTTCCCTTATCTGAAAGCCACTTTTCGCTGGCCCAGCCCCGATCGCTACCAGGAAACACGCTCAGAAGAAACCTTAGAGGTACTCTCCTATAATGTACATCTTTTTCGTTACAACAGGGAAAAGCGAGATCCTGCAGAGTTTCGGGAGAGCATCGTCCGCTGGCTCAGTGAGCACCCTGCAGATATCAAGTGCATCCAAGAATTTTATCAAGATGAAACGACGGCCTCTACGCATATGATTCGCCGGCTGGCGGAGGATCAGGACATGTATATTTCCTATCAGCCTGTGCAGGGGCGGCGCGAGCGCCAAAGCATCGGCATGGCCATCATCAGCCGTTTTCCCATCATCAATGAAGGGCGCGTTTTCGATAATGCACGCAACAATGGTGTCATTTTCGCCGATGTCCGCTGGAAAAATGATACGATTCGCATCTATAATGTTCATCTGGAATCCATGAGCATACAGGCGGAGGCCTTAAAAGATGTAGAAGGCTTTAAGGAAAACTACTACGATGTGGCGCGAAAGATTCGAAATGGGCAGGTGACCCGTGCCAGTCAGCTGGAGCAGCTGCAGCGGCATATCGCCGACAGTCCTTACCCTGTTTTGCTGATGGGAGATTTTAACGATACACCGTACAGCTACCTGTACTTTAACCTTCGTCAAAACCTGGCAAATGCCTTCGAAAGTGCGGGCAGCGGCTTTGGCTTCACCTATAACCGCGTGCTCTTTTTTCTGCGGATCGACCACTTGTTTTACCTGGAAGATTTTTTCGATGTGGTGGACTTTAAAACTTACTCGGCGGTCGATTATTCGGATCATTATCCCATCGGTGCTCTTTTGCGCAAGCGCTCCGACACCCCATAGCTCCGATTTCCCAGCAGCACAGGAAGCAGCAGCAGGTCTGCGGCCCAAGCAAAAAGAAGGGCAAGGCTAATCAGCAGGCCTGTGTAAAAGGTGACCCCGAATGCACTAAACAGCAGCAGGGCGAAGCCACTGCATAGGATCAGGGTACTCAGGCTGATGGCTTTTCCTGTTTCCAAAAAGGTGCGTTTCACGGCATAGGCCATGCTTTTCCCATCTCGGAGCTCCCCGTATAACTTACTCATAAAGTGAATGCTATCGTCTACGGCGATCCCAAAAGCCACCGCAAATAAAATGGCGGTAGTAAGTTTCAGATCGATGCCTAAAAGCACCATCACGCTACACATAAAAAGTAGGGGGATGACATTCGGGATCAGGACTAGGAAGGCCATGCGCCAGGAGCGGAACAAGATTCCCGCCACGGCGGCCACCAGCAGGAAAGCCAGCCCCAGGCCTTTGGCCATCTGCTCGGAGACCAGGCGATGGCTTTTGTCGATCAGGTAGGAAGTTCCCGTGCGGCGAACGAGGAGGATTTCCTCCGGGATGTGGGCTTCGGTGAAGGCACGAAGCTCGGCATCCCGTTGACTCGCCCGAGCGGAACCCCAGTCCTGCATGCGCCCTGTGATTCGGGCTTCGGTTTCTGAGGGATCTAGTAGTGGAGGTAAAAAGTCTGCTTCTACCAAGCCTTCGATCAGCCCATCATAGCGGGCATACCGTGCCTCGGAGGGGAGGACAAAGGCCTTAGGGCTGGCCTGATTCGAAGCCATATGGGCGAATTTCGCGTAGCTGAGTGGTGAAAGCAAGGGCCCTGTAGCATAGGTTTTTTGGATAAACTGCTCCAAGGTATCCAAGGCCTTTAGTGCCCGATAGTCCCAGAGATTTTTCACTTCGCTACCGGCAGTAATACTGATTTCGAGGGGATTACTACCGCCGAAGGTGCGGTCGAAAAAGAGAAATTCTTGAACGATGGGATGGTCTTCCGGCAAATTGTCCAGCAGGTAGCCGTCCACTTGCAGGCGGGGCAACAAGGCAAGGGATGCAGCCACAAGGAACATAAAGGTCGCCAAGACGGTTTTGCGGTTCCTGAGAACCGCGCCCATAAGCCCCCGCAGTCCCCTCTCCCAGCGCTGGTGCCCCCGTATGCTTCCCCCCTGCCCTTCCGGCGCGAAGCGATACAGGAGAGCGGGTAGCAACAAATTAATCGCTATAAACATAAAAAGGACACCTGCGCCGGTGAAAAGCCCAAAGTAGCGGATGCTGTCGGCGCTGGCTAAATAGAGCGAGAAGAAGCCTAAACTGGTGGTTAGGGCGGTGAGAAAAACAGCCAGAAACAAATGGCGAAAAGTTTCTGGGATGGCTTCCCACTTGCTGTAACCGCGTCGAAGCAGCAGCAGGTAATAACTCAAGTAATGCACACAAGCACTCAGCCCGATGACCAGCAGCAGGGTAGGTTGCATCACCGCTAGCACGTCAAGGGCCTGCCCGCTGAGCAGCCGAAAGGCCAGGGACCAGGCGATGCCCACGGCCAGCACCAGAAGGGGGAGCACCACGCCCCACCAGGTTTGGAAGAGCAGGGCAAGCAAGCAGATGATGAGCAGGAAGCTCATACCAAGAAAAAAGGCAAACTCCGCCTGCAGAAGGGACACGAAAGCCCCCTGCGCCTTAATCTTCCCTGCAGTTTTGATGTCGGAAAAGGCCTCCGCCCGTGCATTGAGGGTGGCTTGGATGGCTTGAAATAGGGTATCCCCTCTTTCCTTCGCGATTTCTTGTTCGTTTTCTAAAAGCAGCAGTAGGTACCTTTCCTCTGCGGCTATAAACTGAGCGCCCGTAGTCTGCAGGGCCTCCAAGCGCTTTTGGCTGGCTTCAAGTGCCTCTTCATCCTCGTACTGAATGTATTTTCTGCGGCTCAGCCCGAAGCTTCCCGCCCGGAGCTCTTCCAGATCGAGTGCAGACTGCACCGCCTCCACGGCAGGAAGGGCCCGAAGTTCTTCTTGGAGCGCTTCTACCTCAGCCAAAAAGTCTCGATCCCAGACGGTTTCGGGCGCTTGGACAGCGATCAGGAGGTAATCGTTGTCGTTTTGAAAGCGCTCGCGAAAGTCCTGATAGTAGCGCAGGCTTTCGTCTCCACGGGGAAAAAAACCTTCGAAATCATAGTTAAAGACGGGCGTCGGACGGAGAGCAACAAAAAGGAGGCTGATCCCAAGGGCCAGCAGGGCGAGGCGGTAGGCTTGGGGGCGTAAAAAGTGGGCAGACATCAGGTGTAGTTTTTATAGAAAACGCCGCCATCGGGGAAAGGTTTTGGCAGCCGGGTTCCGGCGGAGCTTTTGAAAATGGGGAGAATGCTGTACCTTTGGCCAGAGGCCAAAACCATTATTTATTCCGATACCGTATGCAGGCATATCATGAGCTTATGGCGCACATTTTAGCGCATGGAGTGAAAAAAGAGGACAGAACCGGCACTGGAACGCTATCCGTGTTCGGCTATCAGATGCGTTTTCAACTGGAAAAGGGATTCCCACTGGTGACCACGAAAAAGCTGCACCTGCGCTCGATCATTCATGAGCTGCTCTGGTTCTTAAAAGGAGAGACGAATATCGCGTACCTGAAGGAAAACGGGGTACGTATTTGGGATGAATGGGCCGATGAAAATGGGGAGCTGGGCCCGGTATATGGGCATCAATGGCGGCACTGGCCTGACGGCAAAGGCGGTGAAATCGATCAGATCAAGCTGCTCGTCGATGGGCTAAAGCGCAATCCCGATAGTCGGCGGCACCTGGTCTGCGCCTGGAATGTGGCGGAGGTAAATAAAATGGCCCTCCCCCCCTGCCATACCTTGTTTCAGTTTTATGTGGCGGAGGGAAAGCTTTCCTGTCAGCTGTATCAGCGTTCTGCCGATGTGTTTTTAGGTGTTCCTTTTAATATCGCTTCCTATGCGCTGCTGACGCTGATGGTGGCGCAAGTTTGCGACCTGGCCCCGGGTGAGTTTATCCATACCTTTGGCGATGCACACCTGTACCTGAACCACCTGGAGCAGGCCAAGCTGCAGCTGAGTAGAACACCGCGTCCTTTGCCGCAGATGCGGCTGAATCCGGAGGTGAAGGACCTCTTTGGATTTTCTTACGCGGACTTCACCTTGGAAAATTACGATCCCCACCCACATATTAAGGCTGAAGTTTCGGTTTAGATTCGATACCGCCGTTTGCTAACGGCAGACGAGCCCTGATTTATTCTGTATGGCTTTACATTAAAAGCCCCATCCCACTTGCAGCCCGATCGCCCAGTTGCTCGGCAGATCGTTTCCGAAACGCAGGGGAAAAGGAATAGCTAGGGAGAGGTTCGAGTGTCCGAAGTCTTTAATTTTTTTTCCGATCACGGGTGTAACTCCCAGCTGTCCATTACTTTCGAAGGCCATGCGTGTGGCCACGCTCATGTTTTTCCCTAGATTCCAGATGATACCCGGATGAAAGAGAAATTGAGATACACGCAGTCTTTCTTCCCAGCTTAGGGTCGGAACCACTTCGATAGAAAATGCAAGCTGATCGTTTAACCAAAAGTTTACGCCTGTAGGAAAGCCCATAGCGCGGAGAGGTAACAGGCTGGCCTCTGCTTCTGTACTGGGGCTAAAAGGTGTTTGGTAAAGATTAGTTACCAGGCTGAAAAAAGCACCGATGCGCGGTTTCATTTCACGCTGTGCCGGCGCTGCGGTTTGCGAAAAAGCCTGCTGCTGTTGGAATTGAAAAAGGAAAAGTATGACCAACCCGATACGGTGGCAGAGTTTGCAGTTCATCCAATTACAGACATCCATCTTGGTTTTAATGCTTGATGTTATAATGACTTCGGGAGCTTTTCCTTTATAGAGAGGGATTTTATTGTTTTTACGCGATTTAATTTAATATGTTATAGCTTACATAGTGGTAAATCCCTGCCATATAGCTTTGGATCAAGATGGATCTATTGCTGGTATCTCTTCATGCAAATGCAAATGGCAGAAAAATCTTTTACTCGGCTCTGTTCAATGAGGAGGAAAAATAAAAATTAAGATGCTGAAAGCTGAAAAAAAAGGAAGAGATTTTCAAATCTCTTCCTTTTTTGGTGTTGACTTAGACCCTTTCTGCGATCCACTTGTAAGCATTTTGGAAGGCCTCCATCCAGGGGCTGACAGGATCATCTGCTAGCTCGGGGCTGAGGTAAGGCCAGTTCCAAGGCTTCAGGGAGCGCTCGATATGCGGCATCATCGCCAGGTGGCGTCCATCTTGTGACACTAGTGCCGCCACATCTGCATCGGAACCGTTTGGATTCCCCGGGTAGGCGCTATAACTGTAGGTCATCGCCACACGATAGGCTTCTATCTCAGGCAGGTGGAACCTTCCTTCGCCATGGGCTATCCATACGCCCAGACGCATACCCGACAAGGAGCCTAGCATCACCGACTGATTCGTCGGAATAGTGACATTTAAGAAGGCTGACTCAAATTTCCCTGAGCGGTTATGCTCCATCTTGGGCACCTGCTCCAGCTCAGGATACAGCAGACCCAGGGCTACCATCAGCTGGCAACCGTTGCAAACCCCTAAACTTAGGGTATCGGGTCGTGCATAGAAGGCATCAAGCGCTTTTTTCGCTTTTTCGTTATAGAGAAAGGCCCCTGCCCAGCCTTTGGCGGAGCCCAAAACATCTGAGTTGGAGAAGCCCCCCACGAAGGCGATCATGTGCACATCCTCCAGGGTTTCTGCACCGGAGATTAGATCCGTCATGTGGATGTCTTTCACCTCAAAACCTGCGGCATACAGGGCATAGGCCATCTCTCGATCACCGTTTACGCCCTTTTCGCGGATGATCGCTGCCCGCACTTGTCCACGAGCCGGAAGCGTTTGGCCCTGTTCCATGCGCTGCTGCCAGGCGCTCAGGCCGCTGTAAAAGAGCGGTTGCTGGCTGTAATTCTGGAAGCGTGCCTCGGCATGTTCGGCACCGGACTGCAGCTTGTCCAGCAGGTAGGAAGAGCGGAACCACTGTTGGCGATAACTGGCAATCGGGAAGGAAAGGCCCTGAGCTGGAATGTTCAGCACCCCTTCCAGTGTCACCTTGCCAAGCGACACGTAGCGGACGCCGTAGCTGTCAAGCAGGGCGCGCACCTTTTCGGCATTTTTCACCTGTATGACCACGCCGGGGTTCTCGGCAAAAAGCATTTTGATCGGGTCTGCTTCGCCGAGACCTTCCAGTTGTACCTCTAAGCCCACGCGTGTGGAGGGGAAGCACATCTCCAGTAGCGTCGTCACCAATCCACCGGAAGAGATGTCATGACCAGCATAGAGCAGCTGCTGCTGAATGAGCTGCTGCAGCGCATCGAAGCAGGTGCGGAAATAGTCGGCATCGCACACATCGGGAGTCTCTGTTCCCACTTGGTTCAAGACCTGCGCCAGGGCGCTCCCTCCGAGTTGCAGCGGGGCTGCTGAAAAATCGATGTAATAGAGTGAAGATCCGGGCACGGGGGCTAGATCTGGAGAAATCACGCGCTGGATGTCGGTACATGTTCCGATGGCGCTAATGATCACCGTCCCCGGCGCATATACGGTCTGCCCATCCGGGTACTGCTGCGTCATGGAAAGGGAATCTTTCCCCGTCGGGATGTTGATGCCTAGGGCGATCGCAAAATCCGAAACGGCCTCCACGGCGCGGTAGAGGCGATCATTTTCTCCAGCATTTTTTGCTGGCCACATCCAGTTTGCACTTAAAGACACCCCAGAGAGGCCCTCTTCGATGGGGCTCCAGAGTAAATTGGTGAGCGCTTCGGCGATGGCCAGGCGCGATCCTGCCTCGGGTGAGGCCAATGCCGCCACAGGGGCATGACCGATGGAGGTGGCGATCCCTTGGGTGCCTTGAAAGTCCAGGGCCATGACGGCTACATTGTTTAGTGGCAGCTGCAGCTCGCCCGTCGTCTGCTGCTTGGCCACGCGACCGGTGACCGAACGGTCCACCTTATTGGTCAACCAGTCCTTACAGGCCACCGCCTCGAGTTGTAGCACCTGCTCGAGGTAGGCCGTCAGTTTTTCCGTCTCGTAGCGCAGGGGCGCAAAACCATTTTCGGCACGGCTGTCTTCGAGAATTGTTTTCGGAGAGCTTCCGAACATATGGTGGAGGCTCCAGTCCACAGGCTTCTCTCCCGTGCGAGCATCTTCGAAGGTAAACTGCATGTCTCCGGTGGTTTCCCCGATTTCATAAAAAGGGGCACGTTCTCTTTGCGCCACGCGGCGCAAAAGGTCCGTATCTTCGGGACGCACCAGCAGGCCCATGCGTTCCTGCGACTCATTTCCGATGATTTCTTTCGCGGAGAGGGTTGGATCACCGACGGGAAGGGCCTCGAGCGCGATCTTCCCTCCTGTGGTCTCCACCAGCTCGGAGAGGCAGTTGAGGTGCCCGCCGGCGCCGTGGTCATGGATGGAGATGATGGGGTTCTCCTCCGACTCGGCCATGGCGCGGATGACGTTTGCCACGCGTTTTTGCATCTCGGGATTGGAGCGCTGGATGGCATTTAGCTCGAGGGCATGGCTGAAGGCACCGGTATTCACGGAGGAAACGGCCGACCCACCCATTCCGATGCGGTAATTATCGCCGCCCATGAGGATGATTTTATCCCCGGCGGCGGGTGTTTTTTTCAAGCTATAAGGGGCACGTGTAAAGCCCACGCCGCCTGCCTGCATGATGACTTTATCGAAGCCCAGCCAGCGTCCCTTTTCCTGATGTTCGAAGGTCAAGAGCGAGCCGGAAATCAGCGGCTGGCCAAATTTATTCCCGAAATCACTGGCCCCATTGGAGGCTTTGATCAGGATATCCTGTGGGCTTTGGTAGCGCCAGGGGCGTGCTGGCAGCTGCTCTTCCCAGGAGCGCCCTGCCTCAGTGCGTGGGTAGGCCGTCATGTAGACAGCCGTGCCTGCCAGGGGAATGGAGGCCGTTCCTCCCGCCATCCGGTCGCGGATTTCTCCTCCTGAACCGGTAGCGGCCCCATTAAAGGGTTCCACGGTGGTGGGGAAATTATGGGTTTCAGCCTTTAGGGAGAGGACCGTTTCGATGGATGTTTCAGCGAAAAAGTCGGCTTGGTCTTGGCGCAGGGGCGCAAATTGCACGGCGGCGGGCCCCTTTACGAAGGCAACATTATCTTTATAGGCAGAGACGATGCGGTTAGGGTGTGCTTGAGAGGTGGCTTTAATCAGTTGAAAGAGTGTTTTTTCCTTTTCTTGTCCATCGATGCGGAAGGTGCCGTTAAAAATTTTGTGGCGGCAGTGTTCGGAGTTGACCTGGCTAAAGCCAAAAACTTCTGAGTCGGTGAGTGGGCGTCCGATGCTGGCGCTGACTTGCTCGAGGTAGTCCACTTCTTCTTGGCTGAGGGCCAGCCCTTCCGCTTGGTTATAGGCCGCAATGTCTTCGATGGGGCGGATGGCTTCTGGCTGCAAGGCGATGTGGAAGAGAGACTGGTCGAGCTCCGGGTAGCGCTGCTGGAGCATGGGATCGAGTGTACTCTCTTCACTCACCTTTTCGAAGCATTCGATACGCTTGATACCACTTATGCCCATGCTGAGGCAGATTTCCACTGCATTCGTAGACCAGGGCGTGAGCATTTCCTTTCGGGGGCCTATAAAGGGACCGGGGAGCTGCTGCTGGTCGAGCGCTTGTGCTCCATCGAAAAGCCAGGCCAGCTTGGCCAGGGTTTCGGGGGTGAGGGCGGTTTCTGTTTCGAGCGCATAGACGAGCGGTCCGGCGGTTTGGAAAAAGCGTATCATGTCCTGGAGTCAAATTTTTATATGGGGGCAAAGGTACATAAATGCCCTGTAAAAAACCTAAGGAAGGGCCTTTTGGCGCGGGATTTTGGCCGGAGGCCGGACCACCTATCGGCTAAATTTTCCGATGGGGATAAAATCTATTGGGAAAATTCAGCTGCCTGCGTATCTTTCTTTCATGATTCAACTAGTAGAATGTCCGCGGGATGCGATGCAGGGCTTGCCGCACTTTATCGACACCAGTATTAAGGCGGCCTACCTCGATCAGCTTTTGGCGGTAGGCTTTCATACTTTGGATTTCGGCAGTTTCGTGAGCCCGAAGGCGATTCCGCAGATGCGCGACACAGCGGAGGTGCTGGGCATGCTGGATTTACATCAGCGCAGCACGCGGCTGCTGGCGATTGTGGCGAATGCCCGGGGGGCGGAAGATGCCCTTCAGTTCCCCGAGATCGATGATCTTGGCTTTCCGCTGTCCCTTTCAGAGACTTTTCAGCAGCGCAATACACGAAAAAGTATCGCGGAGGCGCTCCTGACGATAGGGGCAATCCAAAACCGCTGTATGGAAAAGGACCGTAGACTGGTGGTGTACCTGAGCATGGGTTTCGGCAATCCTTATGGAGACCCCTATGCGCCGGAGCGGGTAGCGGAGTTTTGTCAGGAGCTTGTCGACATGAACATTTCGGTCATCTCCTTTGCGGATACCGTGGGGCTGGCCAGCCCTGAGCTGATCGAATCGGTTTTACGTGTGAACATCGAGGCCTTTCCGCAAGTGGAATTCGGGGCACACCTGCATACACGTTCCGACCAGATGCACAGTAAAATCAATGCAGCCCTGAAGGCCGGTTGCCGCCGCTTCGATGGCGCGCTACAGGGCTTTGGAGGTTGCCCCATGGCCGAAGATCGCCTGGTCGGCAATGTGGCCACAGAAGCGCTGATCCGCTTACTTGAAAGCCATGGCTTTAGCCCTTCGATCGATCCTGAGGCCCTTCGGGAGGCCCTGAAGCTAGCTAAAGTGGTCTTCGCAGGCCAGTAACCTTTTTTATTTCACTAAGCCAGTACGCATGCCCAGTTCACTCAGTGCCCAAACCCGTTTTTATCGTAAACTGCACAAATGGCTCAGTCTGCCTTTGTTGTTTTTTATGGTCTTAGTCTCGGTGACGGGCATCCTTTTGGCATGGAAAAAACCTCTGGCCTTACTGCCACCGACGCAGCGCACGCAGGTGGAGCGCCCGGAGCAGATGCTGCCCGTGGAAGAGTTGATGCGCATTGGTGTCCAGTATGTGCAGGATTCTGTAGGGCTCAACCCGCTTTTAGATCGGGTGGACATCCGACCGGAGAAAGGCATTGCGAAAATTGTGTTTAAGCGACATTTCAAAGAGGTGCAGCTCGATGCGTATAGCGGGCAGATCCTTTCTGTCAAGCAGCGTAATTCCGACTTGATCGAAAGCCTGCACGATGGAAGTATTGTAGACTTTTTATTTGCTGCAGATGACGGCTACGCCAAAATGGGTTTGAGTACGCTAATGGGCTTGGGCTTGCTTTTACTTTCGGTTTCGGGCTTTTATCTGTGGTGGAACCCGAGGCGGATCAAGCAGCTGAAGGCCAAATAACCCAGGCTATCCCGGCATAAAAAAAGTGGGCGCTTCGCGGCGGCCCACCTTTTCACTGTTTAGGATGTGGTTAATTTTATGTCAAAAGTTTTTCCAAGAGGTTCCTTCTAACGCTTTTCAGGTGAATTTCACGCTTAAAACGGCATAGTCTCCTTTAAAGAGCACGGTCTCCGTATGTCCGATCTGATAGGTGCGGCTATTTTTGCGCTCGTTCGTCGCGAACGCGATGAAGCCGGCGTCCAGCTTCTCGGCGAAATTCAGGATCCCCGCCTCCGCAGTAGTGTCGTTATAGATATGCTTGTGGATGACGATGTCTTCTAGTCCCTGAGCGTACTGCTGCATGGCAGCGTCTGCATCTGCTGAGCGCGTAAATCCTTCGGGCGTATTTATAAACAAGAAGTGTACCGAGCAGCGCAGTTGGCGAATGAGCGGGCGAAGCCGCAAAAAGGCCTCCTTGCTATCGGTGTGGAACTTGGCTGCAAAAACCATTTTGCGCAGCGCATTTCCATTCAATGCTTTTTTTACGGCCAGCACCGGGCAGTGGGCCTCCCGAAGGATGCGCTGCACGTGGGAGCCGATATGTTTTTCGGGCGCATAGCCCTGACCGTAAGCCCCTAAGACGATGAGGTCGGTATTTTCGGCTGCCGCTAATCTACACACCTGGTCATAGGGAATCCCTACAAGCACTTGGGTATCTATTGGCACATGAGGCTGGGTGTAAGGAGCTAGGAACTCCCCTAATTTGGCTTTCGCTTCTTGGAGCTGATCGAGTATTTTCGTCTCTTTTTCTTTGGCTTCGGGCCGCATGGAAGCCCAGTCTAAGGTGGAACCGACGACATTTACGGCGATGATGCTACTCTCTCCTTTCGCAGCGATACGCATGGCGGTTTCAAAAGCCGCAGCTGCATAAGGGGAAAAATCGATAGGAACGAGGATTTTCTTCATGTTGCTTTCAGGGTTTGCGTTTATGGCCTTATTACCTGACAAAGGTCGCGCTATCTGCGGGCAGAAAAGCTGATGAAGATCAGTTTTTTACCTGATTCTTTCGAGGTATAACCCTAGGTGCTTCTGTTATCTTTGTGCAAAGAAAAAATAGCATAATCACTTTCACAAGCCACAAACCACAGCATTATTTATGGAACTTCAAGAAAAGACAGCAGTCATTACAGGAGGATCGGGCGGTATCGGACTTGCCACAGCGCGTCAATTTTTACAGGAGGGCATTCGGGCAGTTTTGCTCGTGGATATCAGTGCGGAAGCCTTAGCGGAGGCAAAAGAGACCCTAGCGGATGAGCGCGTATTTACCTTCAAAGCGGATGTCAGCCGCTCGGAAGAGGTCGCAGCGTATATGGCCTATGCGGAGGAGAAAATGGAGCGCGTCGACCTCTTGTTTTTAAATGCTGGCATAGAAGGGCTCGTAGCCCCTTTAGCGGACTACCCCGAGGAAATCTTCGACCAGGTGATGGCGGTAAATGTAAAAGGCGTGTTTTTAGGTATTCGGGCAGCATTTCCGCTCATGGAGCGCCAAGGGGGTGGCGCCATTTTAATTACCTCCTCGGTGGCAGGCCTGCAGGGCACAGCCAAAACGATCGCCTACACCACCAGTAAACATGCTACGATCGGGGCTATGCGCGTAGCCGCCTTAGAGGGCGCTCCACACGGCATTCGCGTGAATAGCATGCACCCCTCCCCTGTGGACAACCGGATGATGCGCTCCTTAGAAGAAGGCTTCGCCCCGGGAGCGGGCACGGAAGTCAAGAAAAGCTTTGAGCAGGCGATTCCTTTAGGCCGCTACGGCACAAACGAAGAGATGGCGGAACTGGCTACCTTTCTGCTCTCTGCGCGCAGTAAATTTATAACAGGTGCCGCATACGTAATCGATGGAGGTTTGACGGTTTAAGTTCCTTCCAAAAAATAAGCAGAAATTTAATGACTTTTAATAGGTTGGTTTAGGATACAGAAAAGAGTCGGGTTTATAATCCGGCTTTTTTTATTTTATGGGTCTCCCTTATTTTTTGGTTTTATCTTGTGACAGAAATCACTAATTTACCTCCGTGAATTCCGTTTTTTCACCCTAAGAAATGAACTTACGTCATGGAAATAGAGCAGTTAAAGCGCCTGGTACCCGCAATTACAGATCCTAACCTCCTGCAGGCCATGCTGGAGCAGGGAAAGGTGCACACCTTTGCCTCTGGCAAATCGATTATGGAGCCCGGCCAATTTGTTAAGATGGTACCGATCGTCCTGAGTGGAGCCATCAAAATTATGCGTATGGATGAGGATGGCCGAGAGCTTTTTCTCTACTATCTGGAGCCTGGAGAGACCTGTGCCCTTTCTCTCACCTGCTGCTCCGCTTCGAAGCCAAGTGAAATTAGAGCCGTGGCCGAGGAAGAAACCCGAATTTTAGGGATTCCGACGGCCTTACACGAGAGCTGGACAGATCAGTACAAGCAGTGGAAAGATTTCGTGTCCAACACCTACCAAAAGCGCTTCCAAGAGGTGCTGGTGGCCCTCGATGCGGTGGCCTTTAAGCGCATGGACGAGCGCCTTATGCGGTATATTTTGATGAAAATGAAGCAGCTTAAATCCAATGAGCTCCTCATCACCCATCAAGAGGTGGCCAATGAACTCGGCACTTCCCGCGAAGTGATCTCGCGCCTGCTGAAACAGCTAGAGAAGAAAAAATGGATCGAGCTGGGCCGTAACGTCATCTACGTACGGGATGATTTCGAGGAGTTGATCGCACAGTAAAAAGGTTACTGCTAGCCGAAATCATGGCCTCATTTATCCCAAAGCCCTGAATGCCCGCTCGAGCGCTCAGGGCTTTGGGGTGTATAGGTGCCGGAAGGTGAGGTTGATTCGTGGTTGCACGGGCTTTTTGGTTTTAGGCACCTGATGCTCCCAGAACTGCTGCATTTCCCCTTGCATCAAGAGTAGGCTCCCAGCGACCAGGGGCAGCACCCGCTTTTTTTCTCCTATCAGGGCGGCGGGGAGCTCCTTACCCTTTGGCCGGTACGGCCGCACCTGAAAATCCCGCTGTCCACCAAAGCTTAGGGAGGCGATGGTAGGTCGTGGGCCAAGTACTTTTTCGTTATCCCGATGCCAGCCCATGCTGTCTGCCCCATCCCGGTACCAGTTGCAAAGGCAATGGGTAAACGTTTCTCCGGCAGCTTGCTCCACCCGACGTAAAAGCGGCAGAAGGCCTTCCGGCCAATTTTGGACCTCCATCTGAATGCCGGAGTACCCATACGGCACACGTGGATCCCCAAGCAAGGCTGTTAGGCGAGGCTGCATGACCGGCTTACCAAAGAGCATAATGGGCTCCTGCACCCAACGCAATTCTGATTCCAATAGGGCTTGATAGTGCTGCGTCTCCTGTGGGGAGAGAAAATCCTGCTGGTAGTACATCTGGCCGTGGGCGGGAAGTAGATTCGAAGCGGCGGCGGAAGAAAAAAGAGATGCATGCATGAAGCTATAACCACAGCAGGGAGCCTGAAGTTAGGCCAGTGGCCAAAAAAAAACCGGCGCTTGGCGGCAACCGGTCTTCTGTTTTCAGTAACAAGATTTCTCCCGAACTTAATTCTCATTCGTCTGCATGGCGTACACTTTCCAGTTTTCGGCATCGGCATGGTTATGTGTAACGAGTGCATCTACTGCGCTGGCATTATCAAGGAAGATATAGTTGACCCCGATCGTATCTAGCAGACCCCATCGGTTCATCACATCGCGGACGGGGCCTTTGATGGCGGTCATGCTGACTTCTATGCCAGCAGCGCGCCAGGTTTTAATCCACTCGTCGAGCTCATGGGCTCCCGTGCTGTCGATGCTGGTGACCGACTCCATGTTGAGAACTACGGCTTTCACTTTGCCGCCCTTAGCGGCCAGCCAAGACTCCATCGTATCATGAATGTAAGTGACATTCGCAAAGTAAATCGGGCCATCGATACGGACGATGAGCAGATCTTCACGCTCTTCTAAGTTCTTAAAACGCTTGATATTTCGGAAAATCGCGGTCCCAGGAATGCGTCCCAGCTGGGCCATGTGTGGACGGGTAGCGCGGTAAATCACTACAAGTAAGGAGAGCACCATGCCGGAGATAATCCCCACTTCGATCCCTAGGGTCAGCGTCACCACGAAGGTGAGTACGAGCATAGAAAAGTCTACTTTATCCTTTTTCCACAGGTGCTGTGGTTCTTTAAAATCCACCAGACCTGAAACGGCTACCAAAACCACGGCTGCTAGGATGGAGCTGGGCAGGTAATAAAATAAGCTAGTGAAAAAGAGTAGCGTCAGCACGATGAGCACGGCTGAGATGATGGAGGCCATCGTCGTTTTCGCGCCAGCATCGTTGTTTACCGCTGTTCTAGAGAAGCCCCCCGTTACTGGATACCCTTTAAAGAAAGCGGCACCGAAGTTGGCCATCCCTAAGGCGATTAATTCTTGGTTCGCATCCAGTCGATACGTCTTATGCTTCGCCTGAATGGTTTTCGCTACGGCAAAGCTCTCCGCAAAACCTACCAGGGAGATGGTCAGGGCGATCGGAAAAAGCATGCTCCAGGTGTTGCCATCAACATACGGCAGGGACAGGGTGGGCAAGCCAGAAGGGACATCGCCTACGATGCGTACGCCCTGCTCGGTCAGGTTAAAGCCATATACGAGGAGAATACCTACCACTACAGCGACCAGGGGTGCAGGAAAGGCCTTATGGATTTTTTTCCCATATTTAATGATGATAATTCCTAAAACACCTATTCCAAAAGTAATCCAGTGGATATCTCCGATGTTTTGGACCAGGGCCACTAAAATCTCCTGCACATGCTCCGTGTTGGGGAGCTGGATGCGGAAGAGGTGTTTGATTTGGCTGAGGCCAATGATGATAGCCGCTGCTGAGGTAAAGCCATTAATGACGGGGTGGGAAAGGAAGTTCACCACAAATCCCAGCTTAAGGGCACCCATGCCGAACTGAATGAGCCCAACCAAGAAGGCGAGCGTCAAGGCATAGCCGAGGTATTCCGCTGGTGAGCTGGCATTAAGCCCGCCGATACCTGCTGCGGTCAGAAGTGAGACCATCGCCACCGGACCGACGGCTAACTGCCGGGAGGTACCGAAAATCGCATACAGTAAAAGTGGAACGGTAACGGCATAAAGGCCGTGGATGGGTTCCAAGCCTGCGAGCATGGCGTAGGCCATGCCCTGAGGAATCAGCATGATCCCTACGGTAAGACCGGCACTGAGATCTCCGGAGAGATCATCACGCTTGTAGCGTGGAAGCCACTCTGTGATGGGGAGGTAGCGGTTGAGTTTTTGTGCAAAGCCAGATTTCATCGGTATTTTTTATCTTAATAGGTGCAAAGGATTGGGGAGTCGCCTAGGGTGACTCTTGAGTAACAAATTGTGCAACAAATGTCCATAAACTAGATGAAAATTTTTGTGATTTTTGTTACATGTGTAGGGAAAGACTTCCTTTTTTTCCCTCTGTTTTTGCTTTGCACTAAGTCTTTGCTGCTGTGCAGCTTAACGGAAAGATACAAAGAGAGCTCCCGTTTTCCTACGGTATACGGAAAAAGCTTTGCTAAAGAGGAGAACCTTGTGTGCTTTTTCTGGCTTTTAGAAGGAGGATAGAAATTTCTATCTTTGTACAGGAGCTCTTTCGGCTCCAACATATGAACCAAATGGATGCTATGACGACAATTTCCACCCATAACCCTTTACTTCAAGCCTTCACGGCACCGCATGAAACGGCGCCCTTCGATCAGATCCGACCGGAGCATTTTCTGGAAGCAATCCAGGAGGGCATACGTACTGCCAAAGCTGAAATCGAGCAGATTAAGGCCGTTAAAAAGCCTGATTTCCAACATACGATCGTGGCCTTGGATGCTGCTGGACGCGGGCTGGAGCGTACTTCAGCGATTTTTCACAACCTGAATGCAGCCGAAACGAACGAGGAGCTGCAGGCGCTGGCGCAGGAAATCGCTCCCTTGCTGAGTGCTTACAGCAATGATATATTACTGGATGCTGAACTTTTCGCGCAGGTAGCCGCGGTCTATGAAAATCCTCCCGCCGACCTGGATGAGGAGAGCCAGACACTGCTGGAAAAAACCTATAAAAGTTTCGTTCGCAACGGTGCGCGCCTAAACGACGATCAGAAGGAGCGTCTGCGCGAAATCGACCGGGCCCTTTCCACCTTAGGCCTCCGCTTCGGCGAGCACGTGTTGAAGGAGACGAATGCGTACGTGCTTTGGCTGGAAGCCCATGAGCTGGATGGCCTTCCTGACTTTATGGTGGAGGCCGCCGCGCAGGCTGCCGAGGAGAGAGGCCGCCCCGAGGCCTATGCCATTACCTTAGCCATGCCCAGCTACCTGCCCTTTATGACCTATTCCGAAAATCGGGAGCGGCGGAAGGAGCTTTTTTATGCCTATAATACGAAAGCAGCGAAGGGCGATGCCCTGGATAACAAGGCCCTCATTCAGGAGATCTTGGCCCTGCGTCAGGAGCGCGCTCAGCTTTTAGGCTATGCCACCTATGCCGACTTCGTGTTAGAGGAGCGCATGGCGCAAAGTCCCGATGCTGTCCTTCAGTTCTTGGAGGAGTTACTGGAGCGTGCTTTGCCGAAGGCAAAAGAAGAAATGGCCACGCTGGAAGCTTTCGCTAAGGCAACAGCAGGCATCGACCGGCTGGAGAAGTGGGATTTTGCCTTTTTCGCTGAAAAGCTGAAGAAAAAAGAATACGCCATCGACGATGCTTTGCTGAAGCCTTACTTTTCGCTCGAGCGCGTCGTGGAAGGAGTTTTTGAGACAGCGGGCAAGTTGTTCGGTCTTCGTTTTCAGGAGCAGCCGGCTATTCCGGTGTATCATCCTGAGGTGAAGGCCTATGAGGTGTTCGATGCTAGCGGCCGCTTTATGGCGGTGCTTTATGCGGACTTTTTTCCCCGTGCGGGCAAGCGAAATGGCGCTTGGATGACCGTGTACAAGGGGCAGTACCGGGAAGGCGGGCAGGACAGCCGTCCGCATATTTCGATTGTCTGCAACTTCACCAAGCCGACGAAGAGCAAGCCCTCCCTGCTCACCTTTCAGGAAGTGACGACGCTTTTCCATGAGTTCGGCCATGCCCTGCATGGTATGCTGGCGGACACGCGCTACGGCTCCCTTTCGGGCACCAGTGTGTTCTGGGATTTCGTGGAACTTCCTTCGCAGTTACTTGAAAACTGGTGTTATGAGAAGGAGTGCTTGGATCTTTTCGCGCGCCATTATGAGACGGGCGAAGCGATTCCGGCCGACTTAATCGACAAAATCCGTGCGGCGGCGAATTTCCATCAGGGCTACCAGACTGTTCGGCAGGTTAGCTTCGGCTTATTAGACATGGCCTATCATCAGCGAGATGCGGCCAGTATCCGGGATGTGGCAGCCTTCGAGCGGGAGCTTATGCAGCAGACCGCGCTACTTCCTGAGACGCCCGGCACGCTGATGTCCACAGCATTCTCGCATATCTTTCAGGGCGGCTACGCGGCGGGCTATTATAGTTATAAGTGGGCAGAGGTGCTGGATGCGGATGCCTTCGGGTATTTCGAGGAGAAGGGTATTTTCTCTGCAGAGGTGGCCGGCGCCTTCCAGCGCCATATTTTGGCAGCGGGTGGCAGCGCGCATCCGGCGAAGCTCTACGAAAGATTTCGCGGTCGAGGTCCAGAGCTTAACGCCCTGCTGAAACGTTCGGGGCTCCTGGACGAGGAGACGAGCGATACGCAAGCAGACGCTTAACCATACCCAAGTAAGCGGGAGCTCCACGCGCGGTGTGGCTCCCGCTTTTTGCTTCCGGAGGCGATTTTTCCATTCTGAAAGGAAGAAAATAAACGTCCATGCACTATTCCGAAAAATTGGCCGTACTTTTACCCTCCCAAAACTTCTACTTGCCCCGTGCCTCAATCGAAAACGCTTTGGATACGTCTGTCTTTTGCTGTTAGCATTATTTTGCTGATCTTTAAGTTCTATGCCTTTTACATCACCAAGTCCACGGCCATTTTAACGGATGCCCTGGAAAGTATTGTGAACGTGGTATCGGCGGCTTTTGCCAGTTACAGCATCTACCTCAGCTCCCTGCCCCGTGATGAAAATCACCCCTATGGTCACGGCAAGGTGGAGTTTTTTAGTGCCGGTGTGGAGGGCGTTTTGATCATGCTGGCGGGCATCTTTATTCTGTATCAGGCGGTTTACAACCTATTCTTTCCCGAAGACCTGGAAAATCTTTTGGAGGGGATGCTGCTGATCGGCTTCTCGGGATTGGTAAATGGGGCCTTGGGCTTTGCGCTTCAGCGCAAAGGAAAAGCCTTAAACAGCATCACTTTAGAGGCCAGTGGCAAGCATCTGCTCGTGGATACACTCACCTCGGTGCTGCTACTGCTCGGCATCGGGCTTATCCTGCTGACAGGATTTCAATTTTTAGACTCGGTGATCGCCATTCTTTTCTCCATTTATATTGGCTACAGCGGTTATGGCCTTGTGCGTCGCTCGGTCGGGGGGCTGATGGACGAGGCGGATGCGGAGGCGGTGACTTCCACCGCGGCGATCCTTCAGGAAAAGCGCCGCTCGCTCTGGATCGATATTCATAATATGCGCGTGCAGCAGTATGGCGGCGATAAACATATCGATCTGCACCTGACCCTACCCTATTACCTGAACCTGGAGCAGGTACATGAGGAGGTGGAGCAGGTGGAACAGGTCTTGGAGACGCACTGGCCGGGCATCACGGAGGTGTTCATACATGCCGACCCCTGCCTGCCGGAAAAATGTTGCCACTACTGCCAGGTGGCGGCCTGTGCGGCGCGCAAGCATCCCGCCAGCACCTCGATTACTTGGTCGCCTCAAAACATGGTCAAAAACCAGAAGCATTATCATGAGCTCAGCGAAAAAGACCTTCCAGGTGTCCGCTAGCCATCTCGTAAAAGGAGTTTTGGCATATTTTTCGTAAATTTAACCATGAGCGATCTTGCTCCGCATTTTTCTAATCACATCGTACATGTCTAAAACCCCTACGCTACGTCTTCCGGGCTACCTGCGTGCCCTAAGTGTCTTACTGCTCATCGGGCTGATCATCACCCTCATGCAAGTGGGAAAAGGAGTTCTCATTCCGCTGTTTTTGGGGGGAATCATCGCCGTACTTTTCACGCCTCCTGTGGAGTGGATGGTGCGCAAGGGCCTTGGCGAACTCAGTGCCTGCCTGATCGCACTGGTGGCTGGAATTCTCAGCATCCTGGGGCTACTGGCCTTCGTGATCTTGCAGGTGGCGAACTTCGGTAAGGACCTGGAAGATGTGGAAGATCGGCTGCTGGGCTACGTGGAAGACATCGAGCAACTGTTGAAAACGAATTTTGAAGTAGAAATCGGGCTTTTGGAGCGCGTGGAGGACATCAACTTGATCCAATACGTCCAAAACAACTCTGCGAATTTATTGGAATTTCTCTTGGGTACGCTTGGGTCCTTGACGACGGCGATCTTATTGCCCATTTTCATCTTTTTCCTTTTGGTTTACCGGCATCACCTGACCGACTTTATCGTCGAATTTTATAAAGAGATCGAAGAGGAAAAAGTACGTGCTGAGATTAAAAAGCTGCGCAAAGTCGTGCAGGCTTACATGGTGGGGGTCTTAAAGGTGATGGCCATTTTAGCCGTGCTAAACACCGCGGTGCTCTTCGGCCTGGGGATCAAGCATGCCATCTTTTTCGGAATCTTCGCCGGCATTTTAAACATTATTCCTTTTTTAGGGCCTTTTCTCGGCGCCATCTTGCCCACGATTTTTGCCTTCTTGACGAAAGATAGCCTGCTGTATCCGCTGGGCGTGGTGATCGCCTTCCAGATCATTCAGCTGCTAGAGAGCAACTTTCTTACGCCGAAGATCGTTGGCAGTAATGTAAATTTAAATGCATTCATCACCTTTATAGCGCTTTTAGTGGGGGCAGCGATCTGGGGGGTCGTCGGCATGATCATCGTGATACCTGCCCTTGCGGTGCTGAAAAAAATCTTTGAGCTCAGTCCGGACACCCAAGCCATCGCCCTACTTTTAGGGGAGGAAAGGGCGAAGGATTTACCAGAGGATGCTCCTCAGCGGAAGACAGGAGCTTCCCGATCGGATTCTCCTGAACAAGCAGCGGCAGACCGAACAGAAAAGGCGTAAAAAAAGGGACAGGTGCGCTATCCGTAAGCTAGAAAGTAATGAAAAGAATAGAGACTCTTTTCTTTGGGGCGGCCGCCCCAAAGCACAGGCAAAAGCAACAGGCATCTGATAAGGGGCCCACTTCCGGGCATGTTATGCTGCCCGCCGGATTAGGCAAGGTACTGCTGGCCGTTTTGGTGTTCTTTTTTTTGGCTGCTTGTAACCAGCAGGAGGATAAAAAAGGACGGTTTTTACTAAAAGGCAACGAGAAATTAAAAGAAAATGACCTGCGAAAGGCGATAGAATTTTATACGGAGGCCCTGGCGATCGACCCTGAATATCGGGATGCCCTATATAATCGGGCGCTGGCACTGGAGCGTTTACGGCGCTTCGATGAGGCGATTTACGATTATGGGGTCATTTTAAGTGCTAATGACCAGGATTACGAGGTCTGGTTCTTACGCGGGCTGGCTCACTTGGATAATGGAGAGAATTACAAGGCCCTAGAAGATGCGCGCGCCCTACTGCGGGAGGAGAGTGAGGCTTGGAAGGGCTACTTTCTACGCGGCATGGCGCAGGAAGCACTAGGAGATTATCCGGAAGCTCTAACCAGCTTTAAGGCGGCACGTGAGCGCGTACCCGAAAATGCGGATATTGTCGTGAACGAGGCTACCATCCACTATTACCTCGGCGAATATGGACAGGCGCTGGACTTGCTGCAAGAAGCGGAGGCTTTGGCCCCGGAGGAGGCCAATATCTACAATCTGCGTGGCATGATCGCCTTCGAACAGGAAGACTATGCCACCGCCTTAAAAGAAGTGGAGCGCGCGATCCAGTTGAACAGCGACCAGGCGTATTTTTATAATAATCGCGGGCTGTACCGCTTGTTTACCGGGGAGCAGGAGGCTGGGCTTTCGGACATCAACCTGAGCTTGCGCCAGAATCCACGCAATATTTTTGCTTGGCGAAACAAGGGTATGTACTATTACATGCAGGGCGATAAAATCAGTGCGCTGAAGTATTTAGGCGATGCGCTGGAGCGCAATCCGGAGCTACCGATGGCGCGGGAGTACTACGAAAAGGCACAAGCGCTTTAGGGGCAGGCGGAGGCAAAAGGCTTCGGCCTTTAGGGGACTAAAACCCTGCGGGCACGATTGGGTTAAAGAGTTTCTCCTGTGCGGCTGCCACAGCGCCTAGAGGCCCCACAGCATCCCCAAATTTCCCTGGCACAAGCTGCACACCTTGCTTAGAAATCGGCATGCTGTAGATATTTAAGGCCTGCTGGATGGGGGTAAACAGGTAATCTCCTGCTTCAGATAGCACACCGCCAACGATAATTTTTTCAGGATTCAGGAGTTGGATTAGAATGGCGATCCCTTTTCCGAGGTCTAAGCCGATTTGGCTGAGAATGCGGATGGTACGCTGATCCCCTGCCCGGGCGGCCTCCACGATGGAGGCAGGCTCTAGAAAATGCCCATTTCGGGCGGAAATTTTCGCTAAAATCGATTCAGGATCATGCTTCACGGCTTCTTCTGCCATGCGCACGGCAGCCGTTCCGCTGGCCACTGCCTCCAGACAACCTTTTTTGCCGCAGGCGCAGTTGACCTCACTCGAATCAAATAGTGGAGCATGACTAAACTCCCCTGCGAAGCCTTTAAAGCCGTGGTACACCTTACCATCCACGACGATGCCGATGCCGATCCCCCAGCCGACAAAAATGCCGAGGACATGGGCGGCAGTATTCGGCTGAAAGTGGTACTCCGCCAGGGTCATGGCGCGGGCGTCGTTTTCGAGGTAGACCGGAAGTCCGATGCGTGCTTCCAAAAATTCGGTTAGCGGTTCCTCGGAAAAATTCAGGTAGGTATAGTTTTTTCCTGCAGCAGCATCGATAAGCCCGGGCATGGAAAGACCTGCTGCGATGACGCGATTTTCAGGTAAGGCCTGATCGGCCAAAAACTGTTTGATTTCCCCTACCAGCTGCATGGCGGTTTCTCGTTCATCGTCCAACTTCAGCACAAACTGCTGGGTGGGGCTCACCGCCTCACGTGCCGTATTAAAGAGGGTGAGGCGCACACGGAATTTGGTGATCGCGATGGAAAGGATGTAAAAAGTATCCGGCAGAAGCTGGTAGAGCTCTGCCTTTCTTCCGCCGCTGGATTTCGCAAAACCCTCCTTGCGCACGATATTATCCTCGATAAGCTGCTGCATGAGGGTATGTGTGGTGGGCAGGCTGGTGCCCAGGAAGCGGCTGATTTCATTAACGGTGTGCTGCTGATTTCGAAAAAGCGCTTTGATGATGCGCAACTTAAAAATGTAGTTTTTTTGGTCTACACCACCATTTCTAAACGCTTCTTCTGAAGTCGGCGCAAATAGATTCATACCTAACGGGTTCTTGTTAAAGTGGAACTAAGATATAAAATTTTCCAACAAACCTTGGGCAGCTTCCCTAATATTTTTACTTTTGCTACTGATACAAGTTGTTTTTTTTATTAATCCTAATGTATGGAGTTTCATGTACAAACGGATCTGGCGCTGGATAAAGCGGCGCTAGAGGCCGAAGTCGCTGCTCAGATCGGCGCGGAAAATTTTTCTATCGTGGAGCGCGATTTTAGTCGGCCCTGGGGTGGTTTTTTTGTTTTGGATGAGCGCGATATTCGGCGTTTTCATGCCCGCTTTTTTGCGGAGCTTGCGCTTAGCGAAGAGCAGTTTGCTGAAAAGTTAAGTCCTAAAATTCTCTGTGTGGCACCTGGAAAGCGCTTGTCGTGGCAGTACCATCATCGACGTGCAGAGGTGTGGAAGCTGGTGGCAGGTCAGGGCGCCATCGTGCGTAGTGCAGATGATGCGGAGGGTCCAGAGGAGGATTTAGCACTTGGAAAATATGTATCCTTAGACCAAGGGGAACGGCATCGCCTCGTGGGGAAACCAGAGGGATGGGGGATCGTAGCAGAAATTTGGATGCATACCGACCCTGAAAACCCCTCTGATGAATCAGATATCGTGCGGGTTACAGATGATTTTAAGCGCTCCTAACGGGATAAGTTCAGGTGCGTGTCGCCACTATTTCGCTCAGGGTGTCCAAGCGCTCCACTGAAAAAAGGCCTATTGTTCGTAATAACAATAGGCCTTTTTACTTTTAGGCTACAGGATTAGTTTCCTCCACCACGTGAGCTTCGGGAGGAGCTTCCGCTACTGCGGCTAGAAGTACCGCTACTCCGGGAAGAGCTCCCACTGCTCCGGTTTACTGTGCCGCTACTCCGGGAAGAACTCCCACTGCTCCGGTTTACTGTACCGCTACTCCGAGAGGAGTTTCCACTGCTCCGGTTTACCGTGCCGCTACTCCGGGAAGAACTCCCACTGCTACGGTTTACCGTGCCGCTACTCCGGGAAGAGCTCCCACTGCTCCGGTTTACAGTGCCGCTACTCCGGGAAGAGCTCCCACTGCTCCGGTTTACCGTACCGCTACTCCGGGAAGAGCTCCCACTGCTCCGGTTTACCGTACCACTACTCCGGGAAGAGCTCCCGCTGCTGCGGTTTACCGTACCACTACTCCGGGAAGAGCTCCCGCTGCTGCGGTTTACCGTACCACTACTCCGGGAAGAGCTCCCGCTGCTGCGGTTTACCGTGCCGCTACTCCGGGAAGAGCTCCCGCTGCTGCGATTTACCGTGCCGCCAGAATTACGCTGCTGCGCCGGAGGTGCTGCCTGCTGCTGGCGTCCCTGCCGCGCTGGAGGAGCGGCCTGCTGGCGACTTCTCTGCTCCGCTGGAGGCGCGGCTTGCTGCTGACCTCGAGCATTTCGCTGCTGCTGTATTTGTTGCTGCTCACGGGCTCGCTGGCGACTGGTAGGCGCTGCACTTTGCGTGCCTCCCTGGGTTTCATTATATACCGCATCGCGCTGTGCCGCCCGTCCGCTTGCGGGAGCTGCTGCCTCACGTCGCGCATTGCTGTTTCTATCTGAGCTGCCACCGGCTAAAGCGGCATTTGGGGCACTTTGTCTCGGCTGCTGACGGCTGCGGAACTCCTCCCGGCTCACCGCTTGACTCGGTCGGGCGGCTGCCCCCCCACGGGTTGTCGTTAAGTTGGGACGATACACCTCTAGGGCATTGTTACCCACTCGCGTTTGCCCTGCTCTTCTAGCCTGACGTACCTGATAGACCGGCACATTTTGATTCGTCGCCTGGCGTATCTCCCGACGGGTAGGGCCAGAGAAGAAAGTAGCATTATTATACACGGTGGTATGATTGATAATCGTGGTCTGCTGATAGATATGCACTACCTGCGTAGGCTCGATAAAGTGGCGATGGAAGTTGCGATGGTAGAACCTTCTGCGTGGCACAAATACCCAGTGGTTGGTGGGAATCCCTGTGAACACAGTAACATTCAATCCCGGGCCTAAAGGAGCCCAACCGAAATGTCCGCCCCCTTGCCTCCAAGACACCCAGGCGGGTGCCCACTCATAGCCAGGGACCCAGGCCCAGCCATAGAAATCATCCCAGAACCAGCGTCCATAATGGAAAGGCGCCCAGCCCCAAGGGTACTGCGATACCCAGGTATTACCAAATTCGGTCATGGCCCAATACCCATTCGTTACGTAAGGCTGAAAATTCCCCCTTACATTTGGGATCCAGATATACCCATGTGTAGGATCTATAACCCAGTCCCCATAGGGACTTAATTCCTGATAAAACACTTGAAAATTTACGGCAACAGCCTGTCTTGCTTCAGACTGAAGGATTACTCCCATTCCTAATCCCAAAATAAGGAGTAAGCGTATGACGATCTGCTTTTTCATATTTGCTTGGTTTAGGTCTTTGTCTTATTACACGCGAATAAAGTATTTTTGTTTCGTAAGAATCACCAAAAATAGAATTATTATCTGATTTTTTAACTTAAAACATTATTAAAATTTTGAAAAATGATTTCAAAAAAAGCTTAAAGGATACAGGGCAAATACACTGCCAGAACTTCTTTTTTCCCATTCCTATAAAGCCAAAGAAGAAAAATATTTCCCTACACGCCCATAGACAACTATTCGTCAAAAGAACTAAAACACAAAAAGCAGGCTGGAGCCTGCTTTAGCATGTATACTTGGTGATCACGAATAGGGTCAACAGCAGGGGCTTAGCCGAGGTCCTTTTTCAAGGCATCAATTTTTTTCGCCACTTCTTCGGCCTCTGCCATCAACTTGTCCGCGGCGGTGCGGTCACTATGGGACATTTTGTGGGCTTTTTCCAACAGTCCCTTATATTCCTCCTGTAATTTTTCGATGGGGGTCTTTTTCTTGAATAATCCGAACATATCGCTATTTTCTTTCAAAAACCCCCTCAGATGCTGAATTGTTCGCCCTACCGGATAATAAATGAGCAATAAAAAAACGCTGCCTCACAGACACGTTTGTGAGGCAGCGTTCCTTATCTTTTTACTATTCCGAAAGCCTTAAAAACGTTGGAAATTGATTTCAGGCTCAGGCTCTTGCTCGGGTACCAGTTCATCGTTATCGAAAACCAGTACTTCTTGCAGGCGGCCATTGATGTTAAAGTAGCGCCACTGTCCCTGCTTCTTGCCCTCGATCATCTCTCCCTCGGAAGCCTTACGTCCATTTTCATGGTAGTAAATCCAAGGGCCGGTAGCACGACCGTCGCTGTAAGTCCCTTCCGACTCCTTACGCCCGTCGATGTAGTAGGTGATGCGTATTCCATTTCCATCCTGCAGAGATCCCTTATCCCAGGTTTTACTACCATCCAGACTAAAATAGTCTCCTACATTCATCAAGCGGCCGTTTGACCAAAATTCTTCTTGCGTCAGTTGTTTGTTGTCGTAAAACAAACCCCAAGTGCCATGCTCATTTCCGAGTCGATAACTGCCAATGCTCTTCAGCTGCCCACCGTCATAATAATAGACCCACTGTCCATTTTCTGAGCCCAAGAGGTATTCCCCTTCCGCCACCAGTATCCCTATGCGGTTAAAGTATTTCCAGTTGCCAGTTTTCACGTTATTTCGATACTCCCCGATGCTGTAGAGCTGGCCTTCCGGATGAAAATTACGCCACAAGCCTGTCCGCATACCCGATTCGCTAAATTCTCCCGTTACGGAGGGATTTCCATTCGCGTGGAACTCCTCATAGGGGCCTACAGGCACGCCCAACACATAGGTTTTGCGTTTGGAAAGCGTACGATCCGGGTAGAATTCCTCCCAAGTTCCGACAGGAATATCATTTTCATAGCGTTCCACACGCGCCACTCGGCGATTTTCGTAATAATAGGTCCAAGTGCCGGAGCGGTTGCCACGCGCATCGTAAGAAGTCTCAGAAGCCACCCGTTTCGTTCCAGGGAAATAAGTCACCCAGTCCCCGACCTTTCTGCCCATGTTATATTCGCCTTCCTCTTCGATGACATTCGCAAACGAGAAACGTTTAAAAGGACCGTGAGGCTCTCCCCCTTTGTACATCACTTCCGCCACCAGAAAACCATCCGGGTGGTACTCCATATAGGGACCTTCCTGTACACCCTCTTTAAAGGTCTGCACCATGCCGAGCTGACCGAAGTAGAAGTAGGTCATCCAGCGTCCGTCTTTTTTTCCGTTTACATACTGGCCTTCCTCCTTCACCTGGCCCGGATCTACGAAGCTAGGCACATTTTCTCTGCCGAAAAAAGACTTGTAAGGACCTACTAAGACACTGTCCTCGTAAATTTTTTGCTCAATAAGGGCACCAGACTGATCGAAAGCAGCGAAAGGACCATTTAAAACCCCATTGCGATAGTTGGCCTCAACTGCTTTTTGCCCACTGGGGTGGAAAGCCTGCGCTGCACCCTCACGTTTCCCGTTCAGAAAATTAGCTGTCTGCAGCAGTCTGCCCGTTTTCGGGTCTTCAAAACGCCAAAGCCCCTGCATACTTCCCTGTGCGATAACACCGGAAGCTTTTAAGCTGCTGTCCGCGCTGTAGATGGTCTGTACGGCGGCATCCCGCTGCTGCCCGAAGGTGTGTAACATACCCCCGAAGTAGCAAAAGCTAACGAAGAGAGCAAAAAGACTGGGACTGATTCGAAATTTCATGGTGTATAATGTTATTTAGACCGAGTACCACCAGCAGGGTGCTGGAGCAAAAGGCCTAACAGAAAAACAGTTTTCTCTCTATTTACCTGATAATATTACGCATTTTATTTGGTAATGTTATTGATTTCTCATCCTTTGGCCCGAGGGCCAAAAAGCAGGCTCCCAAACGCTGTTACCAGCGCAAGAGTGCGGAGGCCCACGCAAAACCACTGCCAAAAGCGGCCAGGCACACCAGATCTCCTTCTTTCAGGCGCCCCTGCTCCCAGGCTTCACTCAGGGCGATCGGAATCGTGCCTGCGGTGGTGTTGCCGACATACATGATATTATTAAATACCTTTTCCTCAGGCAAACCCATTTTTTGTTGGATATAGTTGCTAATACGGAGATTGGCTTGATGGGGCACGAGCAGGTCGATGTCAGCAGGCTGCATCTTATTGGCCTCCAAGGCCTCCAGAATCACCTCTTGGAAGCGAACGACAGCATGCTTGAAGACGGCATTGCCATTCATGCGCAGAAAGTGGCTTCCGGTCTCCAGCAGGGCGGCCGACAAGCGGTCTTCTCGGCTGCTGCCCGGGTCTTTGCAGTAGAGCTCTTCTGCGTAATTTCCATCGGCATGTAGGTGGGTACTTAAGATATGGGGCTGATCGTCGTCCACGGCACTGAGGATGGCCGCGCCGGCACCGTCGGCGAAGATTACCGCACTGGAGCGCCCTTCATCGCTTTTATCTAGGGCAGAGGACTGAATTTCCGCGCCTACTACCAAGATATTTTTATACATACCGGTGCGAATAAACTGGTCTGCTACTGAGAGGGCATAGATAAAGCCGGAGCAGGCATTGCGTATGTCTAGGGCTCCGATCCCTTCCATACCGAGCTCACGCTGCAGGAGCACCCCATTTCCGGGCAAGAAGTAATCCGGGGTGATGGTAGCGAAGACGATAAAATCAATATCTTTTGGGCTGAGGCCCGCCCGCTCCAGCGCCATCTTGGTGGCCTCCACAGACATGCTCGTCACCGTATCCTTCCCAGGCGTAAACCAGCGGCGGGATTCGATGCCGGTGCGCTCCACGATCCATTCATTATTCGTGTTCATGAGCGTGGATAGGTACTCGTTCGTTATTACTCTTTCGGGCAGATAATGGCCTACGCCGCGTATTCTGGCTCTTTTCATGGTAGGATAAGCGTTTTTATTTGGGTTTATATGAAAACGGAACTTGGGGTCCGCTGTTCAGGATTTTCTTGGTTTGGGGCTACAAAATACGGCCACTTGCCTTTAATTTCCAAAAACGAAGCAGGCCGGCCACGGACATCCAGCTGGGGTTCGCATACTGATATACCTGGATAAGTGCATCTGAGCATCCTTTTTCGCGCAGCTGTCCCTCGGTGTAAGCCATAAAGGCGGGGGTAATTTCTGCCGGATTACTGCCCGCATCGAAATGGGGTTTCATCCAGCCGGCCCAGTCGTCTAGGATCGCCTCCAGTGCTTCCAGGTGTGCATCTACCGAGCGGATTTCTCCGTAATGGGTGAGCATCAGGCGTGTCGGGCGCTCCTCCCGGAGCAAAGCGATCGACGCTTTCCAGTCGGGAATGTGAATATCGGGCGGTGGACAGGGGGGCACCACTGGGCCCTCTTGGATTTTTACGCCAGCCACATCGCCCGTGAAGATGCAGTCTCCAAGCACATAGGCCACATGGTGGACGGCATGGCCGGGAGTGTGTAAGGCCTTTAGGCTGAGCCCTCCGATCTGAAGGACTTCTTGATGGCCTACGGGGTAGAGTGCCTCTTCGGAGATCGGTTCCATGCTGCCCCATAAGCGTTCCATATCCGCGCCATAAATCTGCGCTGCCGAGTTCCAGAGTTTTTCTGGGGAGGCCAGATGCGGCAGTCCGATGGGGTGCACGTAGACTTTGGCCCCGCGGGCCGCCCACTTCCAGGCTGCTCCTGCATGGTCAAAATGAATGTGCGTGAGCAGCACATGGCGCACCTCTGCTGGTTCAAAACCTTTTTCGCGGATGGCAGCCTCTAACTGTTCGAAAGTGCTTTCAGGTCCTGACTCGATAAGCAGGAGCCCATCCTCGGGAGTTTCCACTAAAAAAGAGGCTATCGCTTCGGCGGCCTCCTGGAATTTCAAGTCTAAAAGGTGTATATCATGCATATTTTTATCCAAATAAGGTATAGTTTCCAAACTGATCCATCGGGTCGGTGCGGCGAATCATGGCGGGGTGGTCCTGCCCTGCATGGTTCACGAGGGGCGATACCGGATAGCTCAGCATGCGCTCTGCGGCAAAGGGCTTTAACAGGCTCTGGAGGGTTTCTGCTGAGCTTAAAGGGTCTAACCAGCGCTTTTGGGCCTCGCGATCCAAGATAACCGGCATGCGGTCATGTACCTCTTCCACCAGCACATTCGGGCTACTGGTAATGATAAGAAAAGTATGACGTGGCTCCCCAGCGGTAGTTTCGTATTCCTCCCAGATGCCTGCAAAAGCAAAAAGCCCTCCATCCTCCAAGGTGAACCGATAGGGGATTTTCGTTTTCTTTCCCACACGCTTCCATTCGTAAAAGCCGTCGGCAGGAATGATACAGCGGCGTTTTTGGAAGCCTTTACGAAAGGATATCTTTTCGTGCACAGTCTCCCCGCGGGCATTGATAAGCTTTTCGGCTACGGGCTTGTTTTTAGCAAAATCCGGTGTGATGCCCCAGTAAAAAAAGGAGAAGCCCCGCTGCTGGGCACCTGTGATCAGGGGTAAAAGCTGTGTGGGGGCGGCATTATAGCGCGGCTGAAAAGGGGCCAGCATTTCCGCTTGAAAATACTTTTCGAGCTCCTCTTTACTTTTTGAAAGCGTATATCTACCGCACATGATGGTTCCTTTTTTTTGAATCCCAAAATTTACGCAATGCCTTCCATAAATTCAACTACTCTTCGCTCCGACCAGTAAGTTTCTGCACGATCTTTCGGGGTAAAGCCTACATGGCCCCCTTTTTCGGGAAACTCGAAATGGAGGTAATCGGATTTTTTGCCTAGGGCAAAGGGAAAGCAGCTGGGGCTGAGGAAAGGGTCGTTTTGGGCATTTAACAGAAGGGTAGGCACCCGGATGTCAGGCATGAACTGCAGTGCGGCGCATTGCCGGTAGTAGTCGGCGGCGCCTGAGAAGCCATGTAGGGGGGCGGTGATCCGGTCGTCAAACTCAGCCAGGCTGCGGATGTTCGCCACCCCTCCTTTAGGAAGTATCTCTGGGAAGCGCTGTGCTTTTAGAACGACCTTTTCCTTAAGGGTTTTTAAAAACCGCCTGGTATACAAGATATTATCCTTTTCAGCGAGCCTTCGGGAGGCATCCGCCAGATGAATGGGCACGGAGAGGGCTGCCACGCCTTTGATTTTGCCGTAGGCAGTTCCCAATTCACCGACATATTTTAGCGTAAGGTTTCCTCCTAGGCTAAACCCCACGAGGTAAATTTCCTCATATTCGCTACTAGCGAATTTTACCACTTGGTTTAAGTCTTCCGTAGCTCCGGAGTGGTAAAAGCGCGGCAGGAGGTTGGGCTCCCCGGAGCAGCCGCGATAATTCCAGGAAAGCACATCGAAACCTTTAAAAAAGAAGGATTTTGCCATTCCTGTCATGTAGGGTCTTTTACTATTTCCTTCTAAACCATGGCTAAGAATGAGAATTTTTTTGCTATTTTTGTGACGCAAGCGGTCGAGATCTAAAAAATCCGCATCTGGCGTAAAAATTCGCTCCCGAACAAAGGGTAAGGGATGGGGTTTACGGAAGAGTGCAGGATAGATCGTCTGCAGGTGACCATTAAAGAGCCAGCTGGGTGCTTGGTAGGTAGAAGCTGAAGGAGAGAAAGTGGGCATGAAGGAGGGAGATAGGCTTCAGGTACTGTAACGTAGGCGAATTTACGGCGTTTAAATTTGATTAGAGTAAGCAAACAACTATTTTTGAATACTTCTTTAGAAAAGAACTCATAAAGATATGGCAGAAATCATACGCATGCCGAAGATGTCGGACACCATGGAAGAGGGTGTTATCGCGGCTTGGCTTAAGAAAGTTGGTGATGAAGTAAAGCCGGGAGATATTCTCGCGGAGGTAGAAACAGATAAAGCGACGATGGAGCTGGAGTCCTACGATGAGGGCATCCTGCTGCATATCGGTGTAGAGGAGAAAAACGCTGTTCCCGTGAATGGGGTCATCGCCATTATCGGTGAAAAGGGCGAAGATATAGCGGATCTACTTCAGGACTTGGAGAATGGTGGCGACGGTGAGTCAAGCCAGGAGAAAGAAAAAGAGCATCAAAAAGAGGCTTCTGCTACTGAGGCGAAGGATAAGGATGAGGATACGGAGTCGGAAAGCGATCCCGATGCGGAAGAGGTAGATACTGCTGACATCGCAGCCACTGTTATCACCATGCCGAAGATGTCAGATACGATGGAAGAAGGCACGATCGCTTCGTGGTTGAAACAAGTGGGCGATGAGGTCAAGTCTGGTGATATCCTCGCGGAAGTAGAAACCGATAAAGCGACGATGGAGCTGGAATCGTACGAAGATGGAGTGCTGCTGCATATCGGTGTGGAAGCCGGCGAGGCTGTTCCCATCGATGGCGTGATCGCTGTCATCGGAGAAAAAGGAGCAGATTTCGAAAAGCTACTGCGCGCCCAAGGCAAAAAAAATACACCGAAGAAAGAGGCTAGCGCTTCCGCTCCTACGAAAGAGGGTGCAGCTGCAGAAAGCCCTAAGCAAGAAGAAGCGCCGAAGGAAGCACCCAAAGCAAGTCAAGCGGATAGTTCCTCCGACAACAGTGCTCAAAACGGTCGCTTGAAGGCTTCCCCTCTAGCGAAACGTTTGGCAGAGGAGAAGGGTATCAACATTCGTGAGGTGAAAGGTTCCGGCGAAGGCGGACGTATCATCAAGCGGGACGTGGAAAACTTCACGCCAAAAGCAGCTCCAGCAGCCCCTGAGGCCGCAGCGAGCAGTACCGGAGCTGCCACTACACCGGCTATCGGGAAGGAGTCTTATTCCGAAGAGAAGGTGTCGCAGATGCGTAAAACCATTGCCAAGCGTCTGGCAGAGAGTAAGTTCACCGCTCCTCATTTCTACTTGACCATGGAAATCAACATGGACAAGGCGATCGCGGCACGCAAGAGCATGAACGAGATTTCTCCGGTGAAGCTTTCCTTTAACGATATGGTCATCAAGGCCGCTGCGGCAGCTTTGCGCAAGCATCCGAAGGTAAATTCCTCCTGGTTAGGCGATAAAATTCGCTATAACGACCACATCCATATCGGTATGGCCGTAGCTGTGGAAGAGGGTCTTTTGGTTCCTGTGATCCGTTTTGCGGATGCCAAATCGCTGTCTCAGATTTCTGAAGAGGCGAAAAGCTTAGGGGCGAAGGCCAAAAACAAGGAGTTACAGCCGAAAGACTGGGAAGGCAATACCTTCACCATTTCGAATCTCGGCATGTTCGGCATCGAAGAGTTTACGGCGATCATTAATCCGCCGGATGCCTGTATCATGGCTGTGGGCGGCATTAAGGAGACGGTTATCGTTAAAGATGGACAGATGCAGATCGGAAACATCATGAAGGTCACCTTATCCTGCGACCACCGTGTGGTGGATGGCGCTGTGGGCTCTGCGTTCTTACAGACTTTCAAACAATTACTGGAGGATCCGGTTAGAATTTTGGTTTAATTGTATGCTTTCTTTGAAGAAGTCCTGCAGGGTGTAGGACTTCTTCTACTTTTACAGAAAATAGACGAATATGGTAACGATAAAAGCGACGACAGTCGTAGCGATCAAGCATGCGGGGCGTGTGGTGGTCGGAGCCGATGGGCAAGCGACGATGGGCAATACTGTCGCCAAGAGTAGTGTGAATAAGGTGCGTACGCTCCTAGGGGGGAAGGTAGTTACGGGTTTTGCAGGCTCTACAGCCGATGCCTTTACGCTGCTGGAGAAGTTTGAGGCCAAGTTAGCTGAACACAACCAGCAGATGAAGCGGGCGGCAGTGGAGCTGGCCAAAGAATGGCGCATGGATCGGATGCTGAGCCGCTTGGAGGCAATGATGATCGTGGCAGATGCGGAGGATGTGCTCATCATTTCCGGCACAGGAGATGTGATCGAGCCGGATATGGGCATCGCGACGATCGGCTCTGGGAGCATGTATGCACAGGCTGCCGCAAGGGCGCTGATGAAGTTTGCTCCCCAGCTGAGTGCTGAAGAGATGGTGCGCGAATCGCTGACAGTAGCGGCGGATATTTGTATTTACACGAATCACAACTTTGTCCTGCAGGAGGTCAAGCCCTAAAGTATTTATTCCCCAAATAAATGGGACAACGTGGCTTTCAGCCAAAAAAAAGCGTTTCGGAGTATACTGAGGCGCTTTTTTTCTGTCGGAGACTTTGCGCGGAGCGCGCCAAAGGAAAAACTAGGGAGGAGGCATCGGCAGGGGAGCATGCATGGAGAAAGAAAAAGCAGTTCTAGCGCTATTTCGCTATGAAATCCTAAACTTAAGCGGTGCTTTGGCTGTTAAATGCATAGTAAGTTAATGAATTATGGAGAATACGACAGCACAGCAGCCGTCCACTGTGGACCCAAGAACGGCCATACTAAATGGTTTTGTACACCATGTTTTAGAAGAAGGAAAGGAACCTGCCTCTATGTTTAAGTTTGCCAAGAGCTTGGGCATGCAGGAAGCGGACATCTATACCTATTTTACTTCCTTTGCAGCGATTAAGTCGGCTGTTTGGGTTTCCCTTTTCGATGCCACCCTTCAGCAGTTAGAAACTCAAGAGGTGTATGCGACTTATAGTGCGCGCGAGAAGCTTTTAGGCTTTTTATTTACCATTATCGAGGAGTGGAAAAAAAATCGCTCCTACTTATTAAGTTTATACGGACATGACCCGAAGGCCTTAAAGCAGCAGTTTCCGGAGGAGGTGAAAGTGTTTAAAGATAAATTCAGAGACTTCGCTAACGAGTTGATTCTAGAAGGAAAGGAAACGGAGGAGATCGCAAGTCGCCCGGTGATTTCGGATCGCTATGCAGATGCCATGTGGTTTCAGTTATGGTTCGTATTCCGATTTTGGATCAAGGACACGAGTCCGGGCTTCGAGAAGACGGACGCTGCGATCGAAAAGTCTGTCAACTTGGCTTTTGACCTGATGGGAAAAAGTGCGGTGGACACGTTCATTGATTTTGTGAAATTTATGTATCAATCTAAATAAACGCCATGAGTAATAAGGTGCAAGAACAGGAAAGCATTCCGGTTTCGAAGGTGCAGCGTGCTGCCAAGTTTATTCGAACGGGTGCGAAGGTGGGCGGAAACTACGTGAAGCACTATGCGAAAAAGGTGGTCAATCCCTCTTTATCTAAGGAGGAGCTGCACAGCAGCAATGCCACCGACATTTATGCTTCACTCAGTGAGCTGAAGGGTTCGGCCCTGAAAGTGGCGCAGATGATGTCCATGGATAAAAACTTGTTACCGAGGGCTTATCAGGACAAGTTTACGATGGCGCAGTACAGTGCCCCTCCCCTATCGTACCCTTTGGTCGTCAAGACCTTCCAAAAATACTTCGGCAAAACGCCGGAGACCATGTACGACACCTTTACCAAGTCGGCGGTAAATGCAGCTTCCATCGGCCAGGTGCATCAGGCGACCAAGGAGGGCAAGAAGCTGGCGGTAAAAATTCAATACCCGGGGGTGGCTGATTCGGTATCCTCTGACCTGAAACTGGTACGCCCCTTCGCCTTACGTCTGCTAAACATGAATGAAAAGGAGCTGGACCACTACATGGAAGAGGTGGAGGAAAAGCTACTCGAAGAGACGGATTATAAGCTGGAAGTGGAGCGCTCTCTGGAAATTTCTGCGGCCTGCGGTGACATCCCGAACGTGGCTTTTCCTGGCTATTATAAGGAGCTCAGCAGTGAGCGCATCATCACCATGGACTGGATCGACGGGCAGCATATTAAAGAGTGGCTGGAAACGAACCCTAGTCAGGAGGAGAAAAATAAAATCGGCCAGGCGCTTTGGGACTTCTATCACCATCAGGTGCATAACCTGCTTCAGGTGCATGCGGATCCGCATCCGGGCAACTTCATCGTGCAGCACGATGGCAAGCTAGCCATCATCGATTTCGGTTGTGTCAAGGTCATTCCCGAGGACTTTTACAAGGGGTATTTCTCTTTGATCAAGAAGGACTTGCTTATGCGTGAGGAGGAGTTGGACGAAATTTTCTATGGCCTGGAATTTATCTCCGATAAAGATACGCCGACAGAGAAAGCCTATTTCAAGGGAGTCTTTAAGGAGATGATTCGCCTGCTCGGCAAGCCTTTCCATGTGGACAGCTTTGATTTCGCGAACGACGCCTATTTCGAGGAGATTTTCCAGCTGGGCGACAAAATTTCAAATGATAAGATGTTTAAAAAATCGCGACAAGCGCGTGGCAGCCGGCATGGATTGTACATCAACAGAACGTATTTTGGGATTTACAACCTACTCAACCAGCTGCAAGCACATGTGGTGACCACGAAGCCAAAGTGGTTAGAGGCTACGCCTACGGCATCGGAATAATCGAAATAGGTAGCCCCTTTGGCCCTGCGCCTTACACGCAAAAGCAGCTCGGATCAAATTCGAGCTGCTTTTTAGTTTTAAAATGACGGCTAATTTAGATATGGCCCCATGCAGTCCCAGTAAAATGAAGGATAGGAAGCTGTTTACCGTGCAGGCCTGGTACAGCGGGGGATGGCAAAGGGCTATTGCTTTACCCCTAAAGCCCAGAGGAGGATAAAAAACGAATTTATACTACTACAGGCGCCTTCTGTTCGGATTTACATGGGTGTAGCCGATGAGTTCATCATAGCGGGAGCCCATGTCGCGGTAATAGATGAAGAGCTCGTACTCATTTTCCGTCTCGAAATGGTCGCCTTCCAGCTCTGACATGACGAAGCCCTGAGCTGTCTTATACGCAAACTGATAATCGTACCAACCCTGTTTCAGTAGCAGGGTCGTTTGCCAAGTGTTGGTCTCTTTGTTCAGTGTCATTTTCGCATCGTCGATGGTTCCCCAGGCTGTCAGCGCCCCCACCACATAGGGGGTATCGCGAACCCCTTCATTTTTCAGGTTGAAGGTCACCAACATATACTCACTTTCCAGGTCGAAATTTTGACGGTCTGCGGTAAAAATGCCGTATTGGCCATTCATATCCAGGTATTGGGAGTAGGCCTGACCTCGGCGGACAGGTTCGTGCACCGTTTCGGCATAGACGATATCCTCTTCCATGGCCACGCGTGCGATGTTAGCGCCTCGGGTTCGGACAAAGCGCAGGTCGGCAAAGCGAAATTCATTTCCAGCTAGGAAGGCATTCGATCCGTCAAAATTGCGGAACTCCATGGTCTGCTGATTTTCTCGAATCATGGTGGGCGTAAGGCCATAGATGGCATTATCCCAGCGCTGGTTTTGGCGCACCACCACTTGAATCGCATTTCTAGGGTCAAACACCTCACGCGCGCCATAGTTAAGCATGATGTTCAGCTGCTGCATCATGCGGCGCTGGGCGGTTTGGGAGGGGGGTACGATTTCCACACCTGCTTTTACTTGGTCGTCGAAGACCATAAAGCGCTGGGTAAGGATCGTTTGACGTTCATCTCTACCGCGATACACACGGATGATGTAGTTTCCGGATTTGGTCACGGGCGGGATATCAAAATTATAATGCACATACGGCACTCGCGTATCGATGGCGTATTGATAATCCGTGAGGTTAAACTCATTAAACTGGTCTAAAAAATCATTATCGCGTAGGTCGGAGGGCGTCCAGTCGGCGTTACAGTGGATTAATTTGGCACTGTACATGTCTGGGTCGTAGGCCAGGTCATCGAAGGAAAGCCTCAGGGGTGCGCTTCCGCGCAAAGGGATCACGGCAGGTCGCATTTGGGCTGCGAACTCTGCACTCCGTGGAAACAGACGCACGGAGACGATATTTTCTTCCATCACTTGATTTTGGAGCACTTGTGCCTGTAGAGGCTGGCCTCCGAGTAGGAAGAGGAAGCTGCTTATTAGGAGCAGGAATGAACAGGAGTGCAAGCTCCAACCTAGGCCTCTGCTTCCGTGGTGAGTTGATCGACTTCTTCTACTAGCTGTTCCCATTGTATCGTTTTTACGTTAAGGTCTTCTTGGTATTGCGCATAGCGCGTCTGTTCCTGCTGCATGCGTTCCGGATCGGCATAGAGTGCGGGATCTGCGAGCAGAGCCTCCTGTTCTTGGCAGCGTTTTTCTGCCTGCATGAGCGCTTTTTCAACTTCCTCCAGCTGGCGCTGCTTTTGTTTCAGCATCTTTTTGGCGGCTGCCTGTTCCGGGCTTTGTTTTTCGTTGCGCATTTTTTTAGGCGCTGGAACTTCTACTTTTTGTTGGGCCGCTTCTTGGTTTTTCCAAGCCACCTCGGCTGCTTTCTCTGCCTGTACTTTGGCCTGGAAGGCCTCAAATTCCGCGTAGGTGCCCGGATATTCTTTTAGTTCCAGGTCTTCGATATACCAGATTTTATTCGCTACCCCGCGAATAAACTGTCTGTCGTGGGAGACCGTCACGAAAGTACCTTCATACTGCTGAAGGGCTTGGATGAGGATATTTACGGACTGCATATCCAGGTGGTTTGTTGGCTCATCTAGGAGCAGGAAGTTGGCCTCCGAGATCAGTGTTTTGGCTAGCGCCACACGGGATTTTTCTCCTCCGGAGAGCACTTTAATCTTTTTAAAGACATCTTCATCACGGAAAAGGAAGCAACCGAGCACATTTCGCAGCTCCATTTCCGTTTTATCGCTGCCTGCTTGTGCCAGTTCCTGCAAGATTTCATTTTCTACGTTCAGTGCTTCCAGTTGATGCTGCGCAAAAAACGATTTAATTACATTATGTCCGGACTTTCGAGTGCCTGTTTGGATGGGCTCTGAGCCGTCGATGATACGGAGGAGAGTCGATTTTCCTTTACCATTCGCACCGATGAGGGCGATTTTATCTCCCCTTTCGATTCTTCCGAAGCTATTTTTCAGGATGTGGATATTTTCCCCATAGCTTTTACTCACATTTTCCATTTCCAGCACATCGCGACCGGACTTTATGGAAAAGCGGAATTTAAAGTTGACTTCCACGGTATCGTCTACTACCTCATCTACGCGGTCGAGTCGCTCGAGAGCCTTCACGCGGGACTGCACCTGATTGGCTTTGGTGGCCTTAGCACGGAAGCGTTCGATAAAGCGTTCCGTCTGCTTGATCATCTGCTGCTGGTTTTCGTAGGCATTTTGCTGGATTTCCATGCGCTCCTTCTTTTCCTTTTGGTAGAAGGAATAATTGCCAGCATAGGGCGTCAGCGTACCTCCGCTTACTTCGACGATGGAGGAGACACAGTTGTCTAGAAACTCACGATCATGGGAGACGACGATAACGGCTCCTTCGTAGGTTTTCAGGTAGTTTTCTACCCACTGGATGGAGGGCAGGTCGAGGTGGTTTGTAGGCTCATCGAGCATGAGCAGAGCGGGCTTTTCCAGGAGTAGTTTGGCCAGCATGACGCGCATGCGCCAGCCTCCGGAGAAGGTTTTCAGTGGGCGGGAGAGCTCTTCTGTGCGGAAGCCGATACCTTCCAGGACAGCAGCAGCTTTGGCTTTCAGGGCATAGCCATCTTGGCTTTCGAAGCGCTCTTGGAGGGAGGCGAGTTTATTTAGGGTTTCTTCGGAGTAATCGGTTTCCAGTTGTTTCAGGATGCGGTCGATTTCCTCTTGCAGGTCGAGCGTTTCCTTAAAGGCTTCTAGGGCCACGTCGAGGATGCTATCCTCGGAGAGGTAGGAAAGCAGGTCTTGGTTTAGGAAGCCGATGCTCGTGTCTTTTGCTTTTTGGATTTCTCCTTCTGTGGGCTGGTAGTCTCCCACGATGAGTTTGAGCAGGGTGGATTTACCGGTACCGTTTTGGCCGATGAGGCCAATTTTGTCTTTCGGTTTGATATGCAGGGAGGCGTTCCGATAGAGTGCGCGCCCGCCGAGGTAATAAGCCAGATTATGGATGGTAAGCATAGCTCAAAAATAGGGAAAAAACAGCAAAAAATGGCAGTTACCCCACACTTAATCCGATCAACAATTTTTAACGTATTTTATATAAGTGAAGTGTTTATCAATTATTTATACTTAATTTTGCAACGAATTTAACCCAGATGGCGTACAGGTAACGTAAAAAAGCGTTATCTCATCTCCCTCTTGATTAAATCTCCTTTCTTATTAGGATATGATAGCAATAATGCGTAATTTTAAGTGTTTGAAAACGGTATCGATTTGTATATCCGTATTTTTAGCTGGGATAGGATTACCGGTTTCGACCTTTGTTTTAGATGTGCTTTCTTTTTTTCTTATTAAATAAGTTTTTATGAATCTAATTTTATCCTTTTTGTCGAGCTTCGTGCTTTGTATCCTGCTTGTACCTGTGGTGATGTACATTTTAAAGTCTCGGGACATCACCGATACCCCCGGTGGAAGAAAGATCCATCAAGGGAAGATACCTTCTATGGGGGGAATCGGGATTGTGTTGAGCCTTTTAATTGCCAGTTTCTTTTGGTTAGGAGTAGCAGGGCTTCAGCAACTTAATTTTATTTTCTTGGCCATTATTATAGTGGCGATCATCGGGTTTTCGGATGATTTGTTCGATTTAAGTCCGCGCATGAAACTGTTGGGGCAGTTGTTTGCCATTATTTTACTCATAGGTCCGGGCGACCTGTACTTGAGTAATTTCCAAGGGTTTTTAGGACTATATGAGTTGCCCAAAGTAATCGCTTATCCGCTTACAATTTTCCTATTGATAAGCCTAACGAATTCATTTAATCTCATCGATGGTTTGGATGGCCTGGCAGGTACTTTGGCATTGATCACCTTTACCTTTTTTGCTGTTTGGTTCTACCGTATTGGCGAGTTGAATTACGCCTTGTTCTGTGTGATCACCCTTGGCGCGATCCTTGGTTTTCTACTCTACAACTGGCATCCTGCCAAAATTTTCATGGGGGATACGGGCTCCCTGTCTCTCGGATTCATATTGGCTGTTATAGTCCTGGTCTTCGTGGAGAAAAACAGCATGCTCTCTCCCACGGACTTTTATAAGTTCCACTCTCCTTTTGCTGCATCCTTTGCGTTTTTAATTGTTCCGGTCTACGACACCTTACGTGTATTTTATCGCCGCATTAAGCGTGGGAAGTCTCCCTTCCATGCGGACAAAAGCCATGTCCACCATTTTCTGATGCGTAGTGGCTTGACGCATGACCGTGTCGCCTTTATGCTGGGTTTCATAAAGGTAGCCTTTATCGCCTTAGCCCTTATAGGCGCTAAATTAAGTGAGCACGTGATGTTTCCGATTTTAATTACCCTTGCCATTTTATTAGGTATCCGATTAGAGAGTTATACCTTGAAAAAGGTCAAGCACATCGCTAAGAACAGTCCACGTATTTTAGATGAGGCAGAGTCTAGAATACAGCGTGGCAGGACCTTAAACTCGAATCCAAAAGCCATTTAAGGTGTTTACGCAGGCCTAATGGTCACCCTTCACCGAGAGACTTTATACATTACGTGTAAAGTCTCTTTTATTTTGATAGATAAAGAGCTGGTTATTGCGTCTGCTTACACCTCGAACGGCCACCTGCTATAGGCCGTTCGAGGCTTTTGATCGGGCATGGATGCCCTAATGCCCCCAATACCCGCCAATAGTTGAACTCCCAGGCTTAACAGGATATCGCTGGGGTAAAGCAGAAGTAGGGATAAAAAAAAGCAGCACCTAGAGCAGGTACTGCGTTTTTTACATTCATTTAGAGAAAACACGGTGCTTACGCATTCGAGTCGTTAGCTGCGTCCTCTCTGGGACTGTCTTTTTCCTCGTCTACACGTGGCTTGAAGGTACGTTCCTGTGGGCGATAGGGAACGAAGCCTTCACGCTTAAACTTATAGGGTTCTGCACGCTGATTAGGTGCATGATTTGCGAGGTCCAGCATGCCGAAACCTTTATGTGTAAAGGCTCCTAAGCCGCATTGGAATACGAAATCCTGCACTTCTGCGGCGGCATAGAGTGTAAAAGGAAGTGTGTATCCACGTACTTCATACTTCACATCCATATCGAAAACAGAATAAATACGGGCAAATTTCTTCTGCTGCTCACGGAGCTTGTTGATGTAGCTCATATCGGGCACCACCTGAAACTTATAGAAAGACTCCATCTGTTCGGGGGTATACCAGCCCGACTTTTCCATACGCAGTAGGGTGGACTCGTACAGAAGGTCGGAAAACTCATCGGTATCCGGGTTAATAAAACGCTTGCCCGAGTCGTCGTTAAACGCTGGGGTGATGAGGACAAGCGGGGAGATACACACGAACTTGTTCGCGGTCTCGAGCGTCGGCATTACCTCTTGCTCCGTGTACTCTGGCGACAGAATTAGGTTTCCTAATTCTATTTTGGGCGTAGCAAATACCTGCTCCAGTAGGTAATCCATAAACTCCTCATTGGGTGATGATAGAACGAGGGTTACGAGACTGGAATAGTAGTGCAAACCACTTCTACTGACTTTAGTCTGACCTTTTAGTCCAGAAAAGTTGAAGTAGTTGTAGTTAAAAAACTCTTCACGGCCTCCTTTGACGATGAGGCCCTTTAAGAATTGCGCCAGGATGTACTGGTGGTGAAAGGGTAAATAAGCGCCTTTGTTCTTTAAAGAAAATACAAGTCTTATTCTCACGGGTATTAAAAATAAATATTAAACAATAAGTTAACGGAAATAATTCTTTAATTGTTTGTTAAGCGACAAAACAAAAGTACGAAAATATTCCCAACTTATTTACACATTAAACCTAAAATGCATGATATCCCCATCTTTAACTATATATTCTTTGCCTTCGATGGCTATTTTCCCATTTTCACGACAGGCGGCTTCTGTTTTGAACTGCTCATAATCGGGTAGTTTGATCACTTCTGCCTTAATGAAACCTCTTTCGAAATCGGTATGGATCACTCCTGCTGCCTGTGGGGCCTTCCAGCCACGTCGGATGGTCCAAGCGCGTACTTCTTGGGGTCCTGCGGTAAAGTAGGTGATCAGGTTCAGCAAGGAGTAGGAGGCAGCGATCAACTTATTCAGTCCACTCTCTTCGAGTCCATACTCTCCGAGAAAAAGGGCCTTTTCTTCCGCATCTTCGAACTCTGCAATTTGCGCTTCCAGCGCGGCACATAGGACGATGACCTCTGCTCCTTCTTCGCTCACTTTTTCTCTGAGGGCCTCTACGAAGGCGTTTCCGGTGGTCACACTTCCTTCATCTACGTTAGCGACATAAAGCACCGGCTTGATGGTCAGCAGATGCAGGTCGCGCACTGCTTCGAGGTCTTCTTTTTCTACTTCGACCGCCCGCGCATTTTTGCCTGCAGTAAGCTCTTGTTTGAAAAGCAATAAGGTTTCGAGGTCTTTCTTGGCTTTGGCATCTCCTGACTTGGCTACTTTCTCGATACGGGCTATTTTCTTTTCCACAGACTCCAGATCTTTTAGCTGCAGTTCGGTATCGATGACTTCTTTATCGAAAATAGGATCTACCCCTCCGGCTACGTGGACGATATTATCGTCTTGAAAGCAGCGGATAACATGGATCACGGCATCTACTTCTCGAATATTCGCCAGGAATTTATTTCCTAAGCCCTCCCCTTTAGAGGCTCCCTTTACCAAGCCGGCGATGTCTACGAATTCGATGATGGTCGGGAGGACACGCTGCGGCTTGACGAGCTGCTCTAATACTTCCAAACGGCTGTCGGGCACAGTAACGATCCCTTTATTGGGCTCTATGGTGCAAAATGGAAAGTTCGCCGCTTCCGCTTTGGTGTTCGATAAGGCATTAAACAAGGTGGACTTCCCTACATTCGGAAGTCCCACGATACCACACTGTAATCCCATTGTATGTTTTTCTTATGATGACAACTTAAATATCCTGTAAGCGCGATAGCCCTTATAGAATTCGATAATCGATACGCGAAAAATGGTATAAACGGGGATAGCAAAAATCATCCCCAGAATGCCTGCCACTTTTGCGCCCACAAAGATAATAACAAAAATTTCAAGGGGGTGCGCTTTTACTGATTTTGAGAAAATTAATGGCTGTAGCAGGACATTATCGATGAGCTGTACCAGACCGAAGACGATTAAAATTCGGGCAATATACAGCACGAACTCTCCCGATTCCGCAAAGTTCATGGTGCTGACGCCGACCAGCAGTCCGAAAGTGGCCCCCAAGACAGGGCCCGCATAGGGGATTAGGTTGGCCACAGCCGCGAAAAAGGCGATAGTCAACCCATACTCTACGCCGACGAAGGTAAGCCCTAGTCCGGCAATCGTAAAAATCGAGGTGATCTGAAAGAGTAGGCCGATCAGGTAGTTGGACAGCAAGCGCTCTACCTTGTTAAAGGTCGCTACGGATAATTCGAAATACGCATTCGGTACCAGATTTAAAATATTTCTGCGCAAGAGTCCATTTTCCAATAAAAGAAAGAAGGTAATAAATGCTACGGAGATGACAGCGATAAAAAAGGAGCTGGTGGTGCTAAAGACGGTATTGATGAGTCCCTGCACATTGATTTTACCTACGCTTCCGATGAGGGTTTCACGCACCTGAATGATTAAAAAGCCGGGCTCAGCATTGACCAAATTATAGGTGATCAGGAAGTCCTCCACTCTTCCTACTGGATTTTGAATTTGCTCGTAGAGCACATCCAGATCAAAACTCCCCAGACGTTCGATCTGAATAGAAATTAAGGGTACGAATAGAAGCACGATCCCAAACAAGAGCCCTACGATAACGCCAAAAGAAAACAAGATGGCTAACCAGCGAGGGATATGCTGCCCTAAGATATGGACGGCATTCACTCTATTGGTTACTGGCCTGAGCACTGCCGCGATGACTAGGGAGAGAATGAAGTAAAAACTGATCGTAGAGAAGTACCAGCCTAAGGCCATAAGGCAGCCGATGATCAGGAGAAGGTACAGGATAAATTTCTTCATGGGATAGAACAAAAATAGCACTTGTCCGAACACTAAAGTAGTAAAAGTTTCGAACAAGTGCCGCTAAGCGCTAGGAGGAATTACGCCTTTATTCCCACTTTAATTCATCATCGAATCGGGATTCTGAGGTTTCTACCTCAAACTGTGAGAAATCTACATCTGCCATCAGGTCGTGCTTCACATGATCTACCGCCTGGTTCAGTGCCTCTACGAACTTAGCAAAATCCTCTTTATACAGGAAGATTTTATGCTTTTCATATACGAAACTGTCATCCTTTACCCGACGCTTACTTTCCGTTATGGTCAGGTAGTAATCGTTGGATTTTGTCGCCTTCACATCGAAGAAGTACGTACGCTTACCCGCTTTTACTCGCTGTGAGTAAATCTCATCTCTGTCGTTACCTCTGTTGTCTTCCACAGTCTAAAGAATTTAAAGTAGTTTTAGTTTGGTCTAAATGTGGTAGCAAGTTAAACACTTTCCATAAAAAAATTAACTGTCGCCCCGTATTTTTTGTAATGAACAGTAAAACAGGCGCAACCAACCTCTTTAAAATGTAAAAAATATTATATGGCGTATAAAAAAAGAAGGGCGAACCCTTCTTTCCTTGTGCTGCTTTGGTAGTGCAGCACCCCAATTACTTCCGACAGCCTAGCGGCTGCACTGTTACTCACCGTGCATAAAGACCTTCTTCTCCAGGAGCTGCTCTTCCGACTCGCGATGATCGGGATCGTCTACGCAGCAGTCTACTGGGCAAACAGCCGCGCACTGAGGTTCCTCATGGAAACCGGTGCACTCGGTACACTTATCTGTTACGATGTAATAAAATTCATCCGAAATAGGCTCCTGCTCCTGGTCAGCATCTACCTCCTGACCGTTTAAGAGCCTCACCTCTCCACTCAACTGCGTTCCTCCACTCCAGTTCCACTCGATTCCTCCCTCGTAAATAGCAGTATTTGGACACTCCGGTTCGCATGCACCACAGTTGATGCACTCGTCTGTTATCATGATTGCCATAGCGTATCGTCAGTTTACTTTTAGTAGTACAATATTACACACAATAACAGTAAGCTGAAAATAAAAGTTGTCATACGAACTAATTTAAATTCAGTCTATCTAACCTGCATCGCTTTACCACAAATTCATATTGAGTTTGAAATTACGAACAGAAGCCTTTTCGGCATCTTTCGTTTCATCTGAAGGCGCCGTATCCGTGGCCTTCGGCAAGGCCTCTGCACGTATAGCCACTTCTTGCTGTACCTCCACCAGAGAGTTCTCCTTCGGTAATGGCTTGGCAGGCTCCACCCGAGTTTTTACCTCATGTCCGATCCGCGTCTCGTCCATCAGGATACTACCATGCAGGAGCGCACCCTCCTCTACATGAAAACGTTTACAGTAAAGTTGCCCCACCATGTTTGCTGTTCCTAAACAATGTAAACTTGTGGCAGCCCGCACGTCTCCCTGTATTTTACCAGCCACCGAGATCGCTTCTCCTTGCACGTTTCCATACACCTCTGCTTTGGATGAAATAACTACTTTACCGCCAGCCTGAATGTTACCATGAACAATCGCATCTACGTGAACATCAAAGGCTGTGACGATATCTCCATGTATCGATGTTTGTCCACTGAGGATACAAACATTGGCCGCTTGCATATTTTTTGCCATAGGTACTACAATTTTTTATTCAAAACCGTGTGTCACTCCCGAGAAAGTAACTACCGTAGATGCATTACCGATATCGATACCGACAGCTTTACTCGCATCCCCGCCACTCAAGTCGAGACTGTTAAAATAATATCCGATACTGGCTAAAGAAGAAGCCTCAGGAGCTACTTCCACAGGGATTATATCCGCAAACTCCTGCTTAAATTTATCTACAAGCTCAGGCAAAAGTGCTCCACCACCGCCTAAGTACATTTTAGAGGATTTTTGGAAATCTTCATCATTAAAGGCACGGCGCAAGGCAGGAGAAATCACTTCATCGTAATATTCGTGCAGCAACTGCTCACGTAGCGCCGTCAGGTCCACACGTTTTCTATTGATGAAAATAAAACGATCCTTAAAATTATTTTCGATCTGATGCTCGTTTTTTAGTGCTAAATAATGCTGCTTGGATAACTCAGCCTCTAAACGCTGTACCGCATAACGCACACCGAATGTAGAAAGAGAGGAGCGCTGGACTAGCCCATTTTTCATACTTAAAATCCCCTCACAGGTACCATAACCCAAGCTTATCATGAAAAAGTTATTCTCTTCGCCTAGCATTCGACGAACGCCCGTCGCACAACCTATCGCCTCTGGCATGATCGAACAAGCATCCACTTCGACGATCACCTTGCGTAACCCGCTATTACTAAATGTGGCTGCATCAAAACCTATCTCATGATTGCGCTGCAATTTGTCCTTCGCTTGATCCTTAAAAATCTGGTAGGTAGAAAAAGGAAAGCCCGTTGTCACCGTAAGCGGGTTCCCGAGTTTTTGATTAGCTAATACTAAAGAAGACTTTAAGAGTAAGTTGTAGTCTAACTCGTCCGGAGCACTATTAATGTTACGATAGGGTGCCAAGCCTTCCGACAAGGCCAAATCACCTACTAGATAATATTTTCCCTGGTGCTCTATTTTTAAGCCTGTCTTCAAATTTTCAGCTACAAAACGTAGCGCATTGCCATTCAATTCATGCACACTGGGGACGTGCAAAGTTGTTACATTGCTTTTCATGAATACTAGAGGTTTGATTTATGGTTCAATATGTATATTTAGCACAATATAGGGTTACAATGGATTTTAAGCAAAGTTTTTTCGGCAAAGAGGCCAATTTTTTAGACAAAAACACTACATCGTATAATCAAGCAAAATTATATACTGTTATTTAATTAAAAAAAATATCTGTTTAACTTAAAATCCTGCGTTCTAGGCGTTCGATTTCCTGATTTTTATACGAATAATATAATCACGTATCTGGAAAAAAATTCTTCTTACATGTATCTAAAAAACAAAAAAACGCCCCTAAGGAGCGTTTTTGAGTATATGAAAAGAAGAGAAATTTACTTCGCTACGTTCGCCTTAATCAAATTAAGCGCTGAACCTGCCTTAAACCATTCGATTTGACCAGCATTATACGTATGATTCACCGTAATCTCATCCGTCGTGCCATCCGCATGCGTAAGCGCCACAGTAAGTGGCTGCCCTGGCGCAAAGCTCTCTAGGCCTTTAATCGCGATCGTATCATCTTCCTGAATCAAATCATAATCGGCAGGATTCGCGAATGTCAAGGCTAACATCCCCTGCTTTTTCAAGTTGGTCTCATGGATACGCGCGAAAGATTTTACTAAAATCGCACGCACGCCTAAGAAACGTGGCTCCATGGCCGCATGCTCACGAGAAGAACCTTCCCCGTAGTTTTCATCCCCCACTACGATCGTACCGACACCATGCTGCTTATACTGCCGCTGCACCGCAGGTACTTCACCGTATTCGCCTGTCAACTGGTTCTTCACTTTGTTCGTCTCCTCATTGAAGAAGTTAACCGCACCGATCAACATATTATTGGAAATATTATCCAGGTGACCACGGAAGCGCAACCAAGGACCTGCCATCGAAATGTGATCTGTGGTACACTTGCCTTTTGCCTTAATTAAGAGCTTCAGTCCCTCTAAGTCGGTACCTTCCCAAGGCTGGAAAGGATCCAGTAGCTGTAAACGGTCGGATTTCGGATCTACGACCACTTCAACCTTTGAACCATCTTCTGCTGGCGCCTGGTAACCGGCATCTTCTACCGCAAAGCCCTTTGTAGGAAGCTCTAAACCACTAGGCTCATCCAGCTTCACTTGCTCCCCTTTATCATTAGTCAGCGTATCGGTCATCGGGTTAAAAGTCAAGTCCCCCGCGATCGCCATGGCCGTCACGATTTCTGGTGAAGCCACGAAAGAGTGTGTATTCGGATTTCCATCCGCACGCTTGGCAAAGTTTCTATTAAAGGAGGTGATGATCGAGTTTTTCTCCTGCTTTTCAGCACCATGACGTGCCCACTGCCCGATACAAGGACCGCAAGCATTTGCCAGCACGACCCCGCCCATCTTTCCGAATACGTCCAAGAAGCCATCGCGCTCCACCGTGAAGCGCACCTGCTCAGAACCCGGTGTGATGGTGTACTCCGACTTCGCCGTTAATTCTTTGGCTACGGCCTGCTCGGCCAAAGAAGCCGCACGTGAAATGTCTTCATAGGAAGAGTTGGTACATGAACCGATCAGCCCGACTTCCAACTTAGCCGGCCAGTTATTTTCCTTCACCGCAGCAGCGAACTTGGAAAGCGGCCAAGCTAAATCTGGCGTGAAAGGACCGTTAATATGCGGCTCCAACTCTGATAAGTTGATGTCGATGACTTGATCGAAGTACTTCTCCGCCTGAGCGTAGACCTCTTCGTCACCTGTCAAATGTTCCTTAATGGCATTCGCCATGTCGGCGATATCACCTCTTTCTGTACCTCTCAGATAGGCTTCGGATTTCTCATCGTAGCCGAAGATAGAGGTGGTAGCACCGATTTCAGCTCCCATGTTACAGATCGTCCCTTTTCCGGTAGCAGAAAGCGAGCGTGCCCCTTCGCCGAAATATTCGACGATAGCACCCGTTCCCCCTTTTACCGTCAGGATGCCCGCTACTTTTAGGATCACATCTTTGGCGGAAGCCCAGCCGGACAACTTACCCGTCAGACGTACACCGATTAATTTCGGGAATTTCAGCTCCCAAGGCAGGCCAGCCATCACGTCACAGGCATCTGCACCCCCTACACCGATGGCCACCATACCGAGGCCACCCGCGTTCGGGGTATGGGAATCTGTCCCGATCATCATACCGCCCGGGAAGGCATAATTTTCCAGTACCACCTGGTGGATGATACCCGCCCCCGGCTTCCAGAAGCCAAGGCCATATTTATTCGAAACAGAAGAAAGGAAATCGTACACCTCTCTGTTCTTGTCTTTCGCTTTCGTTAAATCCGCCTCTGCGCCTACTTCCGCTTGAATCAAGTGATCGCAGTGTACCGTAGAAGGCACGGCTACCTGGTCACGACCCGCCTGCATAAACTGTAAAAGCGCCATCTGTGCCGTAGCATCCTGCATGGCCACGCGGTCAGGCTGAAAGTCTACGTAAGAGACACCCCTTTCATAAGCGGTAGTGGCATCGCCCTCGGATAAGTGTGCATACAAAATTTTCTCTGCGAGGGTTAGAGGTCTACCGACTGCCGCACGAGCAGCTGCTATCCGGGAAGGGAATTTCGCGTAGACAGCTTTGATCATTTCTATATCAAATGCCATGGGAAACTGATTTTTATTTGTCGAAAAGGTTTATTTTAATCGATTGCAAATATAGCCATATAGGCCAAAAAAAGAAGCGTTTATACCGTATTCTGACTTATTTATAAAGAATATAAAGAAAATTTTCCCTTGTTAAAAATTCATACTACGCAAGAAAATTCGCTAATTAAACGGTAAATTGAAATACATCTCGAATTCATGTCCCGACATCTGTTGCTTCCCCGTCAGCCTGTCCCTCGGCCTGCCTCTTGCCCTAAGAGGCTCGGGAAAGAAAAAAACCATAGCATTTTACCAACAGCCAGCCGCACTCTCTACCCTTCACCGAAAATAAAAACCGCGAAATTTCGCCAAAAATAGACTTTATGCAGAAAAACAACCCTAAAAAAAGCCTCCCCCCCACTTGCTCTGGGAGGAAGGCTTTTTTCTGTCCAGCTTTTTCTTTGCGCGGTAGCGCAAAGGCTGCGCCACATCCCGCCCACCTACTTATAGCGAGGTACAAAAAGTCAGTGTGTCCACATGGTCCGCATAATCGGCTAAGCCTGGAACCTGCGCCTGCCCAAAAGCCACCTGCCCCAGCGGAGTAGCGGCATCCACAAGCGCAGGCTGCCCCGCTACCAAACACTGAATCTCAGAAGCACGCGCCGCCAGCTCCCGCTTTAGGGATTCCTCCTGCTCATAAAAGGCATAATGCAGCACCGCGATCGGACTCACTAAGGCCTCTTCTTCCCGAGCTAAAAGAAAGCCCGTATCCAAATGCGGCACCTTATTGACCAAAAAAATGCTCTTATTATAATCGTAATTGTTCACATACTTATGATGCTCCCGCACCCACTCGAAATCCGCGACGGCATCGAAAAAGGCATGCAGATGCTCCTCCTTTCGGATGTAAACTTTCGAAACATTGCGGCAGCCCAAGCCATAATAGGTGAACACATCGGCACCCAGCTGGCGCAGCTCCTCCTCCGTCTCCTCCCCTCGCAGTACGGCCACAGAAGTTCGATTTTGACGGATAATGTGTGGGTAGCGGCCGAAATAATGCTGGAAGTACCGCGCCGAATTGTTACTGCCCGTGGCGATGTACGCATCCTTCGCCTTCAGCATGTCCGCCACCTCGATGTCCGCCTCGAAAACAGGATTGATCGCTTGCAGCTCCGCGATCAGCCAGCGCATCAGCACCTGATCCCCGGAGCTCAACTTCACACTGGCCTTATGCCCCGCCATCAGCACGCAGAGCAGGTCATGGAAAGCCACCGCAGGGATATTTCCTGCCGCCAAAATCCCCACATCCTTTCGCCCCTTTTCCGGAAAAGAATAGGGCGCCACCCACTCCTCCAGCGCCTGCCGGTCCAGCATGCGCATAAGCCCATCTAGCGCCGTTCGCAGCATTTTAGGGGTGAACCAACTATTATTATTTTCTACCCGGAAGGCCAAAGCCTGAAATTCAGCATCGGAGAGTTCGCCGATACGATCTCCGAGGTGCCCGAGCGCTTGTATGCGATGTCGTACCATAAATATAGGAAGAAATGCCGCCTGCATGAGACGGTTTTGCCCTGTCGGACAAAGGTACCACCGCCGGGGGAAATAAAAAAATACCGCCTAGAGGAGGGAGGTGCATCCTGAGGAAAACCCCATGGCATGCGTCGAAACCGAGACATTTCGTATCTTTACAGGAGAAATTTTTCTTTATGCAGGACATCACCCCGAAAAGGCCCTCCGAAAGCCTCAGCACCCGAGATCTCGGCCGCATCTGGCGCCGCCATCGACGCGCCTACCTCCTTTTTTGTGGGCTGGCACTGGGCTTGGCCGCTGCCGTACACTGGCTACGCCCCAAAAGCTATCGAGCTGAGGCACTCTTGCTGGTCAGCAGTGCGGAGAACATGGGCGCCTCCCCGAATTTAGGGAGCCTGGCTGCCTTAACGGGCTTTTCTCTGCCCCTTCACCCGAACCAAAACGAGGTGCCGCCTAGTTTGTATCCGAAGCTGGCCAGCGAAACGGGCTTTTTGCAGCAGCTGCTGCCCCTACCCCTGCCCCCCTCCCCACTGGCAGACTTTCCGGGAGGGACGCTGGAAACTTTTTTGCAACAGGAAACGCAAAAGTCTTGGGTTTACCGCTTAGAGCAAGTGAAGAAGAAAATGGGCCTAAAGACGCCCAGTAAGTTTATCTTCATGGATTCACTTCCTGTACCCGTTTCTTTCGAAAAATGGTTGGTCCTCGATCACCTCGATCAACAGGTGAACATCGTTTACGACCCACAGGAAAAATCGCTGACACTCCAAACACGCTTACCCGACCCAACCTATGCCGTGCTGTTCGCTACCCGCTTACAAAGGCGACTTCAAGAGAGGTTGATTGAAATCAGTGCGCTACAGGCCAAGGAGCAGCTCAGGTTTACGCAAGAACGGCTTGAAGAGGCGCGCGCCGCGTTTTATCAAGCCCAAAACAAGCTCTCCCTCTTTCGCGTGGAAAATCAAAATCGCATTTCTCCCAGCTTGACCACCCAGCTCGAGCGCCTGGAAAATGAGTATTCCGTTAAACTGGAAACATTCTCTGAATTAAGTAAACAAGAGGAAGCCGCTAAGCTGCAAGTCGCCCGAGACACACCCCTCTTTACTACTTTGCAGCCCCCAAAAGCCTCCACCAAGCCTATCGGTCCGGGGCTCCTACTACGCATGAGCTTATTTTTAATCGCGGCGGCATTCTTGGCAGCGGGGCATCTCTTTTGGCACACACTGCACTTTTCAACTGGCACAGATGAAACAGGATAAGGTTCTCCACGCATCCTTTTCACAACCGATAACCCTGCGCCAGCTGGCTTGGTATGGCTTTTTGGTGGCCGTGTTTCTGCTGCCCCTAGACAGTAGCCCCTTTTTCCCGCTGAACAATCAGTACCGGCCCCTGTCCTTCTTTTTTCTTTTGCCGGCCGTCTTTGCCTTTTTACTAGATCGGCAGTGGAGCCGCCATGATCTTTGGGTGCTGCTCCTGCTTAGCCTCGTCGGCGTACATGCCATCGGTATGGCGCTGGGCCTTTTCGGGCGCTGGGAGCATCTGCCCAAGGCCCTGCTCAGCTTGCTTATTTTAGGCATTTCTCTGGTCGCCACCCGCTATTCGTTGCGCCATGCCGCCACACTCGGCCGGGAGGAGGTACTGGCCAGCCTCGGCCGGGTGGCCACCTGGTCGCTGTACCTGATCTTCGCGGTGGGCACGGTGCAGCTAGCGGGGATAGCGGGGCTGCTGCCCCAAAGCCTCTCGGAGTCCATTACCCTGCTCTTCAGCTACCGCACCGTCAACCGCCTGCAGGGCATCTCCGGAGAGCCCTCCTGGATGGTGCGCTACTTGATGATTTTCGGCCTGCTCCATGTTTTCTTTTATCGGGGCCGTGGACGCCTGCTGAGCCTCACACTCTTGGGATTTTTTCTGCTCCTTTCCGGCTCAGCCTATGGCTACCTCACCGTGCTACTCAGCGGGGCGCTCTACCTAATCGTCTTTCGGCTCGGACGGCGCAGCTTGCTCCTGCTGGGGCTATTTTCCCTCCTCAGCCTGGCAGGCCTCAGCCAAATCCGCTCCTACAGCGGTGAAAATTACACCTTCCGGCGTCTGTCCAACATCGCACGGATCGTCGCCGAGCCTGAGACGCTATTTCTTATTTTAGAGCGAGAAGGCTCGATGTTTCAGCGCATCATGAACCCCGTCATCGGCTTTCAGAGCGGTCCGGAGACCTACTTTCTCGGCACAGGACTGGATGGTTATCGATACGTGTATCCGGAGCTCGTGCGGCAGCACTATCCCTATGCCCTTGCCTTCGAACAGGTCTACGATGCGGTGAAGGAGCGGCAGTATATCACGCCGAAATCCCTGTATGCCAAGATTTTTTCGGAGCTCGGGCTGTTGCCTTTTTTGATCTGCCTGCTGGCGATTGGCTATGGCTTTTGGAGTTTAAGCTGGCGCAAAGGGTCCCTTTCCGCACCCCCTACCCGACGGTTCGCCCAGCTACTTTTCTGTGTCAGCTTGGTCTCGGTTTTGAATACGGATAGTGTCATCAACCAAAGTCTGATTTTTTCGCTATATTTGTGTTTTTACAGTATTCATGAGTAAACCCGCCCTCGTCAGTATCATCACCCCATGCTATCAGGCGGCCCGTTTTCTGCCTGGCCTGCTGGCAAGCGTACGGGCGCAGGCCTATCCGCATTGGGAGCTTTTGCTGATAGACGATGGCTCCACAGATGGCACCTCGGCAGCCATCGCTGCCGCTGCCGCTGCCGATAAGCGGGTACATGCCCTGTTCCTATCCGAAAACCAAGGGGCCGCAGCAGCTAGAAATGCAGGTATTCGTGCTGCGCAGGGCCGTTTTATCGCCTTTTTAGATGTGGATGACCGCTGGATGCCCGAAAAACTGAAGCGACAGCTGGCCTTTATGCAGCGAGAAAACATCGCCTTCAGCTACACCTATTACACGGTAGTAGAAGAAAATGGCCGCGCTGCCGGCGTAGTGGACCAGCTCCCCGATAAGCTGTCCTACACGCAGCTGTTGACGCGCAACTTTGTCGGCTGTCTGACGGCCATGTACGACACCGAGCTGCTGGGCAAGGTCCTCATGCCCGCGCTCCGCAAACGGCAGGATTATGGCTTGTGGCTCCACCTCTTGAAAAAAACCCCTTATGCCTACCTGCTTCCCGAGGTGCTCGCCACCTACACCCGTCGCAACAGCTCCCTTTCCAGTAATAAACTTGGGCTTATCCGCTATAACTGGCAGTTGTTTCGTCAGGTAGAGCGCTTACCCCTGCTCAGCGCTTGCTATTACCTCTCTTGTAACATCACAGCTAAACTTTTTTCTTTATGATCACCGTCATCGGTGGGGCTGGATTTATCGGCACGGCCCTTTGCCGCAGCCTTCAGGCGCAGGCCATCCCCTTTCAAATCGTAGACAAGGTTATTTCTACCGCCTTCCCCTCCCAGACGCAGCTGGCCGATGTGCGCGATCCGCATGCCCTCGCCCAGGCCTGCCGAGGGAAGGTTTGGATCAATTTGGCCGCTGAGCATCAAGACAATGTACGCCCAGTGCGCCTGTATGCTGAAGTTAATGTGCAGGGCGCGCGACATGTATGTGCCCTGGCGGCAGAGCGGCAGGTGGAGACCCTGCTATTTGTGAGCTCGGTGGCGGTTTATGGAGATGCTGAAGCGGAGGCCGACGAAGATAGCCCCTTGGCGGCTGAACATCCCTATGGCAAGACCAAGGCGGCCGCTGAACAGGTCTATCGGGACTGGCAAGCGGCAGATCCGCAGCGGCGGCAGCTGCTTATCGTGCGCCCTACGGTGGTCTTTGGGCCCGGAAATCGTGGAAATGTGTATAATCTGCTGGCGCAAATGGCCTCTGGCCGCTTTGTGATGATCGGCAGTGGCCAAAACCAAAAGTCCATGGCCTACATCCATAATGTAGTGGCTTTTTTAGAACACTTGCTAGCCCGACCCTGGCAGGCTGGGGTGCAGGTTTTTAATTATGCCGACAAGCCCGACTTTACGATGGAGGAACTCGTACAAAATGTGTATCAAAGCCTGGGGAAGCCCTCTACCTCTCCTTTCCGCTTGCCCTATGCTTTGGGCTATGGAGCTGGCTTGGCCTTGGATTTACTCGGCAAAATACGCGGCAAGCCCTTCACTATAAGTGCCATCCGTGTGAAAAAATTCTGTTCGACCACTACTTTTAGCAGTACCCAAGGTGCCGAGAGTGGCTTCCAGGCACCCTATACTTTGGCCGAAGGCCTGAAGGAAATGATCCAAGCGGAGTTCGCACATCCGTAAATCTGCACGGCTAGCTCATGAAGTCCCGGATTCACTTTGCTGCTGCACCTATAGGGGGCCCTAGAAGCTTTTCGAGAGAAGAAAAGGAAAGCGCTTAAAAACACTTGCTTTAGATGCTATCGCTTTTAGATCCCGAATTCCACCTGAAACATGCCCGTCCAGGTATTTCCTGCGCGGCTGAAGCCAGTCAGTCCCTGCAGCCAGCGGTAGCCTACATTCCCCTGCACCTTAATCCGGTGTCCATTCAGGTATTTGGTAACTCCGAACAGTCCCTCATCGACGCGCTGGCGGATGGCTGAGGGGTTTTGGTTGGGGACGACGTAGGCATAGCGGGCCGCCAGTTCCAAGCGGGGGCCCACCATCCGAGAAAGCTGCGTATTGATGCCGCGGCCCACCACGACGAGCCGAATATCGCCCGCTTCGTTCGTTGTGATCGGATCGGGGCTATTGCGCTGCATGTATTCGGACATCAGCGCCCAGCCCTGGTACTTGAACATCAGATCGGCGATGAGGCTGTTGAGGTTGCGGGCCTCAAAAAGCTCCGCCCCCAGTTGGCCCTGCGTCCGCACCGCTTTTTGGTTGGCCGAGTAGGTCAATCCCAGGGAGAGTTTGGGCCGCGGTTCGAACTCGATATCTCCTTCGGAGTAGTCCCCATTATTCGAGAAATAGCCGAAAGGCAGCCACTCCAGGCGACCCGTGTAGGCCAGACCGTTATTGATGGCCAGGGCATTCCGACCATCTCCTGAGGTGATGGCCGTTTTTATCTGCCAGACCTGTGGTCCCGTCATTTTTCGGGGCAGGGTATAATAGGTGTACAGGCCGAAGTCCCGGTCTAGGGTGAGGAGACCATTGACGATGGAGCGATCAGCAAATTGGAGATTGCCTGAGCTGATGACCCGCTGGCGGTTGCCGGGCAGTTTCACCTGTCCGAATCCAAAGTACAGGTTTTCATTCACTGTGTAATACAGGATAGCATCACGTATGGGCTGCGCCACTTCGCCCAGCTCCAGGTCCATATCTGCTCGGGAGAAGGAAAGTTGGATGTAGTATTGGAATTTAGGGGAGAGGACGTAGCCGTCAAAGCGCAGGCGGAGGCGTCGAATGCGCATTTCGAAGGCTTCTACCTCGGCGCGGTCTCCTGCCAGGGTATTAAACCCTGCGCGGTTTTGCATGCGGAAGCGCAGGTTCATCAGAAAAAGGGAATCGCGCTTGAAGGAGACGCCGTCTTTCACATCGATCATGGCACGTTCGTCGGATTCCACGGACTGGGCGTGCAGCTGGCCGCTGGTCTGCAGGAGCAGTGGCAATAGGAGAAGGCCCAGGGTGATGCAGGAAAGCGCGAGGAGCTGTTTCATGCAGCAAAAATAAATATTAATTGTGAATCCCCCCTTGATTATTTCTGTCGCCCCGGTAACAACCGATGATCCACGACGGTTGGTAAATTTTCGAATCCAAAATGTAGGGGCGGCCCTAGCGGCCGCCCTTGCGACAATCGATGATCCGTAACACATGACCCGCAATCCATGATCCATGATCCACGACGGGTAACGACACGCATCCATCCCGAAAATTATTAATCCCATGGCATTTTTCGAATCATAATCGTTTCAGGGCGGCCGCAAGGGCCGCCCCTACCGGGAATCCTGATGACAATCGATGAATCGCGATCCATGATGCACGACGGGTGACAAAATATATCCCAACCCCGAAAATCATTAATTCCATGGCAATTTTCGAATCCAAAATGTAGCGGCGGCCCTGGCGGCCGCCCTGGTGACAATCGATGAATCGCGAAAGATGATCTGCGATCCATGATCCGCGATCCATGATCCATGATCCACGACGGGTAACGACACGCATCCATCCCGAAAATTATTAATCCCATGGCATTTTTCGAATCATAATCGAAACAGGGCGGCCGCAAGGGCCGCCCCTACCGGGAATCCTGATGA
>NZ_JBSZCV010000005.1:0-15901 GCF_054166705.1 Nitritalea sp.
GCCACTCTCACCAAAAGCAAGCTTCTGGATCCCGTTCGACTTGCATGTATTAGGCCTGCCGCTAGCGTTCATCCTGAGCCAGGATCAAACTCTCCATTGTAAAGTGTTTGTCGTAGTGTCGCCACTACTCTATTTTCCTGTACGCTCGACTAAAATTGACGGAAAATTTTCATTTTCCTGTACTATTAGGATGTCATTTTTTCTTACAAAACCTTCAAAGAACTTTTATCACCTTATGTGATTTAGTGTAATTTTTTCAATTACTCATTGATTTCGGAGTGCAAAGTTAGAAACACTTTTTAAACTCGCAAAACATTTTCAATTATTTTTTTCACCTTGTTCGATCACCTTCTTTTGGGCGATTGAGTTTGCAAAGATGCTTGTTAATTTTTAGAAGACCAAATAAAATTTTATATTTTTTAATGTGTCTCTTTTTTTATCAACTCTTTCCCCCGTTTGGGAATGCAAACATAGTAGGTCGTCCTTTTAAAACCAATAGCCTTACTCAAAAAAAATCAACCTATCTCTGTAAAAGCCTGAAAATGAATACAATTAATTTTGGTGCTGGAGCACCCAAACGGACACCCCCTACTTACGCTTACGCTTATACAAAGGAACTGTGCTGCAGGGCTCCCCCCACATGATGGATTTCACATGCCCCTGTAAGCGGGAAAGGACCTTTCCATACACATATAATGGAAGTGTTACACTGCTGCAGCCTTTCACTACCAGCGGCCTGTCCTCCACTTCTTCCACAGGAAACTTCGCAAAAGCTGCATCAAATAATGCCTGCTCTAAGGTATTCGCATCGCCCACTACAAAAAACACTCCCTCATCTTGCAAATAAGTACCTACCAACATGTAAGCCCAGTGTGGGATGATCGCATCTGCAGAACAATGGATGTACACAAACTTTCCCGCATAGCTCGACCAGTCCTGCCCTTTCAGAGCTTCACGGAAATCTGCCTCCTTTAAAGCCAAACCCTGCCATAAAAAAGGCGCAAGGTCAAAACCTACACGCTCGCCACGCTGGTAAAACGTTTCTAAATCTAATGTATAAAGAGGGCTTTGGGCCACACGATTTACAATTTCACTCATAGCTGAAAAGGATTTTTCTTCGAGGCTGTAACCAAAAAAGCCTTTAAGTAGTTCGGCTCTGCGTACGCTAGATCCGCAAAAGCCTTTTGGCCGAAGGCCTCCCAAGCCCCTGCACCCAACAGGCGGGCGGACTGCCCTATCCGCACAGGAAGGGCCTGCGCATGCGGAAATGCTGCCATGAACTTCGCCACAGCATCACCCACCAAGAAAATAGGGCCCTTATCCAAATAAGGGGCTAACAGATTTTCATCTAAAATTTGAGGACTGCTCTCTTGAAGCACTTTCGCCAGGTCGCCAAGCTGCTCGATCCGCACATAGGCTTCCATCCGGCGTGCATCCATCATCGCGATTAGCGTGCCTGCCGAAATACCGGAAAAGGCACTCCTATATCCCGCTAGAGCATCTAAAGTAATCAGCGGCAAATCCAACGCGTAACAAAGTCCCTTCGCTGTAGATAGACCGATGCGCAGGCCCGTATAGGAGCCTGGGCCATTCGCCACAGCCACTGCCTGCAGGTCACGTTTACGGATACCCGCCTCCCGGCAAACATGGTCTATAAAGGAAACCAACACCTTCCCATGCACCTGTGGCAGATGACTTTCCACACTGGTGAGCAGGCGCCCCTCTTCATGCAGCGCCACAGAACACACGGGGGTAGACGTATCTATTGCTAAAATCATTTACTTGCCCGCTAGTAATGTTTTCATTTTCGGCGCATCGCCGAGGAGGGCTATCGCCTTTTTAATCTCTTCGTCTTCATCCAGGGAGGCCTGCACCACCCCCTCCTGAAAGTAGTAACGCGAGATAATCTCTTCCCGAAGCGCACGCTTCACCTCTGCCTTGTGCGTCACTAGGTCTTGCTCTTTGCTATGGGTAATCTTTTCCTTTAGTGCCGCTAAAGTGGCCTCGATCTCTTCGAAATACTGCTCGCGCTTCGCATATTTTTCCAGATCCTCTAGTGATTTTTCGACATAGGTGGTGTAGTCATACTCCTTATCCGCTAACCAGTCCACGAACTCTGCGTAGAGCGCATCCGAAACCTGAAATTCCCGAGGCCCGGAGATTTTTGGGTTTTTATGGGAATAGGCTGTCGCAAAGTTGAACACATGACTGCGGGCAACTAGACTGAAGGTGATCGGGGCAAAAGTCGGCGCATCTACTTCCACGTCTGGCTCGATGCCAGCCCCGTCGAGGACTGTTCTCCCATTTTTGGTTTTAAACGCTTGGCGCAAAGAATCAGGAACGCTAGCGTTTTCCTCCCCTCGGCGGCTGTAGTCGATGGCTTGCACACAGCGACCACTGGGAATATAATAGCGCGCGGTGGTTACCTTTACTTGGGCATTATACGAAAGTGGAATGGTCGTCTGCACCAAGCCCTTCCCGAAGGTCTTGCGTCCGATCAGAATGGCCCGATCATAATCCTGGAGAGCGCCCGCCACGATCTCTGCTGCCGAAGCACTACGCTCATTAATCAATACGGCAAGCGGAATTTCCTTATCTAAAGGAGACTTGCTCGTTTTATACACCGTATTGACCATGTCCATCTTGCCCCGCGTGCTGACCACCTCACGGCCTTTGGGCACAAATAAATTCACGATCTCTACCGCCTCCTTCATGATACCACCTGGATTATCACGTAAATCCAGTACTAAGCTGCTTATCCCTTGCTCCTTTAGAGCCACCAGCGCGCGGCGAACATCCTGACCCGCATTGGTGGTGAAGTCAGTCAACTTAATGTAGCCGACTTCCTCGTTTAATTTGCCGTAATACGGCACATTATTCAAAACGATCTTTCTACGCGTCAGCTCAAAGCGAAGGGTATCATCGCCACGCTTCACCTCTACCCGCACAGGGGTATTAGCAGGACCTTTCAAAAGGCGGCTGATGTCCGCAGTTTCCTTATCAACTACCTGCGTGGAATCTACGCGCAAAAGCTCATCGCCAATCATCAGCCCCGCTTCCTGCGCCGGCCAGCCTGAATAAGGCATGATAATGATATTCGTGCCTGTACGGTTTCCGATAAGTGCTCCGACTCCGCCATATTCTCCAGTAGTCATCATGCGGAAGTCGTCAGAGTTTTCCTCTGGGATCAGCTCCGTATAGGGGTCAAGCTCACTGAGCATGGCTTCCATCCCCGCAGTTATCAGCTCTTCTGGGTCGATTTCGTCCACGTAATAGGAGTCTAGCTCCCGAATTAAGGAAGCGAAAATATCCAAGTGCTTCGCAATAGCAAAGAGCCGATCGTTTTTATTGACAAAAGAAAAAAGTAAGCCCGCCGCTAAGATTCCACTTAGCACATAGAGACTGATACGCGTATTTTTTTTCATGCTTCGGATGCTTGTTGTGCTGCCGCACGTTCTTGTATTTGCTCGAGACAGCGCCGCATGCGCTTTTCGATAAGGCTATAGGGCTGTACCTTACGTTCCGTATAGATAAACGCGATGCGCCAGGGGATGTTGCCCGTAAGTACTTCTCCCACTTGCAGGCGATACGCCTCCCTACAGCGACGTTTTAACAAATTCCGTTCCACTGCACTACGGATTTTCTTCTTCGGGATGGAGAAAAGTACAGCATGTCCCTCCTGATCCCGGACCGGTAGGCAAATGACCTTAAAGGGGTATAAAAAAAAAGAGGAACCTTTATCAAAAAGTTCCTTTATTGATTTTTTAGCATGCAGTCGTGCCGTCTTAGGAAATGTATAGGTCATTCTCCTGTCTGGTTCAGCGTACGCAAGCTTACTTCTTAAGCGTTTTCTCAGAAGAAACCGTTAACTTATGTCTTCCTTTCGCTCTTCTTGACTTCAATACTCTTCTTCCATTTGCAGAAGACATTCTTAATCTGAAGCCGTGCTTGTTTCTTCTCTTTCTACGAGAAGGCTGAAATGTTCTTTTCATGACGCTATGCTTTTATTATGTATCGCTCTTTATTGAATCCCTAAACGCGGTATGCCCTAAGGGATTGCAAAGATAAATCTCTTTTTTTTAATTACAAATGAGATGTTTACTTTTGTTTACCTGAAATTCACGTAAACGCTATTTTCGATGCAAGATACCACTTTCAATCCGTTTCCAAACCCGATTATACTGGAAATAAGTTGCTCGAACCGCGCTGCTCAGTACCTAGAGATACGCTACAGCGTAGGTGCTCTTCCTGCCGGCAGCCATACTTTCCACCAAGCACTCTGGAGGCCAGGCCGTTACAGCGCGGCACATTACGGACAGTACCTGCGGGGGATGCGCGCTTTTACCCTTGGCCCGGAGGGCCAAAAGAAAGAGATCTGTATCGCTAAAACCTCTAAAAACAGCTGGGAACTGCACCTAGAGGTAGAAACTGAGCTTACCCTAACCTATGCCTACCATGCCGCAGTGTTGGATGCGGGCAGCTGCTGGGTGGATGAAAACCTGTTCTACCTAAATTTCGCGCCTCTGCTTCTGTGGCATGCAGACTTAGAGGAGCTGCCTTATGTGCTTCAGCTCCCTGTACGCGCCGAGGAAAAGGTCGCCACCGCCCTAAAAGAAGTAGACGCAGAAAAAGGGCGATGGGAGGCCAAAGACTATCAGCAGCTGATCGACAGCCCGGTGCTGATCAGTAAAAAGCTGCAGAGCTACTCCTACATCGAAGGGGAAACTACCTTTTACCTGCATCTCTACGGGCCCGAGCAGACGCCCAGCAGCGACCTGCTTAGCACCTTCCAGGCCTTTACCGCCCGCCAGGTACACGATTTCGGTAGCTTCCCTGTACGCAACTACCACTTTATAATTCTCTTACTGCCTTTTCCGAAGTATCACGGCGTAGAGCATCAAGCTTCCACCGTCATCACGCTTGGACCCCAGGAGCAGCTAAAAAGTCCTGCAGGCCAAGAGCTGCTGGCAGGCATCAGCAGCCATGAACTGTACCATGCTTGGAACGTGTGCAGCATCCGTCCGGCAGCCCTACGCCCCTACCGGCTGCATCAGGAAGTTCACCTTCGGGAGGGCTTATTTTTAGAAGGCGTCACCACCTATATGGGCGATCTCTACCTAAAAAAATCTGGCTTCCTCAGTGCAGATGCCTACCTGGACACCTTGGCGCGGCGCTTTGAGAAGCAGGGACTATCGGCCGGCTGGCGTTATCAGAGCATCGCTCAGGCTTCCGAAGACCTTTGGCTGGACGGCTACACGGAGGGAAGCCCCGACCGAAAAATAAACATCTATCTTTATGGAAGCCTTTTGGCCCTCGGCCTCGACCTACTCCTTTTGGAAGCTGGTGAAAGCCTGCCTTTATTTATGCGTCAGCTCTGGGAAACGTATGGGCATCCGGAAAAAGGCTATGTCTATGCAGACCTGCTGGCCGCGCTGCGCGCAAAATCCCCTGAACTTGACACCTATGTCGCCAGCTACATCGAAAAAGCTGGACAAAACGTCATCCCTTTTCTTCTGCAGCAGCTCGACCGTAGCATGGGCATCTATTTTCAGCCCGTGCCCGCAGTAGATCCGCTGCTACGCTTGGGGATTCACGCTACAGCAGAGGGGCACGTGCGCTACCTGCACCCTGACAGTGAAGCCTATGCCCGCCTACGAATTGGCGATCAGGTGCAGCTCCTATCGGAGCAAGGTCCACATGAAATCCAAGTCCAACGCTGGGGTAATTCCTTTTTGATCCCCTTAGCTCCCGCGGACTTTTTTCCCAGGTACACACACTTTAGAAGTGAAGGGGCATTCCCTTTAAGAGCAGCCTGGTGGGAATAAACCGATAAGCCATAAAAAAAGGCCCCGAGGGGCCTTTTTTTATGGCTTATCTAAAGTGACTAATTAAAATCAGCATCCTCAAAAGTAACATTGAGCTTCAGCTCAATCACCTTCATTTCCATCGTCATCGGTAGCATCGGGTTTTTAATGCTTAAGTTATGCGGATAAATCAAGCCATTCCCGATCGACTTATAATCGCTAAATGCCGTTTCCCCTACAACTTCCCCAGAGGTCTTCAACTTAAGTCCTGACTCTACACTGTAATATTCTTTAAAAGATCCTGCAGAAGTGGCTACTTCTAGCACCTCCACGTCTTTACCCTCTAATTTTTCCTTACCCACGTAAGACACCTCGAAACCAAAGTCCTCGTAAAAAAGCTCGGGAAAAAGGTAAGTCTGCGTCACGATGTTGCCCGCAGTCTCCGCATCCAGCTCCTGTACCTGGCCCATGGCTTCGATACGGGCCTTACCATCTTTAACGATGGTCTTTTGAACCACATTACCGGCCATCTCTGTCCCCTGATAAAGGCGCTCATTTTTAACATCAGCTTTCGCCGTAATATTCAGCGTCATTCCCTGAACTTCCGTTTCCATACGCACAAAACTAGAAGTGACACTTTTCACGGCTTCTTCACCACCTACAGCAGCGATATAGGTATCGATTACACGCTTCGCATCCTGATCGGCTAGCGCCAAGGTGCCACTAGCAAACAGCACCATGGCTACCAAAAATAGGCGAAGCCGCTGGTTAAAGTTGATTCTATTTTTCATCATTCTTTTAATTTAAGTAAAGATAAAAAGAATTCCTGAAAAAGGTGCCAGAGACAAGCCTCTACAGGAATTCTTTACAGAATGTTAAAATGCCCGCGTTTAATTTTTATCCGCGTCAGCGATTTCTACATTAAATGCGATCGACTGAATTTTCATTTCTAATGGTACAGGAATCATCGGGTTATTTGCGATAATGGTCATCGGATATTTCACCCCATCTACCTCCTTATAATCCCGGTAGACCATGTCCCCATTTTCTGCGCTTTCCATTTTCACCTTTAAGCCAGAGGCCACACTGTAATAAGTCGTTTGCTTGCTACCTGTAGGCGTCATGACGTCTACTTTATACGCCTCTTCGCCCTCCACTTCTTTAATGCCCTCTACACGCATGGTGTATCCGAGCAACTCATAGTGCAGCTCAGGAATAATAAAGCTCATCGGTTTCATGGCCTCTACCTGCTCATCAGAAAGCGCCTGCTCTTGTCCCATTTGAACCATTTTGCCACTAGCGCCCTCTAAGATCAATGTAGCCATAGTGTTGCCCATCATTTTGGTGCGCTGCACAAAGAAGCTATTGTCCTCATCGTGGATAGACTCTATATTCAATTTTGTACCTTGAATTTCAGCCTCTTGCGTCACCTTAGCGGAACGAATCGACGCGGCCTTATCTGCACCTCCGATAGCCGAGAGGTAGTTAGCGATAATGGCTTCAGCAGTCATATCACCAGCTGCCACCATCTCTTTTTCCGGCTCTCCCATGTTTGTAAACATAGCTACATTGCCGAAGGCCCCCATACGGTCACCGAACTCGGCCGTATTTCCGACCACCGTCACATACATATTATCCGGCTTCATGTATTTTTTCGCCGCAGCATTTAAATCTTCCACTGTTAGGGCTTCTAAGCGCTGCAAGTAGGCGCTATAAAAATCCGCCGGCAAGTTGTACCGCTTCATATTGATCGCAAAATTTGCGATCGTGGATGGACTCTCTAAAGAACGCCCGAAAGAACCTGCCAGATTCGCTTTTGCAGCCTCCAGCTCCTCGGCAGTAACGCCTTTATCGCGTAAATTACGGATTTCATAAATCATTTCATTTACGGCAGAGTCCGCTGCCACTTGTTTTACACTGGCGCTGGCAGAAAAACGTGCGATCAGGCGATCTGAACCTAACGAAGAGTAAGCCCCATAGGTATACCCCTTGTCCTCACGCAGGTTCATAAACAGACGGGAAGAGGATCCACCACCTAATATATAGTTTAACACGCGTGTGCTGAGGTAATCTGGATGGTCGATATTCATTTCCACTGGATAGGTAATATTGACCACTGCCTGTACTGAGCTTGGGCGATCTACTAGTGCGACCATCGTCTCTGCTGGCGCCTGCGGCTTGTCATAAGAATAAGTAGGGACATCCCCTTTTTCCCATTTGCCAAAATACTTTTCCACGATGGCTTTCGCCTCAGCGGCAGTGATATCCCCCACTACGGCCATGTAAGCGATATTCGGGCGGAAATAGGTAGTGTAGTAATTTTTGATATCGGCCACCTCGATATTTTTTAAGGTCGCCTCTGTTTGAATCTCTCCGTAAGGATGTGCGTCGCCATACACCAGACGAGAGGTCAAGCGTCCCGAAATCGCGTTCGGGTCATCTTTGGCGGCAGCCAAACCCGTGATGGCCTGCTTTTTCAACTTCTCCAGTTCCTCCTCAGGGAAGATCGGATTATACAATACATCTGTCAAAAGCTCCAGAGCTTTATCTTGGTGCTTCTTTAGCGAAGAAGCGAAAATAGAAGTGGATCCAGCAGAAATAGAGGCGCCGATAAAATCGATTTCCTCATCCAGCTGATCTTTCGTACGGTTTTTCGTACCTCCCATCATCATCTCTCCTACCATGCCGACCATGCCGCTCTTCTCTTTTTCTAGAAGTGGATCACGATCCAGCACAAGAGAAAAAGTAACCCGGGGCAGTTTATTATTTTCTACCACGAACACTTGCAAACCATTCGGGAGCGTGAAGCTTTCTGCATTTCCCAGCTGAATTTCGCGTGCCGGAGCAGGATCCGGATAGGTGGAGCGATCTACCTGAGCAGTCGCCAGGCCGGAAACCAGTAAGCCGGCAGCGAATAACATAAGTTTATTTTTCATAGCTTAATTTCTCTTAGGATTTAAAAATTAGTCGGCAGCGTTTTGGTTTGCCTTCGGCAAATAATACAAGACCACACGACCTTCCAGGTTAAAATATTCGTTCGCCACACGTTGAATATCTTCACGGGTCACCTTACGGAAATAATCTAATTCCTTATTCACATAGTCGGCACTTCCTCGGAACACATGGGCATCCGAAAGCGCCTGTGCGATACCCGCCATAGAACTGTTTCGGCTGACGAGATTATTTTCAGTAATGTTTTGCAGCTTCTGAAAATCATTCTCTGAAATTCCATTTTGCTGCACTTGCACGAGGAGCTTATCGATTTCTTTTTCTAAGTCTTCCGGTGCTACACCCATATTCGTGATGCCATACATTAAAAATACACCACCGTCTTCTAGATCTAAAGGAATAGCCGCTACAGCTAAGGCCTTTTGTTGCTTATCCACTAACTCCTTTGTCATGAGAGAGGAGTTGCCTCCTGTTAAATAAGTCGACAGCATGTCGAGAGCATAGGAGTCAGGATGTGTTTTAGCAGGCAAGTTATAGGCCTGAATCACGGCTGGAATCTGGATATTATCGTAGATGATATCGCGCGTCTCGGTAGTCTTCTTAGGTTCCTGCACCGCAGGACGATAAAAATCGCTAGGCCCTTTCGGGATGTCAGCGAAATAGAGGCGCACCCACTCTTCTGTCTGTGCATAATCGATATCGCCTGCTATGGTAAGTACCGCATTGTTCGGCACATAGTAGGCTTTATGGAAATCCATGAATTCTTGTAGCTGGGCTAGGTCTAAGTGCTCCATAGAACCGATAACCGGCCACTGATAAGGGTGCTCTAAAAAGGCACGCTTCATCGTCTCAGGAAGTATCGTGCCGTAAGGTCGGTTATCGTAGCTCTGTCGCTTCTCTTCCTTGATCACCTCGCGCTGCGTATCTACACCGATCTGATCGATTTTAGGATGCAGCATGCGCTCCGACTCCATATACAGCGCCGTCTTTAAATGATGACTTGGGACAATTTCGTAATAATAAGTGATATCATTCGAAGTAAACGCATTCAGGGTCCCCCCTATGGCCTGAATTTTATTCATATACTCCCCTCTCGGAATGTTTTCCGTTCCCTCGAAAAGTAAATGCTCAAAAAAGTGCGCAAAACCCGTTCGGTCTGGCTGCTCATTTTTGGACCCCACATGATACAGCACCGAAGTAGCTACGATTGGTGTAGCATTATCCTGATGCATGATGACATGTAATCCATTATCCAGTGTAAATTCTTTAAACTGGATAGCATTTTGCGCCGATACTGCTACCGAGAGAAGCAGGCAAAGCGCTGCGGTCATGGATAGTTTTTTCATATGCTATTTAAGTAATTTGTTTGATTGGTACATAAACCTTACCAAGCCCATAGCTTGTTTTCCCTTTCAGGAACCTAATATAGGAAAAAGAATGGTTTGGAGAATAGTACACCCTTAAATCTCATCCGAATTACCTAAAATCGGGTAGTCTTCTCTACTAAATTACTGCTTTCGTCCTATCCTTTTTTTTAAGGAACCGTACATAAAAAAGTAAACCGAAACACGCAAGCCCATTATCGGACAGTAAATCGTCCATTTTCGAACACTGCCCGTTCACACGACTTACGCGTATTTTCCCACTCATTCCTGTACTCAAGATAATTTTTACCGTATATTTAAAGATTCGAAAATTCTTATCTTAAGCTTATCGCTGTTATGAAAAAAATGCTTTCCCTATCCCTCGTCTTCTTGTTGGCGAGCTACTTGGTCTTTGCCGGCCTGCCGGCCAAAGAAGACTTCCGTGAAACCCTGAATACGCATTTAGAAAAAGAAGGCCTAGCGCCCATCGCCGAGGGGGAAATCGTGGTTATCAACCTTTGGGCTACCTGGTGCGGTCCCTGCATAAAGGAAATTCCTGAGCTTAATGAGCTCGTAGAGAAATACGAAGGCAAAGCAGTGCGTTTCATCGCGCTGACGAAAGAAGATCGCTCCATTTTCGACCGCTACATCGAACGTAAGCCGGAATTTACCTTCCTGTATGAGCATAGTTTTAATAATTTACAAGCCTTAGAGCTTATCGCTGCTCAGGATAAAAAGTACCAGGGACGTGCGATTCCTCTTCATGCGATTTTAGATGCTGAGGGGCAACTGGTAGAAGTCTTCGTGGGCGCCTCCCCTGAAAACACAGCTAAAATCGCTAACTTTCTCGCTAAAAACGCAAAATAATAGATAATCGCTTCGATGTTAAGAAGACCTAGAAGAAATAGAAAGTCTGCCGTTATCCGGGAGATGGTGGAAGAAACACGCCTTTCCACTAAGGATTTTATTTTCCCACTTTTTTTGATTGAGGGAATCAACCAGCAGGTAGCGGTGAACTCCATGCCGGGTATATACCGCTATTCCCTTGACCTGATGCTAAAAGAAGTGGACACCTGTATGGAACTAGGCATCCGCTCCTTTGACATTTTTCCTGCCTATCCGGATAATAAAAAAGACCGTTTTGCGACAGAAAGTTACCACCCGGAAACCTTTTATCTGAAGGCTATCCACGCCCTGAAACAGCGTTTCCCGGAGGCTGTCATCATGACAGATGTTGCCATGGATCCTTACAGCAGTGATGGGCATGACGGCTTGGTGGAGGACGGCAAAATTCTGAATGATGAGACCTTAGAAATATTAGGGAAGATGGCCCTAGCACAGGCGCAAGCTGGAGCAGACATTCTCGGACCATCAGACATGATGGATGGACGCGTGGGTTACATCCGTGATGTGCTAGATGCTTCCGGTTACACCGAGGTATCGATTATGTCCTACACCGCAAAATACGCCTCTGCATTTTATGGTCCTTTCCGAGATGCACTCGATTCAGCACCTAAGTCTGGAGATAAAAAAACCTATCAAATGGACCCTGCAAATGCACGGGAAGCCCTTATCGAAGCCGAGTTAGACAGCAGCGAAGGGGCTGATTTCCTCATGGTAAAACCCGCACTTGCTTATTTAGACATCATTCACCTGCTGCGTGAACACAGCGCACTTCCTATAGCTGCCTACAACGTAAGCGGGGAGTATGCCATGATAAAAGCTGCCGCAGAACGTGGTTGGCTAGATGGTGAGCGTGCCATGCTGGAGTCCCTTCTGAGTATAAAGCGGGCTGGCGCCCAAATTATCCTGAGTTATTTTGCTAAGGAATTTGCCCTACTCGCACGTTAGAAAGAGAAAAAGGGGGATGCCGCCGCCGGCCTCCCCCTTTTTCTCACATTAAAATCGACCTATTTTTCGCTACAGGTTCTAGCCCTATAGCTCCTCCTCACGCTCCAGCATAAGAATAGCATGCTGGGGTACGATAAAATATTTTTCTCCTTCATAGACGACTTCGTGTGCTCCATTTAAAAGAAAGAGCGCCAAATCACCTTCCTGTGCCTGAAGTGGAATGTAACGAATACGCTCATCACGCTCTTTCCAGGGCTCATCTTCCTCAGCCGGAAGAGGAATCGGATAGCCCGGGCCGGTTTTGATCACGTAGCCTTGCTGCACTTTCTCCTTTTCCTTAACCCCTGGGGGCAAATAAAGTCCCGTAGCGGTTTTCTCATCGGGACGGCGCAACTTGATCAACACGCGGTCCCCTACGACGATCAGGCGTCTTAACTTATTATCTGATGTTAACTGCATATCAAGCGTCTAGTATTAAGGCGGAAAAAGCGGCTCCCCGAGGAAAGCCGCTTTTCATTTTTTAGGCGAAGGATCTTTTACTTTTTATCGTCGTTCACCTCTTCATAATCGACATCCGAAACACCGTCTCCAGCGTCGCCACCGCCTTGTGCACCAGCAGCGCCAGGATTTGGATTTTCAGCACCTGAGGCAGCATACATTTCTTGCGAAGCCGCCGCCCAAGCTTGATTTAAAGCCTCAGTGGCCGCATCGATGCCCGCTAAATCAGCGGCAGCATGCACTTCTTTCAACTTCGTAAGCGCTCCTTCGATCGCTGTCTTATTTCCATCAGAAAGCTTCTCCCCGAATTCTTTCAGCTGCTTTTCCGTCTGGAAAATAAGGCTATCGGCTTGGTTGAGCTTATCTACACGCTCTCTTTCTTGCTTGTCTGAAGCGGCATTCGCTTCCGCTTCACGACGCATCCTTTCGATTTCCTCTTGTGAAAGACCAGAGGAAGCTTCAATTTTAATTTTTTGCTCCTTACCAGTGCCTTTGTCCTTCGCGGAAACGTTTAGGATACCGTTCGCATCGATATCAAAAGTCACCTCGATCTGTGGTACCCCTCGAGGTGCAGGTGGAATATCTGAAAGCTGGAAACGGCCGATAGTTTTGTTATCCTTGGCCATAGACCGCTCACCCTGCAGCACATGAATATCTACAGCAGGCTGATTGTCGGCAGCCGTAGAAAACACCTCTGACTTTTTCGTTGGGATAGTGGTGTTGGCTTCGATCAATTTCGTAAACACTCCCCCCATGGTTTCGATACCCAGCGATAGCGGGGTAACGTCAAGAAGTAAAACATCCTTCACCTCTCCTGTTAAAACTCCCCCTTGAATAGCAGCTCCGATGGCCACTACCTCGTCTGGATTCACTCCTTTCGAAGGCTTTTTGCCAAAGAACTTTTCTACCTCCTCGACAATTTTTGGAATTCGCGTAGAACCCCCTACCAAGATAACCTCATCGATGTCAGCGGCAGATAGTCCAGCATCATTTAATGCTTTCTTACAAGGCTCCATAGAACGCTGCACGAGGGTATCGGATAACTGTTCGAACTTAGCCCGTGTCAGGTTGCGCACCAGATGCTTAGGTCCAGTTTGTGTGGCCGTGATATAGGGCAAGTTAATTTCAGTTGAAGAAGAGCTGGAAAGCTCAATTTTAGCTTTTTCTGCAGCCTCTTTCAGGCGCTGTAGCGCCATCGGATCCTGCTTTAGGTCGATATTTTCGTCCGCTTGAAATTCTGCAGCCAACCAGTCGATGATGACTTGATCGAAATCATCGCCCCCGAGATGCACATCTCCATTCGTAGATAGCACTTCGAATACTCCGTCTCCAAGCTCGAGGATAGAGATGTCAAAGGTCCCTCCTCCCAAGTCGTAAACAGCGACTTTAATTTCTTGATCTTTTTTATCTAGGCCGTAGGCCAAAGCAGCCGCTGTAGGCTCGTTTATGATTCGCTTCACCTCTAAGCCAGCAATTTGTCCTGCTTCTTTCGTCGCTTGACGTTCCGCATCATTAAAGTAAGCAGGAACAGTAATCACCGCTTCAGTAACTTCCTGCCCTAGGAAATCTTCCGCTGTAGACTTCATTTTTTGTAAAATCATCGCCGAAAGCTCTTGCGGCGTATAACCACGGTCTCCGATGCGCACACTAACGGTGTCATTAGCGCCCTGCTCCACCTTATAAGAAGCTTGCTTTTTTTCTGCAGATACCTCGGAGAATTTTTTCCCCATAAAGCGCTTCACAGAAGAGATAGTGTTCGCAGGGTTAGTTATCGCCTGCCGCTTCGCAGGGTCACCTACTTTCCGCTCTCCATTACCATTGTCCAGAAAAGCCACGATGGAGGGTGTGGTTCTTCTTCCTTCGCTATTTTGGATCACTACAGGCTCATTGCCTTCCATTACGGCTACACAGGAGTTTGTAGTCCCCAAGTCTATACCAATAATTTTTCCCATGATGATGTATTTCTACTATTTATATTTGTTACAATGTCGACGTATTCCCTGTAGACAAGGCGTATGCCAGCCTAAAAATAGCAAGCTGAATGTGTCAGAATGGCAGCTAATTGGGGACATATTCTGCCGAAATGCAACATTGGATTCGAGCACAAGGGGATATTGTCAGCACTTATGGCCAAAAAATCAGAATTTCGTCTTATTTTCGTTTCCTAAACGCAAGTTATGAAGGCCAAACTCACTGCTATCTATCTCTATCCCATAAAATCACTCGGAGGCATCTCGGTACCCAAAGCCACGCTGACAATGAAAGGCTTGGCGTATGACCGACGCTGGATGCTGGTAGATAATGAGGGAGTTTTTATCACCCAGCGAACCCATCCTCAGCTAGCACTTCTTCAGACTGCACTGCATCCCGATTTTTTGCAGGTGTACCGAAAAGACGATGCGGAGCAGGCGATTCAAATTCCTTTTCAACCCAAAGGCAAAAATCCACTGCGTGTATCTATTTGGGAAGATGTAGTTCCTGCCTTGGAAGTAAGTAAAACCATTTCCCGCTGGTTTTCTGAGCAGGTAGGTGAAACGGTGAAATTAGTCTACATGGAGGAAAGAGCGCCACGACCCCTTAAAGAAAAATATGCCGTAGCTGGAGAGCATGTCAGTTTTGCTGACGGAATGCCCTACATGATTATCGGGGATGCCTCATTAAGGGACTTAAATGCCCGTTTGGAACAAGCTGTAGGGATGGATCGCTTTCGCCCTAACTTTACCTTCACAGCTGAAGAAGCTTTTATCGAGGATAGTTGGAAAGAACTATATATCGGCGAAGCTCATTTTAAAGTCACAAAACCCTGTGCCCGCTGTGTTTTGATTACCGTCGATCAAGATACCGCCAAAAAAGGAAAGGAGCCGTTACGAACCCTAGCCAGCTATCGAACGCAAGGTAACCAAGTTAATTTTGGGCAAAATATGCTGCTGCTAAAGGGCACCAGCGTACAAGTAGGCGATGCAGTAAGGGGTTTATAATCCTTCGGAACCAGCGGCCTCCGCTAGTACCAGCCGCTTCAAGTAAAGTACCTCATCCGTTTCCCGCATCAAGACATGCAATGTATCGCCTTTTACCTCTGGTAAAAGTGCGCGTGTCAGGTTGAGGTATTCAGCGCCTGCAATAGGTATCTCCTGAATGGTCTTCGCATCCAGATCGATGCGCATAATTATCCAGCGATACGTAGACAATCCATAAGAAGAGCGTTCACGCGTGTCAAACGAATGAAAACTCGCATACAAAATATCCCGAGGATCCTCAGGATCTAGGGCAAGCCCATTTATTTGATCCGTCAGTGGGCCAGAAAAGGGATCAGACCGGTAAAAACCGATTTCCGTGTCAAAGGAGGGTGGAGAAAGAGGATAAAAGGCCTGTAATTCACCCGCCAAGTTGTACTCCTTTAGAATCGGAAGACCCGCTACATTCAATGTAAACAAA